>NZ_JAUSMI010000013.1 GCF_030645145.1 Microcella sp. | reverse complement strand
GCCTGCCACGCACGTTCAAGCGGGCATTACCGTGGGACACGAGACCTCCTGGCAGTGAAGAACTAGACAGCTCCACTAAGCCAGGAGGTCTCCCTGTCTCACAACGGTTGTGTCACCAACGTCCCTGCCGAGTACAGCTAGCGGGCGGCGGGGCGACCGGGATCAGAGGCCCGAGTCGTCGTCCTCGTCGGACTCCTCGTCGATGTCGTCCTCATCGGCGTCGTCGTCGTCCTCGTCATCGAGGTCGTCGTCATCGTCGTCGTCCTCGTCATCGAGGTCGCCGTCGTCGATGTCCTCGTCGTCGTCGTCGAGGTCTTCATCCTCGTCGTCGTCGTCGTCGACGTCGTCCGCGTGCAGGTCGATGTCGACCCCGTCGACGTCGTCGTCGAGCTCGTGGTCGTCATCGTCGTGCTCGTCGTCGTCGTCCGCCTCGTCGTCGGCGTCGTCGCCGGAGCCGGCCTCGGCCTGCTGCGCGAGGTAGTCCTCGAGCCGGTCGGCCCACGGCACCCAGTCGGGCGCGACGAGCGCGCCGTCGCCGGGCATGAGCTCGGTCTCGAGGATGGCGGGCTCCATGCCGGGGTTGACGGCGATGCTGACCGTCCACGCCCAGCCGGGGT
This sequence comes from Microcella sp., assembly GCF_030645145.1. Lineage (GTDB taxonomy): Bacteria > Actinomycetota > Actinomycetes > Actinomycetales > Microbacteriaceae > Microcella. The sequence goes on along the minus strand of NZ_JAUSMI010000013.1, from coordinate 41,065 downwards.
AGCCGCCTTGCGTCGTCGAGAAGCGCACGGTCGCGACGTCATCGGCGATCGTCACGTCGCGCAGCGCGCCGACGTGCTTAGGGTTCGTGATCTCGCCGAGCGCCTCGCGTGCGAGCGGCTCGAGCACGGCGCGCCCGGGAGCGGCGCTCTCGACCGACTCAGGCATCCAGCTCGTCCGCCACGCGACGCAGCACGGCCGCGATCTTGGCGCCGTGCTCGCCGTCGGGGTAGCGCCCGCCCTTGAGACGGCCCCCGACGTTGTCGAGCAGCTTGATGAGGTCCTCGACGATGATCGCCATCTCGTCGGCGGGCTTGCGGTTCGCCTTGACGAGGCTCGGCTTCGCGTCGAGAACGCGCACCGAGAGCGCCTGCGCGCCGCGCTTGCCGTCGGCCACCCCGAACTCGAGCCGGCTGCCGGCCTTGACGACCGCCCCCTCGGGCAGCGCGGAGGCGTGCAGGAAGACCTCGGAGCCATCGTCGCCGCTGATGAACCCGAATCCCTTCTCCTGGTCGTAGAACTTGACCTTGCCGGTGGGCATGCGCGCACTCCTCGCCTGTGGATGATCCAGCCTTCGAGGATACCGCGATCCCGCGGCCCCAGGATCGGGGGTACTGCGGCGTCGGCGGCGGCACCTATCCTGGTCACGTGCCAGAAGAATCCGTCGTGATGACCAACCGCGTGGAGCGCATCCTGGCTTACATGGTCGCCGGCATCATCGTGCTGAGCCTCGCGAGCTTCGTCGCGGTCATCATCGCGACCGCCTCCGGGCTCGAGCGCGGCGACTTCACCGTCGGCATCTGGCCCGCCGTGACCGTCCTGCCGCTCATCGGCCTGCCCATCGGGTTCGTCCTCATCATCACGCTGCTCGTCGTGAGCGCCGTGCGCCGGGGGCGGGCCGCGCGGGATGCCGGGCACTAGCGCCGCCTCCCTGGCCCTGGCCGCGCGGCTGCGCGACCGGGATGACGCGAGCCTCGCTCGCCTGATCCGCGACCGCGGCGTGAGCCCCGCGGGCCTGCGTGACGTCTTCGACCTCGCCGAGGCGCTCCTCGACGGCGGCACCGTCGCGTCCTCCCTCGCCGCCCTCAGTCGCCGCGCGCTCGCGGCGATCGCGACCGCGGCCCAGCACCCCGACGGCCTTCCGCTGTCCGCCCTCGCTGCCGCCGTCGACCGCGACCCGGTAGCGCTGCTGCACGATCTCGTCCCCGCCGAGCGCGCCGCCCTCGTGGCCCTCGGCGACGCCGCCGACGGTCGGACGGAGCCCACCGTCGCCGCCGACCCGGCCGTCCTCGTCTGGCCCTCCGTCGCCGCCGAGCTCGCGAGCTGGCCCGCGCGCGGCCTCCCGAGCACCGAGGCCCTGCGCGACGAGCCCGCTCCCCCCGCGCTCGAGCCCGTCGATGACTCCGACCGCCGCTTCCTCGACCGCGGCGCCGCCGAGAAGGCCTACACGACGGTCACGCGCGTCACCGAGCTGCTCATCGCCCTCCAGGAGAGCCCCGCGCGCCTCCTCGCGAAGGGGGGGCTCTCGCTGCCCGAGGCCAAGCGCCTCGCGACCGCCGCCGACGCCGAGCTCGACGAGATCCCGGTGCTGCTCGACCTCGCCGTCCTCGCCGGGCTCGTGGACGACTCGGCCGGGCACACGCGCCCCCTGCCCACCGTGGACGAGTGGCGGGGCCTCCCCGTCGCCGACCGGTGGGCCTCGCTCGCTGCAGCATGGGCATCCGCCCTGCCGGAGGAGCTGCGCGAGCTGCTCGCCGACCGCGTCGACGCGCGCTGGGGCGAGGGCATCGCCGACTTCGTCGACTGGCTGTACCCGGCGGGCGGGGATGCCCTGCTGCGCCGCCTGCACCGGCGCGGCGCCCAGGGCGATCGACTCGGCATCGCGACCGACGGCCGCCCGTCATCGATCGGCGCGGCGCTCGTGACCTCCGGGGCCGCGGCGGCCGCCGAGGTGCTCGCCCCGCTCGTGCCGCCCGCCGTCGACAAGGTCTACCTGCAGCACGACCTCACGATCGTCTCGCCCGGCCCGCTCGCGGGCGCGCTCGACGAACGCCTGCGCCGCGTGGCCGTCATGGAGGCCGCGGGGCTCGCCGGTCGCTATCGCGTCACGCAGGAGTCGGTGACGCGCGCGATCGCCCTCGGCGAGACCGCCGACACCCTCGTGAAGTTCCTCCACGACATCTCGCTCACGGGCGTGCCGCAGCCGCTCGAGTACCTCGTCCGCGAAACCGCGCGGCGCTACGGCGCGGTGCGCGTCGGCGCGCTCGACCATGACGAGAGCACGGCGCTCGGCGCTCGGACGGGCGTGCGGAGCGACGACGGCGTCATGCTCGAAGCCGTCCTCGTCGACGCGGCCACGGCATCCCTCGGTCTTCGCCGCACCGGGCCGCACCGGCTCGTGAGCCGCGTCGAGCCCGCGATCGTGCTCTGGACCCTCATCGACGCCCGCTACCCTGCCGCCCCCGACGACGGCGCCCTGCCGCCCGAGCGCCCGCGCTCGAGCGCGGCGCGACCGCCCGCTCCCCCGACGGAGGACCCGGTGCTCGCCGCCGTCGCGCGACTGCGTCAGGCCGCCGCATCGACGAGCAATGAGAGCGGCGCCGCCTGGGTCTCGCGCCAGTGGGAGCTCGCGGTGCGCGGCAAGCTCGGCGTGCGCGCGACGATCGCGATGCCCGACGGCACCGAGCGCATCCTCGAGCTCGAGCCCACGGGCATCGCCGGCTCGCGCGTGCGCGGCCGCGACCTGCAGGCCGACGTCGAGCGCACCCTGCCGATCTCGAGCATCACGGCGCTCGAGCCGCTGGAGTAGCGCGCGCGTCGGGCCCTCCCAGGCGACGCACCTAGACTGGCCCGTTATGAATCCCGAGGGCCCGCTCATCGTCCAGAGCGACCGCACCGTGCTGCTGGAGGTCGCCAATCCGCTCGCCGACGACGCCCGGCACGCGCTCGCCGTCTTCGCCGAGCTCGAGCGCGCCCCCGAGCACGTGCACACCTACCGGATCACACGCCTCGGCCTCTGGAACGCCCGCGCCGCCGGCCACGAGGCCGCCGAGATGCTCGCGGTTCTCGAGAAGTACGCGAAGTTCCCGGTGCCGCAGTCGGTCGCGATCGACATCACCGAGACGGTGGGCCGCTACGGCCGGCTGATCATCGTGCGCGACGAGGAGGGCAACCTCGTGCTCCGTTCGACGGATGCCGCGGTGCTGACCGAGATCGCCCACAACAAGCGCGTCGCCCCGCTTCTCACCCGGCGCATCGATCACTCGGCGTTCGAGCTCGCCGCCTGGGCCCGCGGCCAGGTCAAGCAGGAGCTCGTGAAGATCGGCTGGCCCGCGGAGGACCTCGCCGGGTACACCCCGGGCACCCCGCACGAGATCGACCTGGACCTGAGCGGCTGGAGCATGCGGCCGTACCAGCAGACCGCCGTCGACCACTTCTTCGAGGGCGGATCGGGAGTCGTCGTGCTGCCCTGCGGCGCGGGCAAGACCCTCGTCGGCGCCGCCGCGATGGCCGCGGCCGACACGACGACGCTCATCCTCGTGACGAACACGGTCTCGGCCCGCCAGTGGCGCGACGAGCTCCTGCGCCGCACCTCGCTCACGGCCGAGGAGATCGGCGAGTACTCGGGGCAGCTCAAGGAGATCAAGCCGGTCACGATCGCGACCTACCAGATCCTCACGGCGAAGCGGAAGGGCGAGTACGCCCACCTCGCGCTCCTCGACGCGCTCGACTGGGGTCTCGTCATCTACGACGAGGTGCACCTGCTGCCGGCCCCGGTGTTCAAGCTCACCGCCGAGCTGCAGGCCCGCCGACGCCTCGGCCTCACCGCGACGCTCGTGCGGGAGGACGGCCGCGAGGGCGACGTGTTCAGCCTCATCGGGCCAAAGCGCTTCGACGCCCCGTGGAAGGAGATCGAGGCGCAGGGCTACATCTCCCCCGCCTCTTGCTACGAGGTTCGCGTGGACCTTCCCGCGAGCGAGCGGCTCGAGTACGCGGCGAGCGCCGACGACCAGCGCTACCGGCTCGCCGCGACCGCGCCGGCGAAGCTCGAGGTCGTGAAGCAGCTCGTCGCCCAGCACGAGGGCGAGCGCATCCTCATCATCGGTCAGTACCTCGACCAGATCGACGAGCTGAGCGAGGCGCTCGGGGTGCCGCAGCTCACCGGCTCGACACCCGTCGACGAGCGCGAGCGCCTGTTCCAGGAGTTCCGGGTCGGCGAGACCCCCGTGCTCGTGGTGTCGAAGGTCGCCAACTTCTCGGTCGACCTGCCCGAGGCGACGGTCGCGATCCAGGTGTCGGGCTCGTTCGGCTCGCGCCAGGAGGAGGCCCAGCGCCTCGGCCGTCTGCTGCGCCCGAAGGAGAGCGGGCTGCCCGCGCACTTCTACACGCTCGTCGCGCGCGACACCGTCGACCAGGACTTCGCGCAGAACCGCCAGAGGTTCCTCGCCGAGCAGGGCTACAGCTACACGATCATGGACGCGACCTCGATCGGCGAGGCCGCGTAGCGCGCATCATCCGCCGACCGGCCCGAATAGTGCGACACGGACCACGATCAGCGTGAGAGTGGAACCGGCAATGAGAGTCGCGCCCGCTATGGAGATGGCGCGACGAGCGAGCGGTACGAAAGCTCCGATCGCGACGACGGTGACGCCGACCACGGCGATGCTCAGGATCCAGAGAGTGAGCGCAGCGTCGAACTGCCCGGCGAAGCATGAGGCAGACGCGGGATAGACGAGACCGCATGCCCGCGGCCCGACCATGACACCGAGCAGGGCTGCGATGGCGAGCAGCATCGCGGCCATCGGCCCGATGAGCCAGCGATGCGACGTGCCTGACCTACGCGCACGGGGCGGGGCGTGGTGCACCGAGGATTCCATTCCGTGATTATGCCTCGAAGGTCGATCGTCGTGGAGGTCGGCCGTGCGAGCGCGGTCGTCCCGCTTAGCGTGCGGGCCCGACCGCGGCGAGGATGCTCTCGCCGAGGGCGACCGGACGCGTCAGCTGCGGCCAGTGCCCGGTCGGGAGCTCGACGACCTCGAGGACGTCGAGGCGCGCGAGCTCGTCGGCCCACGACGCCCCGCGCTCGATCGCCCCCTCGAGGTCGGAGGCCGGGAACTCGCACGCGATGACCATCGCGGGGATGCGGTACCGCGCCTCGTTCGACAGGCGCAGCGGATCTCGAGCCACGCCCGCCGGCTCGGCAACCGAGATGGCACGGAAGCGCGACCGCAGCTCGTCGTCGAGATCGCGCAGATCGGCCTCCTCGAACACATCCCAGTCGGGCAGCGGCACCGAGTCGCCCTCGACCGGCAGCTCATCGTTGACGACGCTGCCGTCGCCGAGGGGGAACGAGTCGACGAACACCAGGCGGCCGACGAGGTCGGGCCGCGCATCCGATGCGCCCCACACGATCGCCGCACCGCCGCTGTGGCCGACGAGGGCGACGGGAGTCGCGCCGGCGGCCGCGAGCGCGTCGAGCTCGGCGACGACCGCGTCGATGTGAGTCTGCAGGCCGATGCCGCCGTGCGGTGCGGGCTCAGCCTCCTTGCCGGGCAGGGTGAGCGGGTGAACGCGGTGGCCGGCGGCCGCCAGCGGCGGCGTCACCGTGCTCCACGAGTCGCCGTCGAGCCAGAAACCGGGAATGAGCACGATGTCCATGCGGAGAATTTAGAGCGGTGCGCCGACACTCGCGCCCGGGCGACTCACAGCGCGCTCCGGCCCGAGTCGGGCATCCCGCTCTGAGACCATCGGCGCGGCGTTCAGGAAACTCGCAACGGACGCGCAGATACTGATGCCATGGCTGATGGACCGAAGATCCTCATCGTCGACGACGAACCCAATATTCGCGACCTCCTCACCACCTCGCTCCGCTTCGCGGGCTTCATGGTGCGCGCGGTCGGCAACGGCGCCCAGGCGATCTCGGCGGTGCTCGAGGAGGAGCCCGACCTGATCATCCTCGACGTCATGCTCCCCGACATCAACGGCTTCGGGGTGACAAAGCGCCTCCGCTCGAGCGGGTACACGAGCCCGATCCTCTTCCTCACCGCCAAGGACGACACCGACGACAAGATCATGGGTCTGACCGTCGGCGGCGACGACTACGTCACCAAGCCTTTCAGCCTCGACGAGATCGTCGCTCGCATCAAGGCGATTCTCCGCCGCACGATGCAGGAGGAGGACGACGCGATCATCCGCACGGGCGAGCTCACGATGGACCAGGACACGCACGAGGTCACCGTCGGCGACGCCGTCATCGAGCTCAGCCCCACCGAGTTCAAGCTCCTGCGCTACCTCATGCTCAACCCCAACCGGGTGCTGTCGAAGGCGCAGATCCTCGACCACGTGTGGGAGTACGACTTCAACGGCGACGCCGGCATCGTCGAGAGCTACATCTCGTACCTGCGCCGCAAGCTCGACCAGCACACCGACGAGCCGCTCATCCAGACCAAGCGCGGCTTCGGCTACATGCTGAAGGCCGCGAAGGCCTAGACCGTGCCGACGGGCGCCGTCGTGCGCGATGCATGAGCAGCTGAGCCAGTGGTGGGAGGGCATCTCCCTCCGATCCAAGATCACGGGCGTCACCGTCCTCGTCGTGACGGTGGGGCTTCTGGTCGTCGGCATGGGCACGCTCACGGTGCTGCAGCAGACCCTCGTCGGCGAGGTCGATCGGCAGCTGCGCCAGGCCGCGACCGAGCTGCCGCAGGCCCCCGACCGGCTCTCGATCGACGACTTCGACGACTTCAGCGACCTGACCGGCTCGGTGTTCTCGAGCCCGTTCTACTTCGCCGCCGTCGACGCCGACGGCGACGTCCTCGTCGACAACGTCGATGCGAGCCAGCTCGGGCAGGCGCCGGACGTCAGCAGGTTGAGCTTCGACGCGATCGACGGCCGGTACGGCGAGGGCATCACCGTCGCGAGCACCGACCGGACCGCTCAGTGGCGGCTCGCGCCCTTCTCCCTGACGCTGCTCGACGAGGAGGAGGGCGACCCCATGCGGGCGACCCTCGTCATCGGCGCCGACCTCAACGAGACGAACGGCATCATCGGATCATTCGCCTCGATCTTCCTCGGCTTTGGCATCGTCGCCGTCATCGTGAGCGCGGCCCTCACCCGCCTGCTGGTGACCTCGACCTTCCGACCGCTGCGCGACGTCGAGGCGACCGCGGCGCGCTTCGCGGGCGGCGACTTCAGCCAGCGCCTCGGCGGAGCGACCCCCAACACCGAGGTCGGCCGCCTCAGCCGCTCGCTCAACACGATGCTCTCGCGCATCGATCGCGCCTTCGCCGATCGCGCGGCGACGATCGATCAGATGCGCCGCTTCGTCGGCGACGCGAGTCACGAGCTGCGCACCCCTCTCGTCTCCCTCCGCGGCTACGCCGAGCTCTACCGCATGGGAGCCATCCAGAAGCCCGAGGACGTCGCCCAGGCGATGGAGCGCATCGAGAAGGAGGCGATCCGCATGGGCGCGCTCGTCTCCGACCTCCTCGAGCTCGCGCGCCTCGACGAGTCCAAGCCGCTCGAGGCCGGCCCCGTCGACCTCGTGCCGCTCGCGCGCGACGCGGCCCTCGATGCGATGGCCGGCGCCCCCGATCGCGAGGTGACGGTCGCGGTCGACGAGGCTGCCGCATCCCCCGCGACATCGGCGACGGATGCCCGTCCGGAGCCCGCGCCCGCACCCGAGCCCACCACCTCGTCCTTGAGCACCGCGGCCATCGCCGCGATCGCCCGCCTGCGCGGGCGACGGGGCCGCGCCGCCGCTCCCGCGGCCGAGCCGTCGCTCGAGCTGGCCGTCCCCGAGCTGCCCGCCGCCGAGGCCGTCGTGCTCGGCGACGAGAACAAGATCCGTCAGGTCGTGACGAACCTCGTCGGGAACGCGATGCGATTCACGTCGGCCGGGTCGCCCATCGAGCTCGTCGTGGGCATCGATCGCGCGCGCAGCATGGGGACGATCTCGATCGTGGATCACGGCGAGGGGATCCCGGCGGCGCTCAAGGAGAAGATCTTCCAGCGGTTCTTCCGAGCCGACTCCTCGCGCACGCGCGACACGGGAGGGTCGGGGCTCGGGCTCGCGATCGTCGCCTCGATCGTCAACCAGCACGGCGGGCGCATCGACGTGCTCGACACCCCGGGAGGAGGCGCCACCTTCATGGTCTCGCTGCCGCTCCTCCCCAACCCGCGTCGCACGTCGCTCTCCGCGGGCGGCGACTCGGCGCCGCGCGGCGGCGCCTCGGCCTCCTAACCTGCTCGCGTCGGCGGGGGCACGCTCCGCCGCACCGAGCTCAGGAGGCACTCATGACCCGCTATCAGGTCGACAGCGACGCGATCATCAGCGCGACGGGCGCGGCCCGCGCCTCGATCGGACGGCTGCAGGCCGAGGTCGCGTCGCTCAGCGGCCAGCTCGGCGCGCTGCAGGGCTCGTGGCAGGGATCGGCCGCGACGGCGTTCCAGTCGCTCGTGGGCGAGTGGACGGCCACGCAGCAGCGCATCGAGCAGACGCTCGCGGCCCTCACCGAGGCGCTCGGCAGCGCCGGTCAGCACTACGCCGAGATCGAGCAGGCGAACGCGAGGCTGTTCTCGCGCTGATCGTTCGAGGTCGACGCGCGACCCGACGCGCGATCCCCCGCGGCCTCGACCGCGGGCGCGACCGGGAGCACCCGCCCGGCGCGCGCCCGCAGACGCGGAACGGGGCGGCTCCCCGAAGGGAACCGCCCCGTTCTCGTGTCTCGTGAGACGACTGCGGACTAGAAGTCCATGCCGCCCGACGGGTCGCCCATGGGGGCGGGGTGCTTCTCGGGCTTGTCGGCGACGACGGCCTCCGTGGTGAGGAAGAGACCGGCGATCGACGCGGCGTTGAGCAGCGCGGAGCGCGTGACCTTCACCGGGTCGGCGATGCCGGCGCCGAGCATGTCGACGTACTCGCCCGTGGCGGCGTTGAGACCGTGGCCCACCGGGAGGTGGCGCACCTTGTCGGCGACGACGCCCGGCTCGAGACCGGCGTTGAGCGCGATCTGCTTGAGGGGCGAGTCGATCGCGACGCGCACGATGTTCGCGCCGGTCGCCTCGTCGCCGACGAGGCCCGTGAGGGCGTCGGACTCGAAGGCGAGCTTGCCGGCCTGGATGAGCGCGACGCCACCACCGGCGACGATGCCCTCCTCGACGGCCGCCTTCGCGTTGCGGACGGCGTCCTCGATGCGGTGCTTGCGCTCCTTGAGCTCGACCTCCGTCGCGGCACCCGCCTTGATGACGGCGACGCCGCCGGCGAGCTTGGCGAGGCGCTCCTGGAGCTTCTCGCGGTCGTAGTCCGAGTCGGTGTTCTCGATCTCGGCACGGATCTGCTTCACACGACCGGCGATCGCGTCGGCCTCGCCGGCGCCCACGACGATCGTGGTCTCGTCCTTGGTGATGACGACCTTGCGGGCGCGACCGAGCAGGTCGAGGGTCGCGTTCTCGAGCTTGAGACCGACCTCCTCGCTGATGACCTGGCCGCCGGTGAGGATCGCGATGTCCTGGAGCATGGCCTTGCGGCGGTCGCCGAAGCCGGGGGCCTTCACGGCGACCGACTTGAAGATGCCGCGGATCTTGTTGACGACGAGCGTCGCGAGGGCCTCGCCCTCGACGTCCTCCGCGATGATGAGCAGCTGCTTGCCGCTCTGGATCACCTTGTCGACGACGGGAAGGAGGTCCTTGATCGCCGAGATCTTGCCGTTGACGATGAGGATGTACGGGTCCTCGAAGACCGCCTCCTGGCGCTCCGGGTCCGTGACGAAGTACGCCGACAGGTAGCCCTTGTCGAAGCGCATGCCCTCCGTGAGCTCGAGCTCGGTGCCGAAGGTGTTCGACTCCTCGACGGTGACGACGCCCTCCTTGCCGACCTTGTCGATCGCCTCGGCGATGAGCGCGCCGATCTCGGGGTCGGCGGCGGAGATGCTCGCGGTCGCAGCGATCTCCTCCTTGGTCTCGACCTCCTTGGCGTTCTTGAGCAGCTGCTCCGAGACGGCAGCGACGGCCTTCTCGATGCCGCGCTTGAGGCTGATGGGGTCGGCGCCCGCGGCGACGTTGCGGAGGCCCTCGCGGACGAGCGCCTGGGCGAGGACGACCGAGGTGGTCGTGCCGTCACCGGCGACGTCGTCGGTCTTCTTGGCGACCTCCTTGACCAGCTCGGCGCCGATCTTCTCGTACGGGTCGTCGAGCTCGATTTCCTTGGCGATGGAGACGCCGTCGTTCGTGATGGTGGGGGCGCCCCACTTCTTCTCGAGGACGACGTTGCGGCCGCGCGGGCCGAGCGTCACCTTGACCGCGTCGGCCAGGATGTTGAGGCCGCGCTCGAGGCCGCGACGGGCCTCTTCGTTGAAAGCGATGATCTTAGCCATGTGTGTCTTTCGTCCCTCCCGGACGCAGTACGTACGGTAGCTTCTGGCACTCGCAGAACCGGAGTGCTAACAGCGATTCTGGCACTCTCGTAGAGCGAGTGCAAGCCGAGGGGAGCGGCCGCGGCGGCCGCGCGTCAGCGGATCGCGACGGAGCCGGCCGTGGGGACGAGCTCGACCCAGGTGTTCCCCGGGGCAAGACGGACCGCCAGCCCGTTCGCGTCGACGAGACGCACGGGGGCGTTCCGGTCGGCCTTGCTCCACGTGACCTTCAGAGCCTTCCCGCCCGACAGGACCCACGCCTCGCCGCTGCCGATCATCTGCGTGGTGGGGATGACCTGGATCACGGCGACGGGGACGCGCAGGATGACGAGGTTGACCGCCGACAGGCGCGTGCCGCCGGCCGCGACGTCGGGCGCGCCGCCGGTCATGCTGCGCAGCCATGCGGCGGAGGCCGCATCCCACGCCCACGACGGCGTCGCGAGCGAGCCGAAGACGAGCGAGACGCCCGCCGCGGAAGCCCCGTCGCGGCCGGCGGACGCTGAGGCCGCGTCGGTGGCGTAGGCGAAGTGCTGCTGCGGGGCGGCGAGCTCGGCGTGCTGCGCGATGAGCTGCGGCGCGCGGACGATGACGTTGTGAGGCGACGGTGCATTGCGACCGCGGAACATGACCGCGCTCGTGTCCGGCTGACCGTGGATCGCGTTGTAGACGTCGGTCGCGCGCATCATGTCGACGAAGCGCTGCTGGCCTCCGGAGTAGGCGATGATCCCGCGCAGCGGCGAGACGATGTCCGGGTCCATCGGACGGATGGAGCGGATCGGGCCGATCTCGGCGGGGACGTCCGAGTGCCACACCGCGACGTAGCGCGTCAGGCCGCCCTCGACGAGCTCCTCGAAGACGATGTCGGCGCGGTCGATTCCGAGCTGCGGACGCGCGAGCGGGTGGTTGTCGATCTTCGCCGCGAGCGACGGCGAGGCGAGCCCGCCGACCGCGATGCGCTCGCCCGTGAGCGGCGCGAGGTCGAAGTCCGCGGGCGCGACGTAGGTCGAGGTGAACGCGGGCTCCGGCGCCGGCGGGGGCGCGGCGCTCGTCGAGACCGGAGCCGGCTCGGGCTCGCCGACGCACCCGACGAGGAGCGCGGCGACGGCGCTCAGCGCGACGAGGGCGGACGGGGACCGACGAGCGAGGCGGTGCATTTCGTCACGATAACCCCGGGATGGCGATCAGGGCCGCAGCGGGATCGGGCGAGCCGCGCTCAGGCGGGGCGCACGCCCTCCGCCTGGGGGCCCTTAGCGCCGGCCCCGACCTCGAACGTCACCGCCTGGCCCTCCTCCAGCACCTTGAAACCGGGCATGTCGATGGAGGAGTAGTGGACGAAGACGTCGCTCCCGCCTCCCTCGAGGGTGATGAACCCGAAACCCTTCTCGGCGTTGAACCACTTGACGGTGCCACTGGCCATGGAGACTCCCTGCTGTGCGGACGAGCGCGATGCTAACCCAGCAGAACGCGCCCGCACCAGGGATTCCCGTCATTCTCGGCGGACCGTCTCACGACGGTCGCGCGCGCGAAACACGGCGTTCACCGATGCCGTGCCGACCGCGGTCCGCCGTCGGGCCGCGGCGGGCTCAGCCGGCGGCGTCGGCCCCGACGACGACGGTGATGGGAGCCCCCGCGAAGGCGTCGGAGAGCTCGATCGTGCCGAGCCCGAGCAGCTCGACCATGCCGAGGGCGATCCCCTCGTCGGCGGGGTTCGAGTAGTAGACGGTCGTCGTCTCGATGTCGGAGGAGGCTGCGTTCGTGACGGCGCCGACGGGCCAGTCCGCGTCTGTCAGCACATCGGCGCTCGACTGACCGAGCCCGGCGATGCCGGCGCCGTTGAGCACCGTGATCGTGAATCCCTCCGGCAGCTGCACGGTCGCCGGGTCGGTCACCGGCGTGACCTCGGGCTCGGGCTCGCCGGGCGGCTGGGCGACGGGGGGCGGCGTGCCGAGATCGAGGCCGCTGTCGATGACCTGCAGGGCCAGCAGACCGAGCCCCACGAGCATCCCCGTCGCGAGGGCGATGACGCCCGCGATCACCCCTCCGCGCGAGCGCGGGGCGGGAGCGCGGTGGGCGCCGACGCGGCCGAGCTCGGCAGGCACGTCGTCGAAGCGATCGCTCGGGTACTCGGCCATGCTGTCGGCTGCCTCCGGGGCGGGTGGGCGAGGGTCGTGGTCGGCGCGGGGGACGGTGAACGCGGCGGGCGGGGCTCAGGCGGCCCCGGTGCCGGGACGGCGCGTGCGGCGCAGCTCGGCGCGGGTGGCGCGCACCTCGCGCAGCCGGCCGACGAGCACGGGGTCGTAGCGCACGGCGGCCTCCTCGTCGAGGAGGGCGTTCAGCACCTGATAGTACCGGGCGGGGCTCCAGCCGAACTCCTGGCGGATGCGGACCTCCTTGCGACCCGTCGCGCCGCCCCACCAGCGGCGCTCGAACTCGAGCACGCTCGCGATGCGCTCGGGGTCGGGCACGGTGGTCACGCTCGAATGCTAGGCCCGCCCCGGCTCGGAGCCGGTCGTGACGCGCGCGACCGGCTCACTCGGCTGTCGCGTCGGCGGCCGCCCACCGGTCGATGCGCTCGCCGTGCGGGCTCACGATCGCGAGGGGATGCCCGTCGCCGCTGAGCAGGAAGTCGCCGTCGGCGCCCGGGAGGCTCCGCTCGGCGCGCGCGCCCACCTCGGAGAGCACGCGGCGCCCGTCGAGCGAGATCCAGTGCCCCGGGAGGTCCGCGACGATCCGCGCGAAGCGCTCCCGCTCGGGCGGCGCGAGGTAGACGAGGACGGCCGGGCTCCACACCACGAGCGTCGCGTCGGCGGGCGCGTGGGCGGCGAGCGCGGCGACCCCGTCGACCGCGTCGGCGGCGACGAGGTGCGGCGGATGCTCGCGCCCGATGCCGATCGCCGCGTCGAGCTGCGCGGCCCGCGCCCGCTCCTCGGGCCACACGAGCGTGCGCAGCCAGCGCTCGTCGTCGGCGCGATCGAGGCGGAGGGGGGCGCGGTCGAGACCGGCGCGCCAGACGATGTCGGGCATCCGCGCCGGAAGCGGGACGCCCGCGCCGAGCTCGCAGCGCAGCTCGAGGGTCGAGGGCCCGTCGAGCGGGTCGATCCGCATCTCGCCCGACGGTCCGGCGAAGACGTGGCTGTAGCGGTCGGCGAGGAGGCCCAGCCCCGCCGAGGCGCCGACCTCGAGCAGGGCGATCGGCCCGGGGATGCCCTGCAGCGCCGCGATGAGGGGGCCGGTTCGGCGAGGGTCGTTGGTCTGCGTCGCGCGGGCGCGGGCGATGGCGGCGACGGCGTCCCACTCCCCCTCGAGCCAGGTGCGCACGTCGCCGCGCGGGCTCAGTCCGGTGAAGCGCGCCGCGGTGAGCACGAGCACGGGCTGCCGGTCGGCGACGGGCAGGGTGTCGATGAGAGCGAGGAGCTCGTCGTCGCCCGCGATCGCCTCCGACCACGCGGCGTAGATCGGCGAGCGCGGAGCGGCCTCGCGGGCGAAGCGGCGGTACCTCTCGGCGGTCGAGATCACGCTCGAATCCTGGCAGACGCGGTGCGGTCAGGCGGTCGGCGCGCGGCGCATCCCGATGTGCGGGATGCCCGCCTCGAGGTACTCGTCGCCGTACGGCTCGAAGCCGACCGCGGCGTACAGCGGCTGGACGTGGCTCTGGCTGTGCAGAGCCATCGGCTCGGCGCCGAACTGCGCGATGACGTGCTCGAGCAGGCGCCGGCTCAGGCCCTGGCCTCGGCGGTCGGCGCGGGTGACGACGCGGCCGATGAGGCGCCGGGCATCCGCGTCACCGGGACGGGGCTCGTCGTTGAGGAGGACGCGCAGATAGCTCGCGACGCCGGAATCGTCGCGGATCCAGACGTGCAGCGTCGACGGGTCGCGGTCGCGCTCGTCGAGCTCCTCCTCGTCGATGCGCTGCTCGAGGTAGAAGACGCTCGTGCGGAGGGCGAAGATCTCGAAGGCGTCATCGGGCGTCATCTGGCTCCAGGAACGCTGGATCGGGGAAGAGTCCGCCACGACGTCGAGTTTAATGAGAGACGACGTATCGCCCCGCGGGGCGAGGAGGAGGCATCATGACCGAGCAGCAGACCGGCAAGTACGCCGTCGAGAAGACCGAGGAGCAGTGGCGCGAGGAGCTCGGCGAGGAGCGCTACCAGGTGCTGCGCCAGGCCGGCACCGAGCGCGCCTGGACGGGCGAGCTCCTCGATGAGAGCCGCACCGGCATCTACACGTGCGGCGCCTGCCACGCCGAGCTCTTCGTCGCCGGCACGAAGTTCGACTCCGGCTGCGGCTGGCCGAGCTTCTACGAGTCGGTCCGGCCCGAGGCGGTCGAGCTGCTCGAGGACAACTCTCTGGGCATGGCCCGCACCGAGGTGCGCTGCGCCAACTGCGGCTCGCACCTGGGCCACGTCTTCCCCGACGGGTTCGGCACGCCGACGGGCGACCGCTACTGCATGAACTCGCTCGCGCTCGACTTCCAGGCCAGCGACGAGACGTAGGGCGCCGCGAGCACGCGCTCGACGACCAGGACGAAGGGCCCCGGCGGGATCACCGCCGGGGCCCTTCGCATCCGTCGCCGCGATCGCCCGCGTCAGACCGCGACGCGCTCGCCCACACGGAAGCGTGCACCGCGGTGCTCATCGGGCAGGCGGTCGCCGCGCCCGTGGAGCTTCTCGCGCAGCGTGCCCTCCTCGTAGGAGTCGGGGTACACGCCGCGATCGCGCAGCACGGGGATGACGTGCTCGACGATGTCGGCGAACGTGCCGGGCGTGATCGCGTAGGCGAGGTTGAAGCCGTCGACGTCGGTCTCGGCGACCCACTCCTGCAGCTGATCGGCGATCTGCTCGCCCGAGCCGACGATGAGCGGGCCGAGGCCCCCGATGGCGCTGTGCCTCCCGATGTCGCCGACCGTGAACTCGCGGCCATGCTCAGCCGACTCGGCGAAATTCGCGATGACCGACTGGATCGCATTGCTCTTCACGTTGCCGACCGGCTCGTCGAGGGCGTACTGCGAGAGGTCGATCCCCATCCAGCCCGACATGAACACGAGCGCACCCTCGGGGTTCGCGTAGCTCAGGTAGTCGGCGTACTTCGCCTGCGCCTTCTCGGGAGTCGCGTCGGTGATCACGGTCAGGAGCGTGTAAATGCGTGCGGCGTAGCGGTCGCGACCGGCGTCCTCGAGGGCGTCGCGGATCTTCGCGACCGTGCCGCGCAGCACCTCCTTCGTGGGGGCGGCGACGAAGATCGCCTCGGCGTTGCCCGCCGCGAAGGCGATGCCGCGCGGGCTCGCCCCGGCCTGGTAGATGACCGGCGTGCGCTGCGGGCTGGGCTCCGAGATGTGGATACCCGGGACCGTGAAGTGCGTGCCCTCGTGCCCGATCTCGTGCACCTTGCTCGGGTCGGTGTAGACGCCCGCCTCGCGGTCGCGGACGACGGCGTCGTCCTCCCATGAGCCCTCCCACAGCTTGTAGAGCACCTCGAGGTACTCGTCGGCGTGGTCGTAGCGGTCGTCGTGCTCGCGCTGGTCGTCGTGCCCCATGTTGCGGGCAGCGCTCGGGAGGTAGCCGGTCACGACGTTCCAGCCGACGCGGCCCTTCGTGAGGTGGTCGAGCGTCGTCATGCGTCGGGCGAAGGGGTACGGATGCTCGTACGCCGTGCCGGCCGTGACGCCGAAGCCGAGGTGCTCGGTCGCGGCGGCCATCGCCGAGACGAGCAGTATCGGGTCGTTGACGGGCACCTGCGCGCCGTGCCGGATCGCCGCCTCGTTCGACCCGCCGTACACGTCGTAGGTGCCGAGCACGTCGGCGATGAAGATGCCGTCGAATGTGCCGCGCTCGAGGAGCTGCGCGAGCTCGGTCCAGTAGCCGAGCTCGGTGTAGCGGTGCGACTGGTCGTCGGGGTGGCGCCACAGCCCGGAGGACTGGTGGGCGACGCAGTTCATGTCGAACGCGTTGAAACGGATGCGGCGCGCGGGCTGCGAGGAATCGGTCGGTGCGGGTTCGATGAGCTGAGACATGCGAGCCATCGTGCCGCGGGGCATGCCCCGCGTGCGCGCCCCGGAGTCACGGGAGGTCACGGCGCGTCATGAGATGACGCACTGCGACGCCGCGTGACGATGCGCGACGCTCGATGACGGTGGCGCGCGCGCCGGGCGCGGGCCGCTCGTACGCTCGCCGACCATGATCAAGATCGATCGACTGACCAAGCGCTACGGCGACCCCGAGACCGGGCCGCTCGTCCTCGACAGCCTGAGCCTGCAGGTGGCGACTCGCGAGATCGCGGCCGTCGTCGGCCCGAGCGGTGCCGGCAAGAGCACCCTCGCGCAGTGCACGACGCTGCTCGAGCGACCCACCTCCGGGTCGATCGTCGTCAACGGCGACGAACTGACGGGCCTCGGCGCGCGGGAGCTGCGACTCGCCCGACGCCGTATCGGCACGATCTTTCAATCCGATGGCTTGCTCAGCCGCCGCACCGCGGCGCAGAACATCGCGCTGCCGCTCGAGTACCTGGGGGTCACGAAGGCGGGGGTGCGGGCTCGCGTCGGCGAGCTGCTCGACCGCGTCGGGCTGCTCGACCGCGCTCACCACTACCCGCACGAGCTCTCAGGCGGTCAGCGCCAGCGCGTCGGCATTGCGCGCGCCCTGGCGCTGCGCCCCACCGTGCTGCTCTCGGACGAGGCGACCTCGGGACTCGATCCCGACTCCACGGCGTCGATCGTGGCGCTGCTCGCCGAGCTGCGCGACGAGCTCGACCTGTCGATCCTCTTCATCACGCACGAGATGGAGACGGTACTGGCGGTCGCCGACACCGTCGCGCGCCTCGACCGCGGCCGCATCGTCGAGTCGGGTGCGCTCGTGGATCTGCTCCGCGATCCCGACTCCGAGCTGGGTGCCACTCTTCGTCCCCACCGCGCCGCCCAGCAGGCTGGCGCCGGCGAGGCGCCGTGGCGCGTGCAGTACGGAGAGGACGGCGTGCCCGCCGACTGGCTGAGCGTTCTCGCCGCCGAGCTCGGATCGCCGGTGAGCCTGCTCGGCGCGAGCATCGAGACGGTGCACGGTCGCGTCGTCGGTCACGCGACCATCGGACTCAGAGCGACGGATGCTCCGCTCACCGTCGCCGCGCTGCGACGACTCGGACTCGAGGGCGTGCCGGTCTCGCAGCCCACCGCGGCCCCCGCCCGCGCTCGTGCGCTGGAGACGGCCTCATGACTGCGGCGCGCATCGCCGGGCCGCTCGTGTCGGTCAGTGTGCCGCCCCTCGAGATCCCCGCCCTCGTGCTGCCCGCGCTCGTTGACACGCTCGTCATGGTGGGCATCGTCATGTCGATCGTGGTCCTCCTAGGCGTGCCTCTCGGCGCGCTCGTGCACAATCTCGCGCCCGGCGGGCTCGTCGAGAACGCCGCACTGCACCGGCCGCTCAGCGCTGTCATCAGCATCGGCCGGTCGCTGCCGTTCCTGATCCTGATGGCCTCGATCATGCCGTTCACGAGGCTAATCACAGGCACGAACATCGGGATCGCCGCCGCAGTGGTGCCCATGGCGATCGCGGGGATCGCCTTCTTCACGCGCATCGTCGAGAACTCGCTGCGGGGAGTTCCCGCCGACCTCGTGCGCGTCTCCCGCGCGGCAGGCGCATCTCCCTTGCAGATCGTGCGCACCGTGCAGCTGGGCGAGGCGGTGCCGTCCATCATCGGGGGCCTCACGATTAACACCATCGCGATGATCGAGTACTCCGCGATCGCGGGCACCATCGGTGCCGGCGGAATCGGCTACGTCGCCGTCACCTACGGATACCAGCGATTCGATCACGGCGTCATGGTCGCCACGATCCTCACCCTCGTCGCGCTCGTTGCGCTCGTGCAGTTCGCGGGCGATCGACTCGTGCGCGTCGCCACCCCCCGAGCGCGGATCACCCGCGCCACAACTCCGAGGAGCATCCCCGCATGACCAGCACACTCCCCAAGGCCGCAGACACTGCGCTCCCCCTCGACGATTCCGGCTTCGAACTGAAGCGCCGCCGCTGGTGGCCGTGGATCGCGGGAGGCGTTCTCGCGGTCGCGGCGATCAGCGCGGCGATCGCCATCCCCCAGCTCACCGCTACGAGCTCGGCGAACCTCGTTCCCGGTGCGACTCTCGTCGTCGCGACAGCCGAGGGCAACGCCGCCGAGCAGGCGCTCGTGCAGTTCATCGCCGAGGAGGTCGCCCCGAAGTACGGGATCGAGGTCGCCTTCCGCGGGTTAAGCGATAGCAACACGATCAATCGCGCCGTGAGCGAGGGCGAGATCGCCGCCACCGTGTATCAGCACGAGCTCTGGCTCAGTCAGGTGCTCGAGGCGAACCCCGACTTCCGCGAGACCGCGGCGACACCGGTGTTCCGCTGGGGCTTCGGAGTGTGGTCCGACACGCACACCTCGCTCGACGAGATTCCCGACGGCGGCACGATCTCGCTCTACTCCGACCCCGCCAACGAGGCCCAGGGGCTCTGGCTGCTCGAGCGGGCGGGCCTCATCACGCTGCGCGAGGGAATCGACCGGTCGGCCGCCACGCAGGACGACATCGTCGAGAACCCCAAGAACCTCGAGATCGTGCTCCTCGATTTCGCGGCGCAGTCACGCGCGCTCCCGGACATCGACGCCGCGGTCGGGTATACGGAGTACTACCTCGCCGCGGGTATCCCGCTCGAGAAGCAGATTTTCGCCCCTGCCGCCCCCGACGAGTTCGCGGGGCAGCTGACTGTCGGCACCGACTACCTCGAAACCGACAACATCCGCGCTCTGATCAAGGCCTTCCAGGACCCGGCCGTGCAGGAGTTCCTCGCAACCGATGAGCGGGTGAAGGGCATTCTGCTGCCGCTCGGCGCCGACTGAGGCCCGCGCACGGCCGGCGCCCCGCATCCGCCGATGGCTCGTCCCGCACCGCCGGGGCGGGCCATCGGCGTGTCTGCCGCGGGGCGACCTGAGCCCGCCGCCGTCACGCGGCGTCACCCGACGTCACTTGGTTACGCCCCCGGTCGCCCCGTGACGGCGCCGCTGGAACGCTCGCGGCAACACGCCTAGCGTGCTTCCCATGACGCTCACTCTCGACCGCCCGCTCTCCGTCGTCGGAGTCTCCGGCAGCACGCACTCGCCGTCGAGGACGACCGCGCTCGTGTCGACGATCCTCGACGTCGTCGCCCGCGAGCGCGACGTCGAGACGCACCTCGTCGAGGTGGACCGCATCGGACCGGGCCTCGCCGGCACGGTGCGCCGTGCGGAGCTTCCCGCCTCCGTGGAGGGCGAGCTCGCCCGCATAGAGTCTGCCGACCTGCTCGTCGTCGCGAGCCCCGTCTACCGGGCCTCGTACACGGGGCTCTTCAAGCACCTCTTCGACTTCGTCGAGCAGTACGCGCTCGTCGGCACGCCCGTGCTGCTCGCGGCGACGGGCGGCAGCGAGCGCCACGGGCTCATGATCGAGCACCAGCTGCGGCCGCTGTTCGGCTTCTTCCAGTCGCTCACTCTGCCGAACGGCATCTACGCCTCCGACGCCGACTTCACCGACTACCGCATCTCGAACGACGAGCTGCAGGAGCGCATCGAGACCGCCGTCGCGCGCGCCCTCCCCGTCGTCGAGCGCGTGGCGCCCGAGGTGCGCTCGGCGTACTTCTAGCGGCCGGTTGCCTCTACCGACCGGCGGCGGTCGCGACCTGTCGCCCTCGCCGACGGCCGGGGATGGACGCGACGAGCACGCCGACGAGGGTGAGCCCCGCGCCGATCGCCGTCGAGGCCGTGGTCGGCACGCCAATCGGCGCGACGAGATCGAGCACGAGCGCGCCGATGAGCTGGCCCATGACGAGGCAGAGCCCGAGCACGAGGACTCCGATCCGCGCCACCGTGATCGTCTGGATCGCGATGAAGCCCGCCCCGATCGCCCCGCCGAGGTACAGGATCGGGTCGCTCGGTAACGACTGCGGAAGCCCCGAGATGAGCAGGTGGACGCCCGTCACGACCGCGAGCGCGGCGGTTCCGACGATGAAGTTGACGGTCGTCGCGGCGATCGGCGACTCGGTCGCGACGCGCACGCGCCCGTTGACCGCGGCCTGGACTCCGACGCCGAGCCCCGCGAGCAGCGGCAGCACGAGCGCAGCGACGGGGACCTGCCCGCCGATCTCGGGCGCGACCGAGACGACGACGGCGGCGAGCGTGAGCACGGTTCCGATGAGCCGCTGCGGCGTGACGGGTGCGCGCCGTCCGCCGGCGAAGCCGGTGGCGTCGATCCAGAGACCCATCGCGGTCTGGCCGGTCACCGTCGCGACCGTGAAGATCGCGACTCCGAGGATGCCCGCGACGAGACTCTGGCCGAGAACTAGGAAGGCCCCGCCGAGCCCGCCCAGGAGCATCCACCATCGCAGCTCGCCCGACGCGACGAGCGGGCGGATGGCGCAGAAGGCGGCGCGAGCGCGCGGCGAGACCGCCGAGGCGATGAGGAGGATCACGAGGCCGGAGGAGAAGGAGATGAGCGCGGCGGTGAAACCGTCGCCGATGACCTGACCGAGCTCGCCGTTGACGCGGTGCTGCGCGGCGACGCCGAGGCCCGCGACCACCGTGGCGAGGCACGCGATCGCGAGGAGGAGCCGGTGCCGGGGCTCAGTCGTCATCGGGGTCCTCCCCGGCGAGGGCGCGCGCGGCGAGCGACTCCTCGCCCGCGAGGCGCCACACCTCGAGAGCCGCGCGGCTGTTGAGCACGATGATGAGCCCGCCCAGCACGATGTCGGGCCAGCCGGTGCCGACCGCGAGCGTCACGAGTGCCATGAGGATGATCGCCAGGTTGATGACGACGTCGTTGCGGGCGGCGAGCCAGGCCGCGCGCCCCATCGCCCCCGACGAGGCCCGGATGCGCGCGAGCAGGAGCGCCGCGACGAGGTTCACGACAGCGGCGCCCGCGGCGGTGAGGATCAGCGGGATGACCGCCGGGGCCGCCGGCTCGCCGACCTTGAGCACGAGCTGGACGACGACAGCGACCGCGGGGATGAGGATGACGATCGCGAGCGCCCGACCGATCGCGGCGCGCGCGGCGAGCGACCAGCCGAGCGCGAGAGCGATGAGGATGTTGATCGCGGTGTCCTCGAGGAAGTCGACGCTGTCGGCCAGGAGCGAGACGGAGCGGATCGCGAGCGCGACCCCGCCCTCGATGAGGAAGTAGGCGAGGTTGAGCGCGGCGACGAGGAGGACGGTGCGCCGCAGGGTCGGGACCGGGATGCGCGGCGAGGGCTCCACGGCGCGGCCGGGCGTCTCGCTGCCGGCGTCGTCGGGCGTCTGATCCACGGGTCCATCGTCGCGCATACCGGGGCGCGTCGCGGACGCGGGGGCCCGCCAGCGACCGCGCCGCGGTGCGCCCCCCGTTCGGGGGCCTGCGGGCGGCACCGGCGAGGACTACGGTTCGGTCATCCTCGGGCCCGTCGATGCGCCCGGCATCGGTCCGCGACCCGCCGATGCCGCGCTCTGCCCGAAGGAGACCCCCATGCTCATCACTCGCGGACGCCTCCGGCCTCTCGCTCGTCGCAGCGCGATCGTGTCGATCGCGTCGGCGATCGCGGCCCTCGCGCTCGTCCTGGCCCCCATCCCGGTGGTCGGCGACGATGCCGCGTGGGCGGCCAAGCCGACGAGCCCGGGCGGGGGGAAGCCCGGGGGCGGGAACGGAGGCGGTGGCGGCGGTGGAGGCGGTGGAGGCGAGGCCGAGTACGCCGCGATCGGCGACTCGTTCGCGGCCGGCACGGGCGCTCGCAGCTACCTGGACACGAGCTGCTACCGCAGCTCGCGGAGCTACCCCTCTCTGCTCGACGCCGAGGCGACTCTCCGGCTCGTGGCCTTCCCGGCGTGCTCCGGTGCGACCACGGCGCAGGTGATCTCCGGGCAGGTTCCGGCCATCCCGACGACGGCGAAGGTCGTGACGATCACCGTCGGCGGCAACGACGTCGGGTTCGGAACGGTCATGCGCAACTGCTTCGTCCTCATCTCGAGCTCGTGCGCGTCGAGCATCGACGCCGGCACCGCCATCGCCGCGTCGCCGGAGTTCGCCGCGAGCATCCAAGGCGTCGTCGACGCCGTCCAGGCACGCGCCGCGGGAGCGCGCGTCGTCGTCACGGGCTACCCGCAGCTGTTCCACCTCGACGCCTCCGGGACGAACGCGAAGTACGTGTGGGCCGACGAGGTGAACGCGCAGACGATCACGCTCAACGCGGTCATCCGGGCCAACGCCGAAGCCGCGGGCGCCGTGTTCGTCGACGTCACCGCGATCTTCGCGGGGCACGGCATCGGCAGCGCGAGCCCGTGGATCAACGACTGGAGCCTGTTCCGCAGCGTCGATGCGTTCCACCCGAACGCGACGGGCTATGCCCAGGGCTACACGGTCGCGCTGAGGACCGTGGCGGTGCCGATCGTCGTGTGAGCGACGAGCGGGAGGGGGGTGGGGCCGCCTGTGGGAATCGAACCCACGACCTATTCATTACGAGTGAATCGCTCTGCCGACTGAGCTAAGGCGGCGTGCTCGGTTCGCACCGGGACACGGCTATGGAGTCTAGCCCATCCTGCGGGCGCCCTCCGCACAGGCAGGGCGACGGCGTCAGCCCGCCCGCTCCGGGTCAGCCGGCGCAGACGGGGTCGCTCGCGGGCACCGCCCCGGAGATGAGGTAGTCGTCGACGAGGTCGTTGATGCACGGGTCGCCTTCGTCGTAGGCGATGTGGCCCTCCCCGTCGTAGGTGAGGAGCACGCCGCTCTCGAGCTGCTCGGCGAGCGCCTCGGCCCAGACGTACGGGGTGGCCGGATCGCCCGTGGTCCCGATGACGAGGATGGGCGGAGCGCCCTCGGCGCGGACGGGCTCGAGCTCGCCCTCGAACTCGTGCGGCCAGTTCTGGCAGACCACATCGCCGAGCACGCTGGGGTCCGAGGTCACGGGCGCGGCCTCGGCGATGGCCGCGTTCTGCTCGATGATGCGCTCGGCGTCGCGCTCGACGGGATAGTCGAGGCAGTTGATCGCGATGAACGCCTCGAGCGAGTTGTCGAGGTACTCGCCGTTCTCGCGGCCGTAGTAGAAGTCGGCCAGGAGGAAGCCGGTCTCGACGACCCCCGTGCGCAGCTCGGTGAACATCTGGCTCAGGAACTCCCACGACGCCTCGTCGTAGAGGGCGGTCGCGACCGCGATGTCGAGCACGGAATCGGTGAAGAGCCGGCCGTCGGGCCCGGCGATGGGGTCGCTCTCGAGCCGCTCGTAGAGCTGCTCGACGACCGCGAGGGCGGCGGCGGTGTCGGTCGGGAAGGGGCACGTCGCTGCGGCGGCGCATTCCGTCAGGTACGTGGTGAGCGCGGACTCGAACCCGATGGACTGCGCGAGGACGACCTCGAACTGGGTCGTCGTCGGGTCGGTCGCGCCGTCGAGGACCAGCCGACCGACGCGCTCGGGGAAGCGGTCGGCGTAGCGGGCGCCGATCTCCGTCCCGTAGGAGTAGCCGAAGTAGTTCAGGGACTCGTCGCCGACGACGGCTCGGAGCATGTCGAGATCGCGCACCGTGGAGTCGGTGTCGACGTGCTCGAGGAGGTCACCGGAGTTCTCGGCGCACGCGTCGACGAAGCGCTGCGCGCTGCGCTCGAGCTCGTCGACCCATTCCGGGGTCTCGGGCTCGGCCTCCGGCACGCCGTAGATGAACTCGTCCATGTCGGCGGGGTCGGTGAAGCACGTCACGGCGGAGGACCGGCCGACGCCGCGCGGGTCCCATCCGATGACGTCGAAGCGCTCGCGCAGTCGCTCGCTCACCGCGAAGTCGACGCTGTCGCGGACGAAGTCGAAGCCCGAGGCGCCGGGGCCTCCTGGATTCACGAAGAGCGAGCCCTGGGCCTCCTCGGTCGCCCGGTAGCGCACGAGCGCGAGCTCGACGTCGTCCCCCTCGCCGGGGTCGTCCCAGTCGAGCGGCGCGATCGCGGTCGCGCACTGAGCACCGCCGCCGCATCGCTCCCAGACGAGCGCCTGCCGGTAGTACGGCTCGAGCCCCGCGTCGACCTCCTCGCCCGTGGGCGTCGAGGTGTCCTGCCCCGTGAGCCCGCTCAGCCAGGTCGGCACGCAGCCCGAGAGCGCCAGCACCGCGACGAGGGCCAGAGCGACGGCGGAGCGGCGGGGTCGGGTCGTCACGCCCGCGAGCCTAACGCGGGCACCCGTCCGCTGGCCGTGATGAGCATCGCCTCGAGCGCGAGGACGGGCGGTGTATTGCCCTCGACCCGTCGGCGCGCCTGCCCGATCGCGTCGAGCGCCGCGAGCGACTGCTCGGCCGGGCTCGAGCGCGCAACCTCCTCGAGCCGTGCGCGCTGCGACTCGTTCACGAGCTCGATGCCGGCGTCGAGCTGCAGAAGCAGCAGATCCCGGTAGAGCGAGAGCAGATCGACGAGCACGCGATCGATGCCATCGCGGACCGATCGGGTCGCACGGCGCTTCTGGTCCTCCTCGAGAGCCTTGAGCGCGCCGCGCATCGCGGGAGGAACGGTTCCGCCCGGTTCGAGCCCGAGCGAACGGAGCGCGGCGTCGCGCTCGAGAGCCTCGCGCTCGGCGGTGAAGGCCTTGGCGTCGTCCGTGGCGAGGGCGACGAGCTGCTCCGCGGCGAGCACGGCGCGCGAGACGCTCGTCACGCCGAGCGCGAGCTCGAGGGTGCGGGCCCGCCGCTCGCGGGCCTCGGCGTCCGTCGCGAGTCGGAGGGCCATCCCAATGTGGCTCTGCGCCTCGCGGGCGGCGCGCTCGGCGAGGCTCGGCTCGACGCCGTCGCGGCGCTCGAGCAGGTCGGCCACCTCGCGCACGCTCGGCACGCGGAGCCGGACGGCGCGCACGCGCGACCGGATCGTCGGGATGAGGTCGGCGGCGCTCGGGGCGCACAGGATCCAGACGGTGCGCGGCGGCGGCTCCTCGAGCGCCTTCAGGAGCACGTTCGACGTGCGCTCGGTCATGCGATCGGCGTCCTCGACGATGATGACGCGGTACGGCGCGACGCTCGGCGAGTACTGGCTCTGCGAGACCAGCTGCCGCACCTCGTCGATCGAGATGATGACGCGCTCGGTCGCGAGCACGGCGAGGTCGGGGTGGGTCCGAGCCGCGACCTGCGCGGCGGTGACCGCCGCCGCGGCGGGCTGAGGGGTGAGGAGCTCGGTCGCGAAGGCGAACGCGAGGTTCGACCGACCGGAGCCGGGGGGCCCCGTGATGAGCCACGCGTGCGTCATCGAGGCGGGGTCGCTCGCCGCCGAGCGCAGAAGGGCGATCGCCGCCTCCTGCCCGGTGAGGTCGTCCCAGCCCGTCATGCGGTCAGGGTATCGAGCAGCGCGGACACGCGAGTGCGGATGCGCTCCTGCAGGGTCGCGACCGGCTCGGTCGCGTCGAGGACGAGGAAGCGATCGGGCTCGTCGCGCGCGAGGGCGAGATACGCGTCGCGGACGCGCTCGTGGAAGACCGCGGCCTCGGCCTCGAGCCGGTCGTACCGCGTGCGGCTCGCGTCGAGGCGCTCGCGGCCGAGCGAGGGATCGAGATCGAGCAGCACCGTCAGGTGCGGGAGCAGCCCCTCGGTCGCCCAGAGCGAGAGGCCGCGCACCTCGTCGGTCGACAGCACGCGCCCGGCGCCCTGGTAGGCGACCGACGAATCGAGGTATCGGTCCTGGATCACCACGTCGCCGCGCTCGAGCGCGGGCCGCACGACCGTCGCGATGTTGTGCGCGCGATCGGCGGCGTACAGCAGCGCCTCGGCGCGCGGGGCGATGTAGCCGCGGCGGTGCAGGATGATCTCGCGCAGCTCGAGCCCGAGCTCGGTGCCGCCGGGCTCGCGCGCGTGGACGACGGTCTCGCCTCGACTCGTCAGCCACTCCGTGAGGAGCGCGGACTGCGTCGACTTGCCCGAGCCGTCGCCGCCCTCGAACGTCAGGAAGAGGCCGGTCACGCGGACTACTTCTTCTTGGCCGCGGTCGTGCGCTTGGGGGCGGGCTTCTTCGCCGCGGCGCGCTTGACGGGCTTCTTGGCGGGGCCCTTGGCGCGCTTGTCGGCGAGCAGCTGCACGGCACGATCGAAGTCGACCGACTCGACCTCCTCGCCGCGCGGGATGGTCGCGTTCGTCTCGCCGTCGGTCACGTACGGGCCGAAGCGGCCGTCCTTGATCTTGATCGGCTTGCCGCTCACGGGGTCGGCGTCGAACTCCTTGAGCGCGCTCGACGCGCGGCGCGCGCCGTACTTCGGCTCGGCGAACTTCGCCAGCGCTCCGTCGAGGTCGATCTCGAAGATCTGGTCCTCGGAATCGAGCGATCGCGTGTCGGTGCCCTTCTTCAGGTACGGGCCGTAGCGGCCGTTCTGCGCCGTGATCGGCTCGCTCGACTCGGGGTCGAGCCCGACCTCGCGCGGCAGGCTCAGGAGCTTCATCGCCGTCTCGAAGTCGACCGTCGCCGGGTCCATGTCCTTGAAGAGGGATGCCGTGCGCGGCTTCTCCGCCGCGGCCTTCTTCTTCGCGGGCGCGCGCTTCTTGGGCGGCTCGACGACCTCGCCCGTGGCGGGGTCGACGACCGGCTCTGCGGCCGCGGGCTCCGCGGGGGTCTCGGGCTCAGGGTCGACCTCGGTCACATACGGGCCGAAGCGGCCGTCCTTCGCCACGACCTGCTTCCCGTTCTCGGGGTTGATGCCGAGGACGCGATCGCCGACGACGGGCGCATCGATGAGCTCCTGCGCCTTGATCGGCGTGAGCTCGTCGGGCGCGAGGTCCTCCGGGAGGTTGACGCGGCGCGGCGTCTCCGATCCCTCCTCGGCGACCTCGAGGTAGGGGCCGTACTTGCCGATGCGCAGAGTGATCTCGTCGGTGATCGGCATCGAGTTGAGGGTCTTCGCGTCGATGTCGCCGAGGTTGTCGATGACGGGGCGGAGGCCGGGCTGGTGCGCGTCGCCGAAGTAGAAGCCCTTGAGCCAGTCGGTGCGGTCGGCCTCGCCGTTCGCGATGCGGTCGAGGTCGGCCTCCATCTCGGCGGTGAAGTCGTACTCGACGAGGTCGGCGAAGTTCTCCTCCAGCAGACGGACGACGCTGAACGCGATCCAGTTCGGCACGAGCGCGGTGCCCCGCGGCGTGACGTACCCGCGGTCGACGATGGTGGAGATGATCGCCGCGTAGGTGGAGGGGCGGCCGATGCCGCGCTCCTCGAGCGCCTTGACGAGGCTCGCCTCGGTGTAGCGCGGCGGCGGGCTCGTCTCGTGGCCCTTCGCCTCGACGTCCTGCACCGAGAGGGTCTGCCCTTCGGCGAGCGGGGGGAGCTTCGCCTCAGCGTCCGCGGCGTTCTTCTCCGCGTCCCGCTCCTCGTCACGACCCTCCTCATACGCCGCGAGGAACCCGCGGAAGGTGATGACGGTGCCGCTCGCGGCGAACTCGGCGATCGCACCGGCCTCGGCGGGGGCGGTGAGCGGGCCGGCCTGGATGGCGACCGAGGCGGTCTGGCCACGGGCATCCGCCATCTGGCTCGCGATGGTGCGCTTCCAGATGAGGTCGTAGAGCTTCCAGTCGTTCCCGCGGAGGGTGCCCTCGAGCGCGCTCGGAGTGCGGAAGGTGTCACCGGCGGGGCGGATCGCCTCGTGGGCCTCCTGCGCGTTCTTGGACTTGCTCGCGTAGACGCGCGGCTTGTCGGGGATGCTCTCCGCGCCGTAGAGCGAGGAAGCCTGAGTGCGAGCGGCGGCGACGGCCTGCTGCGACAGCGAGGACGAGTCGGTGCGCATGTAGGTGATGTAGCCGTTCTCGTAGAGCGACTGCGCGACCGACATGGTCTGTCGAGCGGTGAAGCGGAGCTTGCGCGCGGCCTCCTGCTGCAGGGTCGAGGTCGTGAACGGGGCGGCCGGTCGGCGCGTGTAGGGCTTGGACTCGACCTTGGTGACCGTGACCGCGACATCGGGCGACCGGAGGGCCTCGGCGAGCGCCGTGGCCGTCGCCTCGTCGAGCGCGATCGTGCCGGAGCCCTTGAGCTCGCCCCGGTCGTCGAAGTCGCGGCCGCTCGCGACCTTCTTGCCGGCGAGGCGCGTGAGGCGTGCGGTGAACGCGGTCTCGGCATCGACCGGGCAGAGGGTCGTGTCGAGATCCCAGTACTGGGCGGCGACGAAGGCGAGGCGCTCGCGCTCGCGGTCGACGACGAGGCGGGTCGCCGCCGACTGGACGCGTCCGGCGCTGAGCCCGGGGCCGACCTTGCGCCACAGCACGGGGCTCACCTCGTAGCCGTAGAGTCGGTCGAGGATGCGCCGGGTCTCCTGAGCGTCGACGAGCGCGGTGTCGAGCTCGCGAGTGGACTCGGTGGCTCGGGCGATCGCCTCCGGCGTGATCTCGTGGAAGACCATGCGCTTGACGGGAACGGACGGCTTGAGCACCTGGAGGAGGTGCCACGCGATGGCCTCGCCCTCGCGGTCCTCATCCGTGGCGAGGAAGAGCTCGTCGGCGCCCTTGAGCGCCTTCTTGAGGTCGGCGATCACGCGCTTCTTCTCATCGGAGACGACGTAGTACGGCTCGAAGCCGTTGTCGACGTCGATCGAGAACTTGCCGAGCGGGCCCTTCTTGAGCTCGGCGGGCAGGTTCTTCGGCTCGATGAGGTCGCGCACGTGCCCGACGGAGGCCTGCACCTCGTAGCCGTCGCCCAGGTACTTGCCGATCGTCTTCGCCTTCGCAGGCGACTCGACGATGACCAGCTTCTTCGTGCTCGGCACGGTACTCCTCGATCTCAGGGGCGTCCGGGGGGATGACTCCGCACCCCGGCGGTCGCTGCGGCGCGCATGCCGCGTTCTGGCACACCATACACAGGTTGTCGAAGGCGGCGTCCCAGGGCGGGCGGCTCACGACGGAGGCGGACCGGCTCGCGAGGAGCGTTCCACGGGCAGCCCCGCAGCGGTTCCGGAGACGGCGACGACGATCTCGAGCCCTTCTACTCGGCAGGCGGCGAGGTGCGTGCGATTGGCCGCCGCGACACGGGAGGCGACCGCGCACGGGGGCTCGGCGAGCCAGCCGAGGAGTGCGTCCCCTCCCGCGAGCGCGGCGGCGTCGGCGGCACCGGCGAGCCTCTGCGACTCGACGAGCGCGGTCCCCGCGACGACCGCTCCCCCGCCGCCGGCGGCGACGACGGCGATGAGGCCGAGGACGAGCGGAGCGCCCGCCATCAGCGCCCCTCGTCGAGCGCGCACGACCGCGCGTCGAGCTCGATCGGGATCGAGAGGATGCGCGGACGCACGCTCACCGTCGCGCAGACCATCCCGCCCGAGCCTTCGAAGCGCAGCCGGCCGCCCGGGGCGGCGGCCGCGATCTGCGCGGCCGCCGCGCCGTCGGGGTCGCCACGGGCGAGGGAGCGGGCGGCGTCGGCCGCCGCGTCCTGCGCGCGGAGCAGGAGCGTCGCCGCGCCCAGACCCTGCAGGCTCGCGACGAGGACGAGGACGACCGCGGGGATCGCGATCGCAGTCTCCGCCGTGACGGCTCCGCGATCACGGCTCGCCGTCCGTCGCGGCGGCCGCGCCACTCCCGTCATCCGCCGAAGGACAGCGCGGTGCGCACCATGTCGGTGAGGATGCCCCGCACCTCGTCGCTGCGCATGATGACGACCAGGAGGCTCGCGAACCCGACCGCCGCCATCGTCGCGATCGCGTACTCGGCGGTCGCCGCACCGCGGTCATCCGCAAGAGAGAGGGAGCGCGGGGCTCCATCTCCGGACCGGACGGCCGCGACGAGCGCAGCGCGCTGCCGGACGGGCGAGCACAGGCCAGGAGCACGTCGCGAGGAGGCCCCCGCGAGTGCGAAGGACGGCTGCATAAGAGAGGAGTGGCTGCGAGACATGGGGGTCGCGCCTTTCTGGTCGGTGCGCGCACGAGTCGAGGTGAGCGCTGTCGAGGGCACGAACGGTGTCCAGTGTGCGCATCGCGGGGAGGTCGCGGCGATGCGGACCGCGAAGACTCGCGAGGTCACCCCGTCGGCCCCGCTGTGGAGGAGAGGAGCCCGACGAGCATCGGCACGACGCCGAGGAGGAGGAAGGACGGCAGCACGCACACGCCGAGCGGCAGCATGAGCCGCACGGCCAGCTCCTCCGCCGATCGTCGAGCCCGCGCTCGCTCCGCCGCCCGGGCCTCCGCTGCCTCGGCCCGCGCGAGCGCTCCGAGCGGAGCCCCCGACGCGCGGGACAGCGCGACGAGCCGGGAGAGCGCATCATCGGCCGCCTGCGCTCCGGATGGCGCGGGCAGCCCCTGGTCGACGAGCGCCCGCAGGACGGTCGCCCGAGCGGCCTCCGGAGAGCCACCGCCGCCCGCAGCGACGGCGAGCAGATCCAGATCGAGCCCGACGGTGGGCGGAGGCGGAGCCGCAGCGCGGAGCATCCGCGCCATCCAGGCGCGCGCGAGCACGCCGAGCGCGAGCCCGGCCAAGATGCTCGCGATGCCGATCGGGTGCGCGAGGCTCGCGAGGATGTCGGCGCCCGCCAGGAGCGCCAGACCGATCGCGACGACGGGGAGCGCGAGCACGATGCGCGCGGTGGCGCGCGGCCCGGCGAGCGCGACCGCGATGTCGCGCTGCGCCGCCGCCCGGTCTCGCACGGCTTCGGCGAAGGCGGAGAGCGCGGGAGCGAGCGGCGCCCCGCTCGAGGTCGCGACCGACCACGCGGCGGCGAGCGCCCGCCACCCGTCGTCGCGATCGCGCGCCACGCGGTCGATCGCGAGACCGAGCGGTGCGCCTGCGTCGAGGTCGTCGACGAGAGCCGCGAGCGCGGCATCAGCCGGACGCGCGGCGGCCATGACGTGGCGCCAGGCGGAGGCCGGCGCGATGCCCGCACCGACGAGGACGGCGAGCCGGTGAACGTGGCTAGCGAGCGCATCGGTCGACTCCGTCATCCGCGCGCACCCGGCTCGACGGGCACCGGGTCGACGGGCACCGGGTCGACGGGTACCGGGTCGACGGGCACCGGATCGATCGCGAGGCGCTCGCGCTCGTCCAGTCGGAACCGACCGAGTTCCGCCCTGCGCTCGCCGCCGGGGCCACGGGACAGGTGGACGACGAGATCGATGCCGCTGAGCGCCTGACGAGCGAGGGCCAGCGGGTCGAGACCGGCGATCATGCCGACCGCCTCGAGCCGGGAGGGCACGTCCGCGAGCGAGTTCGCATGCAGCGTGCCGGCGCCGCCGCGGTGCCCGGTGTTGAGCGCGGCGAGGAACTCGCGCACCTCCGCGCCGCGGCACTCCCCCACCACCAGGCGATCGGGCCGCATCCGGAGCGCCTCACGCACGAGCCGAGCGAGGTCGACCTCGCCCGCGCCCTCGAGATTCGCCTGCCGGCACTCGAGTCCGACGACGTGGGGGTGCCGGATGCGCGCCTCGGCGACGTCCTCGATCACGACGATCCGCTCGGCGGTCGAGGCCTCGGAGAGCCAGGCGGCGAGCAGCGTGGTCTTGCCGCTCCCCGTCGCACCGGTGAAGAGCAGGGTGCGGCGATCGCGGAGGGCGTCGCGCAGCGCGTCGACGGCCGCGGGGGCGAGCCCCGCATCCCCCAGCGTCACGGGCCGCGAGCGCGGCAGCCGGATCGAGAGGGCCGGCCCCGCCCAGGCGATCGGCGGGAGAGCGGCGTGCACGCGCACGCCGTCGCCGATGCGCACGTCGGCGCACGGCGTCGCCTCGTCGATGTGCCGCCCGCCGAACTCGATCAGGCGGACCGCGAGATCGCGCGCGGTCGTGGCATCGAGACGGATGCCCGGCACGCGCTGCACGCCCCGCCCGGCGTCGCGCCACACCGCCCCGTCGCCCGTGACGAAGACATCCGTCGCCGCCTCGTCGTCGACGGCGCGAGCCAGGGGGCCGAGGGCGGCGCGGAGCTCCACCGCGAGCGGCCGGGCGACCGGAGTCGGCGACGAGGACGAGGCGTCCGTCTCGGCACGGACGCGGGGATCGAGTGGGACGAACGGCGCACGGTGCATCGCCCGATCGTCGCCGACCGCGGTCGGTCGCACGGGGCGCCGAAGAGAAGGGCGGAGAAAAGACGAACGGCTCCTCGTGGGGAGGAGCCGTTCGGTGCTTGGGGGGCGGCGCCCAACTTTGGGGGGAAATGGGCGCCGCCTCAGCAGCACGCGATTGGGGGGAATCGTAGCCGTGCTGCTCAAGTCAGTCTTGCTGCTGACAGGGATCAGTCTACGACAGCGGCCCTCCTCGTCAAGACTTTCGGCCAGCGAATTGTCCCCCAAAGTGCCGACCCTCGCTCGGGGGCGCTCCGGGGCGCGACGGAGTAGGCGATCCGCAGCGCGGATGAGCCCGCTCGTCGCCTCGTCGCGCGCGTTCGTCGCACCGCGAGCCCGAGCCCTGGCGACCGCTCCGCCCGCGAATAGGATGGCCCACGACCACCTCAGCGTTGCGGCAGTCCAGGCCTGTTACGCACATCGACCAAGGATGACGATGTCCACGACTTCGATCGACAGCCTCCTGCACGAGGAACGGCGCTTCGCGCCCGACCCCGACTTCACGGCGAACGCCGTCGCCGGCCCCGAGCTCTACGATCGGGCCAGCGCCGACCGCCTCGGCTTCTGGGCCGACCAGGCGCGCGAGCTGCACTGGCACACCCCCTTCACCCAGACCCTCGACTGGTCGAATCCGCCCTTCGCGCGCTGGTTCCACGACGGCGAGCTCAACGTCGCCTACAACTGCCTCGACCGCCACGTCGAAGCGGGCAACGGCGACCGCGTCGCCATCCACTGGGAGGGCGAGCCCGGGGACAGCCGCTCGATCACCTACGCCGAGCTCACCGCCGAGGTGAAGCGCGCGGCGAACATGCTCGCCGACCTCGGCGTCGGCCAGGGCGATCGCGTGGCGATCTACCTGCCGATGATTCCCGAGGCGGTCGTCTCGATGCTCGCCGTGGCGCGCCTCGGAGCGATCCACTCGGTCATCTTCGGCGGCTTCAGCGCCGAGAGCATCCGGGCCCGTGTCGAGGATGCTGATGCCAAGCTCGTCATCACTGCCGACGGCGGCTGGCGCAAGGGCAAGGTCTTCCCGCTCAAGCACGCGGTCGACTCCGCCCTCGCGGCCGCCGAGACGGACGTGACGACGGTCGTCGTCGTGCGGCGCGGCGAGAACGAGGTGGAGTGGCAGCACGGCCGCGACGTCTGGTGGCACGAGGCGATGGAGAAGGCCGCGCCCGAGCACGAGGCCCAGGGGTTCGAGGCGGAGAACCCGCTGTTCATCCTCTACACGAGCGGCACCACCGGGAAGCCCAAGGGCATCCTCCACACGAGCGGCGGCTACCTCACGCAGACCGCCTTCACGCACCGCAGCGTGTTCGACCTCAAGCCCGAGACCGACGTCTACTGGTGCACCGCCGACGTCGGCTGGGTCACCGGCCACTCCTACATGGTCTACGGCCCGCTCGCGAACGGCGCGACCCAGGTCATGTACGAGGGCACCCCCGACACGCCGCACCCCGGCCGGTGGTGGGAGATCATCCAGAAGTACGGCGTGACCATCTTCTACACGGCGCCCACGGCCATCCGCTCGTTCATGAAGGCCGGCCGCGAGATCCCGCTCGCCTACGACCTCTCGAGCCTGCGCGTGCTCGGCTCGGTCGGCGAGCCCATCAACCCCGAGGCGTGGGTCTGGTACCGCGAGATCATCGGCGGCGGCACGACTCCGATCGTCGACACGTGGTGGCAGACCGAGACCGGCGCGATCATGATCAGCGCGCTGCCCGGCGTGACGACGACGAAGCCCGGATCGGCGCAGGTGCCGATTCCCGGCATCTCGATCGACGTCCTCGATGAGGACGGCACGCACGTCGGCAAGGAGGCCGGCGGCCTGCTCGTCGTCACCGAGCCGTGGCCGAGCATGCTGCGCGGCATCTGGGGCGACCCCGACCGGTTCCAGGAGACCTACTGGTCGAAGTTCGTCACCAAGTACTTCGCCGGCGACGGCGCCCACCTCGACGCCGACGGAGACGTGTGGCTGCTCGGCCGCGTCGATGACGTCATGAACGTCTCGGGCCACCGCCTGTCGACCATGGAGATCGAGTCGGCGCTCGTCTCGCACCCGATCGTGGCCGAGGCCGCCGTCGTCGGCGCGAGCGATGAGACAACCGGTCAGGCCGTCGTCGCGTTCGTGATCCTGCGGTCGAAGAAGGCGAAGAGCGTGTCGGTGACCGAGGCGAGCCAGCAGCTGCGCGCGCACGTCGCCGAGCAGATCGGCGCGATCGCCCGCCCGCGCGAGATCTTCGTCGTCGCCGAGCTGCCGAAGACGCGCTCGGGCAAGATCATGCGGCGCCTGCTGCGCGACGTCGCCGAGGGCCGCGAGATCGGCGACACGACGACGCTCACCGACTCGACGGTCATCAACGTCATCACCGACACGATGCGCTGATCCGGCCGGTCGATCCGTGGTCGGCCGGAGACGACGAACGGGGCTCCTCCCAGGCGAGGGGCCCCGTTCTCGTTCGTGCGGCGGTCTAGGCGAACTCGACGACGAGCTCGACCTCGACGGGTGCATCGAGCGGCAGGACCGCGACGCCGACCGCGCTGCGCGCGTGCGCGCCGATCTCGTCGCCGAAGATCTCACCGAGCAGCGTGCTCGCGCCGTTGAGGACCACGGGCTGACCGGTGAAGTCGGGGGCCGAGGCGACGAAGCCGGTGACCTTGACGATCCGAGTGATGCGGTCGAGCGAGCCGATGACGCTCTGCACCGCGGCGAGGGCGTTGAGCACGCACAGGCCCGCGTAGCGGGCCGCATCCTCTGCTGTCACCTCGGCGCCCACCTTGCCGGTCGCGGGCAACGCGCCCTCGACGAAGGGCAGCTGGCCGGCCGTGAAGACGAGGTGGCCCGAGATGCTCGCGGGCACGTAGGCCGCGACGGGCTTCGCCACGGCGGGGATGCTCAGGCCGAGCTCGGCGAGGCGCGCGTCGATGCGGCTCATCTCACGCCGCCTTGGGGCGCTTGAGGTACGCCACCAGACCGCCCTCGGGGCCGGTGACGATCTGCACGAGCTCCCAGCCCTGCTCGCCCCAGTTGTTGAGGATGGCGGTCGTGCTGTGGATGAGGAGCGGAGTGGTCGTGTACTCCCATTGAGTCATCGTCGGATCCTTCGGTCTTCCTCATAGGGTCATCGCGTACCCTTGAGTCTATGTCTGCGCAGAATCAAGGGGCTCCTGGCGCGATCCGCGCACTCTTCGGGATGGTGGCCCTGTCGGCCGTCGCCGGAGTGCTCGCCACCGTCATGGTCACGCCCGCGATCGCCCTGACGGGAATCGCCGCGAGCAACACCATCGGGATCTTCGACAGCCTCCCCGAGTACATCGAGATCAACGAGCTCCCCGGGCGCAACGCGCTCTACGCGCAGAAGACCGCGAACCCGGAGGACGGCTACCAGCAGATCGCGACCGTCTTCGCTCAGAACCGCGAAGAGGTCGCGTTCGATCAGATCAACGACTTCGTGAAGAATGCGACCCTCGCCGGTGAGGACCGTCGCTTCTACGAGCACAACGGCGTCGACGTGCAGTCGGTCGTCCGTGCCGCCGTCGGCAACGTGGTCTCCGGCGGCATCGAATCGGGCGCCTCGACCCTGACCATGCAGCTCGTCAAGAACATCTGCATCCAGGAGGCGCTCAACACCGAGGATGTCGACCGCGAGGCCGCCCTCGCCGGCGTCGCCGACTGCCAGGTGTCGAGCCTCGAGCGCAAGCTCAACGAGGCGAAGCTCGCCATCAACTTGGAGAAGGAGTTCACGAAGGACGAGATCCTCCTGGGCTACCTCAACATCGCCGGCTTCGGCGGGAACACCTACGGCATCCAGGCGGCCGCCCAGGAGTACTTCAGCGTCAATGCGATCGACCTCACGCTCCCGCAGGCGGCGAGCCTCATCGCGATCGTGCAGCAGCCCGGTGCGCGCTCCCTCAAGACTCCGGAGAACTTCGCGGCCAATCAGGAGCGTCGCGACGTCATCCTCGGCAACATGCTCGCCTACGAGATGATCACGCAGGAGGAGTACGACGCCGCCGTCGCCATCCCGGTCGACGAGAGCTTCGTCCTGCCCCAGCCGCCGCGCAACGGGTGCATCGCGGCGAACGACTACGCCCGGTTCTTCTGCGACTACGTCGTCCGGAACGTCGCCAACTTCGAGTCCCTCGGCCCCGACGCCGAGTCCCGCCTGGCCGCCTGGAAGACCGGCGGCATCGACGTGTACACCACGATCAACATGTCTCTGCAGCAGGTGGCCTACGACGCCGTGCTGCGGTACGCGCCGGCGAACGAGACGCGCCTCCAGCTCGGGGCGGTCGCGGTCTCCGTGGAGCCCGGCACCGGGCGCATCCTGACCATGACGCAGAACAAGCTCTTCGACAACAGTCAGACGCCCCCGGGCCCGGAGTACACCGCCGTCAACTTCAACACCGACCGCGCCTACGGCGGCTCGAGCGGGTTCCAGCCCGGGTCGACGTACAAGATGTTCACGCTCCTGGAGTGGCTGAACCAGGGGCGCGGCCTGCGGGAGGTCGTGGACGCATCGACGTTCCAGTACCGCTTCTCGGCCTTCACCGACTCGTGCAACGGGGTCGACCCCAGCCAGACGTTCAAGTTCGGCAATGACGAGGGCGCTGCAGGATCGATGGACCCGATCCAGGCGACGCGCCGCTCGGTCAACTCGGCGTTCGTGTCGATGGCGACGCAGCTGGACCTCTGCGAGATCCGCAACCGTGCGGCCGACCTCGGTGTGCACCGCGCCGACGGCGGCGAGCTGCAGACCAACCCGTCGTCCGTCCTCGGCACGAACGAGATCGCACCCCTGTCGATGGCGGCGGCCTACGCGGGAATCGCCAATGGGGGACAGTACTGCGAGCCGATCATGGTGGACCGCTTCGTCTCCCGTGAGGGCGAGGAGCTTCCGGGTCAGGCACCGAAGTGCGACCAGGGCATCGACCCGGAGGTCGCGGCCGCTGCGTCGTTCGCGATGGGCTCCACGATGGTGGACGGCGGCACCGCCGTCGCAAGCAACCCGTTCGACGGCACCCCGATCATCGGCAAGACCGGAACGACGGACCAGTCCAAGGACACGTGGGTCATCACGTCGACGACCGAGTTCGCGACCGCGGTCTGGGTCGGCAACATCGTCGGCGACGCCCGTATCCGCCAGTACCAGAACCCCGAGGGCTTCTGGGGCGGGGAGCTGCGTCACCGGATCATGCGCGAGATCCTCGGCGCGGCCAACGCGCAGTACGGCGGCGCCGCGTTCCCCGAGCCGCCGGCCCGCCTGGTCCGCGGGAGCGGCATCGAGCTGCCGAACCTGATCGGGCAGTCGCCGTCGCAGGCGCGCGCCATCCTCGAGGGTCTCGGCCTGCGCTACGGCGAGGGCGGCACGATCGACTCCGGCCAGCCCCAGGGCACGGTCGCGGCGACCTCGCCGTCGCCCGGCGCCGTCGTCGGCCGCGGCCTCATCGTGCGCGTCCAGCTCAGCAACGGCAACCTCGGCACGGTGCCCGACGTGACGAGCGCCGGGTACGACGAGGCGCAGGCACGAGCCGCCCTGCAGGGAGCCGGCTTCAGCAACATCGCGACGTCCTGCGTCCCGATCAACGGAGGCCCCGACCCCGCTCGGGAGGGCATCGTCGAGTCGCAGAACCCCGCGGCCGGGACGTCCACGAGCAGGAGCACGCTCATCACCCTCGGCGTCGCGAGCGAGCGATGCGGCTCCGGCGGCGGCGGCGGCAACGGCGGCGGGAACGGCGGCGGCTCACCCACCCCGACCCCGGACCCCGGTGACGGCGATTAACGGCCGGCTGGCGGCCGTCGCGGCTCTCGGAGCAGCGACGGCCGTCGCCGTGTACGCAACGGCGGTCGAGCGCCGTGCCTACGGGCTGCGCCGCGAGACCGTGCCCGTGCTCTCCCCCGGCGCCGATCCCATCCGGATCCTCCACCTCAGCGATCTGCACCTCGCGCCCTGGCAGTTCGACCGCATCGACTTCGTCCGATCCCTCACCGACCTGCGCCCCGACCTGATCGTCAACACGGGCGACAGCATGGGTCACGTCGACGCACTGCCTGCCCTCGAGGATGCGCTGTCGGTGTTCGACGGCGTGCCCGGCGTCTTCGTGCACGGCTCGAACGACTACTTCGCGCCGAGCTTCAAGAACCCGCTCGGGTACTTGACCGGGCCGTCCGGTTCCGGCGCGGCGTCCGAGCCGGTGCGACTCGATGTCGACGCCCTCGAGCGCCTCTACACCGAGCGCTTCGGATGGCACTCGCTCAACAACGACGTCGCGCAGCTCACGATCAACGGCTCGATCCTGGAGTTCATGGGCACGAACGACGCGCACCGCGGCTGGGATCGCCTCGATGCGCTTCCGGGTCTCGTGGATGCTCTGCGCGAGCTCGATGAGGACGACAGCGACGACCCGGCAGTCATGATCGGCGTGACGCACGCCCCGTATCAGCGCGTGCTCAACGCCTTCACGACGCAGGCCGCCGACGTGATCTTCGCCGGCCACACCCATGGCGGCCAGGTCGCCCTCCCCGGCTACGGCGCGATCATCACGAACTGCGACATTCCGCGCCAACGCGCCCGCGGCCTGAGCATGTGGCATCACGCCCACCGTGCGGCATTCCTCAACGTCTCGGCGGGTCTCGGTCACTCCATCTACGCACCGTTCCGCTTCGCCTGCCCGCCCGAGGCGGTGCTCGTGACGCTCGTGCCCGACGACATCGGCTATTCTTGACGAGTTGCCGCTCGCGCGGCGCACCGGGGTATGGCGCAGCTTGGTAGCGCGCGTCGTTCGGGACGACGAGGCCGCAGGTTCAAATCCTGTTACCCCGACTGAATGTGAAAGGGACCGCCCAGAGGGCGGTCCCTTTCACATTGGGTCCGGAGTTTCCGGACGCGAACCTGCACCCAGCAGGTGGGCCCACGTCGCCCGTAACGGCGCAGCGCGCAGCGCTCTGCCGTCGGTGCGATGGGGACAAATCCGGTTGCGCGAGCCGGAGTGTCGCGGGGCTCGCGCTCCGAAGCCGCGCGCAGCCGACGGCGGCCGCACAGCGGCAGCCGCCCCGCGAATCCCGCAGGACGACCTACGCGAAGTCCGGATCCGGCCCGAGCTCCGCCGCACCGCCGAGCGCCACCGGCGGCCTCCACCCCGACGCGAGCGAGTCGCCCGACTCGTCGAGGTAGCATGCTCCGCACAGGCTCTCGTACGTGACATCCGCCCCGTCGATCGCGACCTGATCGCCGTCGAAGACGAACACGCCGCCGATCGTGCGCGCGTTGAAGACGGCCTTGCGGCCGCAGCGGCAAATCGTCTTGAGCTCCTCGAGGGAGTGCGCGATCTCGAGCAGACGGCGGCTGCCGGGGAAGGCGGCGGTCTGGAAGTCGGTGCGGATGCCGTAGGCGAGGACGGGGATGTCCTCGCGGATGGCGATCCGGAGGAGGTCGTCGACCTGCTGCGGGCTGAAGAACTGCGACTCGTCGAGCAGGAGGCACGAGACGTCGCGGCCGGTGCCGCGGATGACGGCCTCGCGCTCGCGCTGGAAGACCGCATAGATGTCGTCGTCGGGTCCGATCGTGAAGTCGACCTCCCGCGTGACGCCGAGCCGCGACACGATGAGCTGGTCGCCCTTGGTGTCGATGCGCGGCTTGGCGAGCAGGACCTGCTGCCCGCGCTCCTCGTAGTTGTAGGCGGCCTGCAGCAGAGCGGTGCTCTTGCCGCTGTTCATCGCCCCGTATCGGAAGTACAGCTTCGCCATCAGCGCAAGTGCCCGTCTTCTGCTGCTCGTCGGATGAGGTCGGTCTTGGTGCTCGCGGGCCTCCCGGCGCGCGCGTACTTCTCGCGCACGCGCCGCAGATAGGTCTTCGCGGTCTCGTACTGCACGTGCATCTGCCGCGCGACCTCGGAGGTCGAGTTGCCGTTCACGTAGAGCACGAGGGCCTCGCGCTCGCTCGTGGAGAGCTTGGGGCGCGCGGGGTGCTGCGCTCCCGACGGGAGCGGCCGCCAGTCGCGCGCGGGCTCGCCGGAGGACTCCATGCCCATGACGCGCCGCGCGGTCTCCATGACCTCGCCGAGCGGCAGGGCCTTGGCGAGGAAGGCGGAGGCACCTGCGTCGAACGCGCGATCGCGGTCGTCGGCGGTCTCGAGGCTCGAGAGCACGATGACCTTCGCGCCGGCGGCGCGGCACGTGCGCACGCGGGCCTCGATCGAGACGGGCTCCTGCAGCTGGAAGTCGATGAGGACGAGATCGGTCGGGAAGCGGTCGCTCTGCACGAGCCCGAACCACGTCGACGCCGTGAGCACGAGGTCGAAGTCGGGGGCGTTCGCCGAGATCCATGAGGCGATGCTGTCGAGCAGGAGCTCGTGATCGTCGAGGATCGCGAGCCGCACGGGGGTGCGCGCGCTCGGGTCCATGAGTCGACTCTAGAACCTCGACCGCGCCGCGGGGGCTCGCCGCGCACGTCGCGGGCCCCTGCGTCAGAACAGCGTCGGAGCCCCCGCGCTCGCGGAGACCCGCTCGCCTCCCGGCCGCCCCGCGTCGGGCTGGAGCGCGTGTCGACGACGCTCGAAAATGAGGCCATAGCGACGCTTGAAAATGAGGCCACCCAGACAGATTGGATGGGTGATCTCAGTGGAAGATTGGGCATTGATTCGGCGGCTGGTCGCGGACGGCGTTCCGCAACGTCAGGTCGC
>NZ_JAUSMI010000008.1 GCF_030645145.1 Microcella sp. | reverse complement strand
GGCCGTTTGACGCCGGTGGAGTTCGAGGCGATCATGACCACAAGGGCCGCGTCCGCGGCCTAAGAAGAAGAGTCACCGGAACCCTCAGCAGTCCCCTCCGCAGCCGGAACATCGTGCAGAAGAACGGCTCCCCCTCCCACCCGCAAACCCAGGGCAAGGTCGAACGGTTCCAGCAGACGATGAAGAACTGGCTCCGCGCCCACGACCCCCAGCCGACGACCATCAACGAGCTGCAGCTACTGCTCGATGAGTTCGCGACGGAATACAACCAGCACCGCCCGCACCGATCGCTGCCGCACAGAGCAACCCCCGCAGCCCACTACACAGCCCTGCCCAAAGCCGCGCCGATCGCAGGCGGCAGAGACCACGACGCACACACCCGAGTCCGCCACGACAAGGTCGACAAGACCGGCTGCATCACCCTGCGCATCGCCTCGAAACTGCACCACATCGGCATCAGTCGAACCCACGCAGGAACCCACGTCCTGGTCCTGGTGAACGACCTCGAGGTCGCGATCATCAACACCGCCACCGGCGAGCTGCTGCGCGAGCTCACCATCGACCCCAGCCGCGACTATCAGCCCACAGGACGACCGAAAGGACCCCAGAAACACGGGAAACCCCCGAACCAATAGGTTCGAGGGTTTCCTATGTCCTGAGACAGGACACTGGTTGCGGGGGCAGGATTTGAACCTACGACCTCTGGGTTATGAGCCCAGCGAGCTACCGAACTGCTCCACCCCGCGGCACGAGGGTTAACGATACCAGGGGGCGGAGCATCCGTCGAATCGAGGCGGTCGCTGCGCCGTCTCGGGCCGACAGGCGCGCTCAGGAGGCCTGCGCGAACTCGGCCTCCGCCGCCCAGACGACCTCCTGGGCGCGGCGGGCGAGGCTCACGAGCAGACCCCGCTCGGCGGCGGTGACGCTCGTGCGGGGCTCGCGGTCGATGACGCACACCGCCCCCACCGGGCGCCCGTCGGCACCCTCGATCGCGGCCCCCGCGTAGAAGCGGATGCCGTCGGGCGCGGTCACGAGCGGATTGTCGGCGAAGCGCGGGTCGCGCTGGGCGTCGAGCACGATGAGCGGCTCGTCGAGCTCGACGGCGTAGAGGCAGAACGAGTCCTGGATGGGGACGCTGTCGTTCGCGTGGCCCGTGCGGGCGACGTGCCACTGGCGGTCGGGACCGAGCACGGTCACGAGCGCCGACGGGGCGCGGAAGGCCGCCGCGGCGACCGTGACGATCCACTCGAGACGGGCGCGGTGCTGCGAGAGGGCGAGCACGAGGAGGTCGTTGCGGGCCGCGTCGGATGCGTCGAGCGCGCGCCGCCGGGCGACGGGC
This sequence comes from Microcella sp., assembly GCF_030645145.1. Taxonomy (GTDB): domain Bacteria; phylum Actinomycetota; class Actinomycetes; order Actinomycetales; family Microbacteriaceae; genus Microcella. The sequence goes on along the minus strand of NZ_JAUSMI010000008.1, from coordinate 8,295 downwards.
ACTCCGACCACGCGATCGAGCTCGTCCATGAGCGCCGAGGCGAGGATCGTCCCGGTGAGGGCGTAGTCGCCGCGCGCGACGGCCGCATCGGGAGCGACGCCGTGCGCCGGCGACGCCGGCAGGCGGACGACGTCGACGCCCGTCTCGGTCGCGATGCGCGAGCGCAGGATCTCATTGAGCTCCTGCGCGCGCCGCTCGGCCCAGCCGAGGACGGCGCCGTGCAGCCCCGCGATCTCGCCGAGCTCGGGGATCTCGAGGATGACGAGTCGCGTCGCCCACCCGGCGGCCGCGCGCCAGCCCTCGAGGAGGTCGTGGATCGCATCGCGCCACGCGCGGGAGGTCTGGCCGGAGAGCACGTCGGCTCCCCCGAGGACGATCACGACGACGTCGTACCGGCCGGGCGAGGCGAGCCGGAGCTCGCGCGCGATGTCGGCGAGCCCCCACCGCTCGTCGGCGAGGACGTCGACGACGGCGCCGCGACCCGTTCCCGCGCGGAGCGCTCGTGCGACGGCGCCCGGCAGCGCGAGCTCGTGCGAGACGACGCCCCAGCCCACGGCAGCACCCGAGCCGACGAGCAGGACGCGGTCGGGCGAGGGCCCGTCGGCGACGGCGCGCGGGCCGTCGATCGGGCGCGGGACGGAGTCGCGGGCATCGGAGACCCACGCCTCCCACGCGCGGAGGACGGGGCGGAGGGACACCGCCATGGCGTCGGCGAGATCTGTCGACATGAGCACCTCCCGGGTCGGGTTGGGCTCAGGCTAGGCCCGCGGGGGCCATCGACCGAGTGTCCTCCGTTTGGAGGACAGACGGGATGTTCGTATAGCGAACGGGCCCCGCTCCGTCGAGCCGACGAGCCGCGTCAGTCGGCGCGGCGCGTCGCGCCGAGACTCATCCCCAGCGGGATCATCGGCTCGCCGGGCATGCGCCACATCCCGCTGCCGTCGCGCTCGCACGCCGCGAAGATCTGCCACGGCACGGCGTCGTGCTCGTGCAGGAAGTCGATGTCGAGGCCGGCGGCGATGAGGTCGGTGATCGTGCGGCCGAGGGGGTGCATCCACTCGACAGTGCGCGAGTTCGCGAGGGTCGCCTCGGGGTCGGCATAGTCGCCGTCCTCGTCGAGGGACAGCCCCTCCTCGCGGAAGTACCCGTAGGTCGGGACGGGGAAGGGGCGCCCGTCGTCCGCGTCGGTCGCGCCGGCGTCGTCGAAGACGAAGGCGGTCGGATGCCCGTCCGCAAAGTACAGCCGCCCGCCGGGCTTGAGGAACCAGGCGATGATGCGCGCCCACTCGGCGGTATCGGGCAGCCAGCCGATCGTGCCCCACGTCGTGTACACGACGTCGAAGCCCTCGGGGTCGGGCAGGCGGTGCCGGGCGTCGTACAGGTCGGCGCAGACGAAGCGCGTGCGTTCGGCGAGACCGAGCTCGTCGGCGAGCTCGCGCGCGGCGCGGATCGCGGGCATCGAGAAGTCGATGCCGACGACCTCGGCGCCGCGCTGCGCGAGAACGAGCGAATCGGCCCCGAAGTGGCACTGCAGGTGGAGGACGCGCAGGCCCGCCCAGCCGTCGGGCGCGACGCGCGGGAGCTCCGCCTCCTCGATCGGGTAGAGCCGACCCTCGCCCCGCTTCAACGGGGCGAGGTCGTAGAAGTCGCTGTCGAGATGCACGGGGACCTTCTCGTCCCAGTGGGCGCGGTTGAGCGCGACCCATTCGGGCTCGATGTCGGCTCCCACGCCGCCTACTCCTCTATCGTCGACTCGCTCAGCTCGAACAGCCGCTCGAGCGCCGCCTGCAGCCGCTCGTCGGCCTCGGCCGCCGCGACGAGGTCGTTGGCGGCGTACGCGGCCTCGCGGGCGAGGAGCGCCTCGCGGGCCTCCTGCAGCGCGGCCTCGAACGTCGCGTCGGGCGTCGTCGGCTCCGTCGGCTCGGTCGGCTGCTCGGGGTCGGTCGGCTCCTCCGGGTCGGTCGGCTCGAGCGGGTCGATGGGATCGACGTCGCCGTCGCCCGCCTCCGCCCCGGACTCCCCGCCGAAGAGGGCGTCGAGCGCCTGATCGAGCGTGTCCTCGAAGGCGATCTCGTTGCCGAACGCGACGAGCACCTTGCGCAGCAGCGGGTAGCTCGTGCCACCGGTCGACTGCACGTAGACCGGCTGGACGTAGAGCAGGCCGCCGCCGACCGGGAGGGTCAGCAGGTTGCCGCTGATGACCTCGGTCTCGCCCTGGCGCAGCAGGTTGAGCTGCTGGCCGACGTTCGCGTCGGAGTCGAACTGGTTCTGCACCTGGCCGGGGCCGGGCACGGTCGTCTGGCGCGGCAGGGTCAGGAGCGTGAGCTTGCCGTAGTCGTCACCGGCGTCGGCGTTGGCCGCGAGGTAGCCGTACAGGACGTTGCGGCTGTTCCCGCCCGAGGAGGCCGGGATGAACGTCGAGTACAGCGTGAACGCGGGGCTCTCCGTGCCGGGGACCTGCATCGTCAGGTAGTACGGCGGCTGCAGCGTGGGGTTCGCCGCGGCCGAGCCCGGGTCGTTCGGCGTGACCCACTCGTCGTCGCGCGAGAAGAACGAGCCGGGGTCGGTCACGTGGTACTCGCCGAGGATGTCGCGCTGCACCTTGAACAGGTCGGCCGGGTAGCGCACGTGATCGAGGAGCTCGTCGCTCATCTCGCTGATCGGCTCGAGCGTCGACGGGAAGATCTTCTGCCACGTCTGGAGGATCGGATCCTCGGTGTCCCACGCGAAGAGGGTCACGGAGCCGTCGTACGCGTCGACGGTCGCCTTGACCGAGTTGCGGATGTAGTTGATGTCGTCGATCGGGAACGTCGGCGTCGGCGTGTACGTGTCGGCGATCGCGGCCGAGAGCGGCACCGAGGTCGAGTACGGATAGTTCGCCGACGTGGTGTAGCCGTCGATGATCCACTGGATCCGACCGTCGACGATCGCGGGGTACGGGTCGCTGTCGAGCGTCAGGTACGGCGCGACCTTCTGCACCCGGTCGAGCGGGTTGCGGTCGTAGAGGATCTGCGACTCGTCGTTCACGGCGTCGGAGAGGAAGATCTGCTCCGACTGGAACTTGATCGCGTACAGCAGCTTCTTGAAGGCGTTGTCGAGCGCCGGCCCTCCCTCGCCCGTGAACGTGTAGGTGCGGTTGCCGGAGGTGTCGTCCTCCTCGCCGCCCTCGGAGGGGTAGTCGAGCTCGAGGGCCGGTGCACCCTCGGGGGCGCCGACGACCGAGTACTCGGGCGAGGTCTCGCCGAAGTAGATGCGCGGCTCGTACTCGCCCACCGAGTCCGAGAGCGGCCCGCTCGCGGGGATGCCCGCCTCGAGGAAGAGCGGCTGGCCGTCGTCGGCGCGCTGGTTGCCGTAAGCGGCGACGACCCCGTAGCCGTGCGTGAAGACGATGCGGGAGTTGTACCAGCTCTCCTCCGTCTGCTCGTTGGGGGTGAGCTCGCGGACGGAGATGACGGTGTCCTGGGTCTGGCCGTCGACCTCGTAGCGGTCGACGTCGAGGTACTGCGGGAACCCGTAGTACGGGCGGAACTGCTCGAGCTGCGCGAAGGCGTCGGTCACGAGCGCGGGGTCGATGATGCGGATGTTCGCGGTCGTCTCGGCGTCCTCCCGCAGCGCGCCCTCCTCGGCGCTCGTGGTGGCGGCGTAGGGCACCTCCTCGATGCCCGAGACGCCGTAGGCGTCGCGCGTGGCCTCGATGTTGCGCTCGATGTACGGCGCCTCGAGCGAGCGGGCGCTCGGCTCGACCTGGAAGCGCTGGACGATCCACGGGTAGACGCTCCCGACGAGCAGTCCGGAGACGATGAGCAGGGCGGTGCCCACGATCGCCAGGCGCCAGCGGCCGATGATCGCCGTGATGATGAAGAGGACCGCGATGAGCGCGGCGATGCCGGCGAGGATCTGCCGGCCGGGGATGGTCGCGAAGACCTCGGTGTAGCCGGCGCCCGCGGCGAGGAACCCGTCGCTCGGCTGAACCAGGGCGGCGTACTGGTCGAGCCAGATCGACACGGCCTGCAGTGCGATGTAGAGGGCGGCGGTGATCGCGAGCTGGATGCGCGCGGTGCGGGAGATGCGGACCTCGCGGCCCGTGAACCGGATCGCGCCGTAGAGGTAGCTCGTGGCGACCGCGGCGATCGCCGAGAGGAGGACGACGCCCGAGGCGAACGCGACGATGCCGCGCCAGAACGGGAGCTCGTAGATGAAGAAGGAGATGTCGAGGCCGAACTGCGGGTCGACGTCGCCGAACGGCGTCCGGTTGACCCACTGCAGGACCATCGGCCAGCGGCTCGCGGCGGCGACGCCCGCGAAGAGTCCGAGGACGGCCGGGATCCCGAGCATCGCGACCCGGCGCAGCGGCTCGACGACCTGCTGGTAGCGGTCGAGCTGGCTCGAGAGCTTCGCGTAGACGGGGCGCGAGCGGTACGCGATCTGCAGGCTCGCGAAGACCGGCACGAACATGCCGAGGAACCCGACGAGGAACATCCCGCCCGTCGCGAGCCACTGCGTCGTCAGCACGGGCAGGTAGCCGAGCTGGTCGAACCAGAGCACGTCGGTGTAGAAGTTCGCGAAGACGAAGAAGAGTACGACGATGACGGCGAGGATGCCGGCCGAGATCGCGAGAGTCGCCCGGCTGCGGTTGGCGGGCGGCGTTGCGGTGGACGTCACGGAGGGTCTCCTAGGAGTCGGGTGGCGAGCTCCGCCAGACTATCGGGCGCAACCTTGGCGGCGCCCCCGCGCTCGGCCGCTGTTCGCTCAGGGCGCGGATGCTCGGCGCGCGCTCCTCGCTGCTACGAGCCGCAGCGCGCGAGAGCGCTCCGGTCGCCGTCCTCCGCGACCGTCTGCAGGACGCCGATCGCGTCGTCGAGCGTCGCGACGCGGAAGACGTCGAGCCCGGCGGGGATGCTGCCGACGACCTCGTCGCAGTTCTCCGCCGGCGCGAGGAAGACCTCGGCGCCCGCATCCACCGCGCCGTACATCTTCTGCACGATGCCGCCGATCGGGCCGACCGTGCCGTCGGCGGCGATCGTGCCCGTGCCCGCGACCTCGGCGCCGCCGGCGAGCGAGCCGGGCGTGAGCTTGTCGATGATCCCGAGGGCGAACATCATGCCGGCGCTCGGCCCGCCGACGTTGGAGAGCTCGATCTCGACCTCGAACGGGAACTCGTAGTCGCCCGCGACGAGGATCCCGATGACGGGCACGCGGTTCTCCCCCTCGCTCAGCCGCGGAGTGACCTCGACCGTCCGCTCCCGACCGTCGCGCTCGATGCCGAGCACCACGGGGGATCCCGTGCCGTTGTCGGCGATCGCGGCGCGCAGCGCCGTGACATCCCGCACCGGCTCGCCTTGGATCGAGACGATCACGTCGTCGGCCTCGAGGAGGCCCACGGATGCGCCGCCCTCCTGCGCCTCGACGACGTACAGGCGGCTCTCGTAGGGCTCGCCGATCGCCCGCAGCGCCGCGGCGACGGCCTCCTGCTGCGAGTTCTCCATCTCGACGCGGCTCTGCTCGCGGCGATCGTCGGTCGAGAGGCCGGGAGGGAAGACCGACTCGAGCGGCACGACCGACTGCTCGGGGTCGAGCCACGCCGCGGCGACCTCGAACCACGAGGGCCGGGCCTCGGGGTTGCCGAGCACGTTGACCGTGAGCAGGCTCAGGGAGCCCTCGGTCGGGTAGGTCGGCTCGGTCGGGATCGTGATGAGGGGCACGTCCTCGCCCTCGACCGAGACCGAGCCGAGGGTGTCGAACACGGGCCCCGGCCGCTCGATGACGTACGGCGAGGGCAAGACGGCCATGCCGAGCACGCCGAAGACGGTCACGGCGAGCAGGAGCCAGCCGATTCGGCGGCCGCGCGAGCGCGCCTCGTCCTGCTCGGCGTCGGCGCCGTCGGTGAAGAGCGACACGGGTAGTTCCTCTCGAAATCCGGCCGTCAGCCTACGGCGAAACCCGGCCGGAGAGCGCGGGCGCCGCACTAGCGTAGGCGGCATGGCTGACGATTCCCTCGGCGGCGCCGAGGACGAGTTCCGCGAGATGATGCGCAAGTTCCTGGCGGGAGAGGGCGACATCGACCCCGCACGGCTCGCCGGCGCCGCGGGGCTCCCCGCCGACCCCGCGATGGTCGCCCGGCTCATGGGCCAGCTGCAGCGCGCGATGAACTCGAAGACCGAGGGCATCGACGAGAAGCTCGCGCGCGACGAGGCGGGCCGCATCGCCGCCACGGGCGCCGTCACGCCCTCCGCCGCCGAGCTCGAGGCGCTCCGGCAGGCCCTGCACGTCGCCGCGCTGTGGCTCGACGAGGCGACGAGCATCACGCAGCTCACGGCCGAGCCCTCGCTGCTCTCACGCGCGGACTGGGCCCGCCAGACCCTCCCGGTCTGGAGCCAGCTCGCCGAGCCCGTCGCGCTCTCGATCGCCGACGCCCTCACGGAGGCCCTCGACACCCAGGTGCCCGAGGAGCTCAAGGCGATGATGGGCGACGCGACCGGCATGATGCGGTCGCTCGGCGGCACGCTCTTCACGCTGCAGCTCGGGCACGTCGTCGGCCAGCTCGCCGCCGAGGTCGTCTCGGGCGGCGACATCGGGATCCCGCTCCTCCCGGGCCGGGACGACCACGACGTGCAGGCCGCCCTCCTCCCCCAGAACGTCGCGGCCTTCGCCCAGGGGCTCGACATCCCCCTCGACCAGGTGCACCTCTACCTCTCGGTGCGCGAGCTCGCGCACGCCCGGCTCTTCCGCCACGCCCGCTGGCTGCGCGCGCACCTCATCAGCGCGATCACCGACTACGCGCGCGGCATCAGCATCGACGCCTCGAGCATCGAGAGCGTCGCGGCCGACTTCGACCCCGCGAACCCCGAGAGCCTGCGCGAGGCCCTCACGAGCGGCGCGCTCATCCCGCCCAAGACCGAGTCGCAGCTCGCCGCCCTCGCGCGGCTCGAGACGACGCTCGCCCTCATCGAGGGCTGGGTCGACGTCGTCACCGCGGATGCGACGAGCCGACTCCCCCGAGCGGATGCCGCGGCCGAGACCGTGCGCCGGCGCCGCGCCGCGGGCGGGCCGGCCGAGTCGGCCTTCGCGACGCTCGTCGGGCTCGAGCTGCGCCCCCGCCGCCTGCGCGAGGCCGCCGCCTTCTGGCGCGCGATCACCGATGCCGTCGGCGCCGCCGCGCGCGACGACCTCTGGGGCCACCCCGACCTGCTGCCGACCGCCGAGGACATCGACGACCCGTCGCGCATCATCGCGGGCATCCAGGCCGGACCGGTCGACGACGACGCCTTCGACCAGGCGCTCAACGACCTGCTCGCCGGCGAGGGCGACCGCCCCGTCGAGGGCGCCCCGGGCGAGGAGCCGACCGAGGGCGACGACGAGGGCCCTGTGCACAACTGACGCCCCCGGCGGGGTCGCCGCGCATCATGTGCGCATGGTCCTGCGCATCGATCCGCGTCGCCCCCTCGTGTGGCGCACGCCGCACAGCATCCAGATCGGCGTCGACCCGGTCGTCGCGATCATCGACCGCGTCGATGACGGCGACGCGCGGCTCATCGCGGCGCTCGCGACCGGGGTCACGCGCAGCGGCCTCGCGATGCTCGCCTCGACGCTCGGCGTAGCCTCGGCCCGTCTCGACGAGCTGCTGGCCGCGCTCGAGCCCGCGTTCGCTCCCCCGCCCGTCGCGCCCGTGCGACGCGTGGCGGTGATCGGAGCGGTGCCGGCCGCGGGGCGCATCGCGCGCATCGTGGCCGACGCCGGGCATCCGGTCATCGCCGCGGCGCACGGCGCCGGGGTCCTCGACGAGTCGATCGACGCCGCGGTGCTCGTGAGCCACCACGTCATCGATCCGAACGAGCATCTCGCGTGGCTGCGCCGCGACATCGTGCACGTGCCGGTCGTGATCGGCGAGCAGGCGGCGACCGTCGGCCCGCGCGTCGAGCCCGGCACGACGCCGTGCCTCGCGTGCGTCGACCAGGCGCGGACGGCGGCCGACCCCTCGTGGCCCGCGATCGAGGCGCAGCTGTGGGGGCAGGAGGCGGCGGCCGACGCGCCGATGCTCGCGACCGAGGCCGCGATCGAGGTGCTGCGCGTGCTGCGCGAGCGCGACGCCGCGAGCGTGCGCATCGACGCCGTGACCGGCCGCCGTCACCGGCAGTCGTGGTCGCCGTCGTCCGGGTGCGGATGCCGCGGGCTCGAGCTCGGGCTCGCCCCCGTCGCCCTCGCCGACCTCGACCTCCCTGCCCACGGACCGGCAGGGCCCGCGACCGTCGCCGGCGCCGCCGGGCTCAGCGCCGCGCGGCCCCTCGCCGGCTGACG
>NZ_JAUSMI010000003.1 GCF_030645145.1 Microcella sp. | reverse complement strand
CACGACCGTGCCGATCGCGGTGAGCCCGAGAGCGAGCGCCCGACGGAGACTGTCGCGGGCGAGGTCGGGCCCGCGCTCCCGCGAGCGGAGGGCGTCGCGCGGATCGACGCCGCCGGCGCCGCCGAGCGCGATCGCGCGCTCGCGCGCCTCGAGGGCGCGCGCACGGCGCCGGTATCCCGCGCGGTCGGCGATGCCCACGAGCACCGCTCCGGCCATGATGAGCTCGGGGGCGGCGCCCGCGGCCATGAAGGGGATCGCGAAGCCCGCGCCGGCGATGCCCGACCAGATGTGGGCGGCCATCGCCTCGACGTGCGGGCGGATGAGCACGGCCGTCGACGCCGCGGCCGACGCCGCCGTCGTCACGATGGCGATCGAGGCGACCGTGCCGACGATGCCGATCGGCCGGTCGGGGCCCGAGTTCAGCAGGTAGATGATGCCGACGGCCGACAGCCCCGAGGCGACGGCGATGACGATCGCGCTGATCGCCGGCGTGCGTTCGAGGCGGTCCTCGCCGCGGCGCGCGAAGAGCAGCACGAGCGCGCTCGCGGCGACGAGGATGCCGCCCGTGCGCAGGACCCCGGCGAGCTCGGGGAGGCCGAGCGCCCCGGCCGCGAGCCCGAGGGCCACGACGACGAGGGCCGCGACGAGCGCCCGTGCGACTCCGCGGCCGAGCAGCGGCTCGTGCGCGAGCGGTCGGGCGGGCGCGGTCGGCGCGGGCGTCGGTGAGCTCACCCCGTCAGTCAAGCACGCGCCCGCTAGACGATGAGCGCGCGCATGCCCTCCTCGAGCGCGGCGACCTCGGCCTCGGCCGCGGCGCGGCGCTCGTCCACGCCGCCCTCCGTGCTCGAGGCGTCGATGTACACCTTGACCTTGGGCTCCGTCCCGCTCGGGCGGACGATGACGCGGGCGCCGCCGTCCATCCAGAAGCGCAGGATGTCGGAGGCCGGGAAGACCCCGAAGCCGCGGATGAAGTCGTCGACCTGCGAGACGCGCACTCCGTTGATCGAGGCGGGCGGGGCATCCCGCAGTGCCGCCATGATCGCGGGGATGCGCGCGAGGTCGGTGACCCGGAGCGAGACCTGGGCGCTCGCGAACGCGCCGAAGCGCTCGTCGAACGCGCGCTGGTGGTCCTCGAGCGTGCGCCCCTCGGCCGCGAGCTCGCCGACGAGCGCGAGGAGGTCGACCGCGGCGGAGATACCGTCCTTGTCGCGCACCTTCTCGGGATCGACGAGGTAGCCGAGGGCCTCCTCGAAGCCGTAGGCGAGGCCGCCCACGCGCGAGACCCACTTGAAGCCCGTGAGGGTGTCGCTGTAGCTCAGGCCGTGCGCCTTCGCGACCTCCGACAGGGCGGGGGAGGACACGATCGAGGCGGCGAGCTTCGCCATGCGGCCCTCGCGCTGCAGGCGCTCGGCGGCCCGCCAGCCGAGGAGCGCCCCCACCTCGTTGCCGCTCAGCCGGCGCCAGCCCTCGGCGGCGTCGGCGTCGGGGATCGCGACCGCGAGGCGGTCGGCGTCGGGGTCGTTGGCGATGATCAGCTGCGCGCCGGCGCGCGTCGCGGTCGCGAACGACAGATCCATCGCGCCCGGCTCCTCCGGGTTCGGGAAGGCGACCGTCGGGAAGGCGCCGTCGGGCTCGATCTGCTCGGCGACGACCGTCGGCTCGGCGAACTCCGCCTCGCGGAACACGCGCTGCGCGACCTCCCATCCGACGCCGTGCAGCGCCGTGTAGACGAACGGCACGGGCACCCGAAGGGCGGCGCCCTCGCCGTGCGGGGCGAGCGCGGCGGTCGCGGCGACGTAGGCGTCGACGACCTCCTCGCCCGAGACCTCGAACTCGCTCGAGCGCGGGAGCTGATCGATCGACGTCGTGGAGGCGACATCGACGATGGCTTCGTGGATCTCGGCATCGACGGGCGACACGATCTGCGAGCCGTGGTCGCGGCCGCCGAGGTACACCTTGTAGCCGTTGTCGCGCGGCGGGTTGTGGCTCGCCGTCACCATGACCCCGGCGCTCACGCCGAGGTGCCGAACCGCGAAAGCGAGGACGGGCGTCGGCATCATGCGCGGCAGGAGGATCGCGCGCACGCCCGCGCCCGCCATGATCTCGGCGGTGTCGCGCGCGAAGACGTCGGAGTTCACGCGGCCGTCGTACCCGATGACGATGCTCGGGTGGCTCTCGCGACCGAGCAGGAAGCGCGCGAGCCCCGCGGCGGCCTGCGTCACGAGCACGCGGTTCATGCGGTTCGAGCCCGCGCCGAGCTCGCCGCGCAGCCCGGCCGTCCCGAACGCGAGCCGCGAATCGAAGCGATCGTGCAGGGCCGCGACGGCCGCGGCGTCGCCGGCCTCGGCATCCTCGATGATGGTCTCGAGCTCGGCCCGCGTGACGGGGTCCGGATCCTGGTCGCGCCAGGCCTTGGCGGCGTCGAGGGTCGTCATGGGGTCTCCGATCTACAGGGCCGCGACGATGCGGGCGAGGAGCGCGCTGATGACCGACTCGGCGTCCTTGCCGGCCTGGATCACCTCGGCGTGGCTGAGCGGCTCGGGGCTGATGCCCGCGGCGAGATTCGTGATGAGCGACATGCCGAGGATCTCCATCCCCGCCTGACGGGCCGCGATCGCCTCGAGCGCCGTCGACATGCCGACGATGTGGCCGCCCATGGCCTTCGCCATCTGCACCTCGGCCGGCGTCTCGTAGTGCGGGCCGCGGAACTGCACGTACACGCCCTCGTCGAGACCCGGGTCGATCTCGCGGGCGAGGCCGCGCAGGCGCGCGCTGTAGAGGTCGGTGAGGTCGATGAAGGTCGCGCCCTCGAGCGGCGAGTCGGCCGTGAGGTTCAGGTGGTCGCTGATGAGGACGGGCGTGCCGGGCGTCCAGTGCTCCTTGATGCCGCCGGCGCCGTTCGTGAGGATCATCGTCTGCGCGCCCGCCGCGGCCGCCGTGCGCACCGAGTGCACGACGCGACGCACGCCGTGGCCCTCGTAGTAATGGGTGCGCGCACCGATGACGAGCGCCCGCTTGCCGCTCGGGGTGAGGATGCTGCGGAGCGTGCCGACGTGACCGGTGAGCGCGGGCTTCGAGAAGCCGATGATCTCGGTCGCGGGGATCTCGGCCGTCGTCTCGCCGATGAGGTCGGCGGCCTTCGCCCAGCCCGAGCCGAGGGTGAGGGCGATGTCGTGACTCGCGACGCCGGTCTTCTCGGCGATCTGCGCGGCGGCCTCGGCGGCGATCGCGAAGGGGTCGGCGTTCGGGTCGTCGAGCGGGTGCGGTGCGTCAGCGGACATGACGAACATCGTAGTGACGCGGCCCGATGCGCGACCGCGCGCGGTCGTGCGCATGCGCGCTCGGGCGGGGCGGGCATCCGTTGGGGGGTTCGCGGGCGGAGTGGAAGACTGGAGGGCGTGTCGACAACATTCGAACGGACCCAGCGCATCGTCATCATCGGCGGCGGACCCGGCGGCTACGAGGCCGCCCTCGCCGGCCGCCAGCTCGGGGCGGAGGTCACCCTCATCGAGCGCTCGGGCGTCGGAGGGTCGGCGGTGCTCACTGACGTCGTGCCCTCGAAGACGCTCATCGCGACGGCCGAGGCGGCCGAGGCGATCATGGAGGCCGGCGAGGTCGGCGTGCAGTTCTTCGCCCGCGGCGAGCGCGGCCGGGCGGTCAAGCCCGAGATCGCCGTCAACCTCACCGCCGTCAACCAGCGGCTGCTGCGCCTCGCCGCCCAGCAGTCGCAGGACATGCATGAGCAGCTCGAGCGCGCGGGCGTGCGGATCCTCAACGGGGACGCCCGTCTCGACGGGCCCGCCCGCGTCGTCGTCTCCACCGGCAGCGGGCGCAAGCGCGTCGACTTCGACGAGTGCGAGGCCGACACGATCATCGTCGCCGTGGGTGCGTCGCCGCGCGAGCTGCCGACGGCGAAGCCCGACGGCGAGCGCATCCTCACCTGGAAGCAGCTCTACGGGCTCGAGGACGTCCCCGAGCACCTCATCGTCGTCGGCTCGGGCGTCACGGGCGCCGAGTTCGCCTCGGCGTATCGCTCGCTGGGCGCGCGCGTCACGCTCGTCTCCTCCCGCGACCAGGTGCTCCCGGGCGAGGATGCCGATGCCGCGGCCCTCATCGAGAAGGTGTTCCTCCGCTCCGGCATGGAGCTGCTCTCGAAGGCGCGCGCCGAGAGCGTCGAGAACACGGGCGCGGGCGTGAAGGTGACCCTCGCCGACGGCCGCGTCGTCGAGGGCTCGCACTGCCTCATGGCGGTCGGCGCCGTGCCGAACACGGCCGGTCTCGGGCTCGAGGAGGCGGGGGTGCAGCTCGCGGAGAGCGGGCACATCCGCGTCAACCGCGTCGCGCGCACGTCGATCCCGTCGATCTACGCCGTCGGCGACTGCAGCGACTTCCTGCCGCTCGCCTCCGTCGCGTCGATGCAGGGCCGTACCGCGGTCTATCACGCGATGGGCGACGCGGTCGACCCGGTCGAGCGTCGGAACGTGACATCCAACATCTTCACGCACCCCGAGATCGCGACCGTCGGGTTCTCGCAGAAGGACGTCGAGGACGGCGTCGCGCGCGGCACCGTCTTCAAGCTGCCGCTCGCCGCGAACCCGCGGGCCAAGATGCAGGGCATCAAGGAGGGCTTCATCAAGCTCTTCGCCTCGCGCACCTCCGGCACCGTGATCGGGGGAGTCGTCGTGGCGCCGCGGGCCTCCGAGCTCATCCTGCCGATCGCGCTCGCGGTCGAGCACCGCCTGACGGTCGACCAGCTCGCGTCGGCGATGAGCGTCTACCCCTCGCTCTCGGGCGGCATCACGGATGCGGCGCGGGCGATGCACGTCATCCGCGAGTAGCGGGGCGCGGGGCCCGCCCCCGCGCCCCGCGGCCTGTCCCGCGAGATCACGGCTCTCGAGCGAGATCATCGGAAACTTATGCTGATCTCGCCGCGAGCGGATGTCCTCATCGCGCGACAGCCGGAGTGCCGGTCCTCCACACCGCGCGATGCGTCGTGCGCATCTCGCCGTTGCGCAGGCAGGCGCGCATCGGGCCGAGGGCCTCGGCATCATCGAGCAATGCGGGAAGTCCACGATGGTAGTGACACGGGCCCGGGGTTCATCCGCCCATCGCGACTCCTCGACGAAGGCGAACGGTCGCAGGTCTACCGCGCGGCTCGGGCCGGCCAGCTGGTGAGGCTCGCGCCCGACGTGCTGATCGAGCGCACGCACCTCGAAGCGCGTCCACCCGAGGCGCGCCACCTCTTCCACATCGCGGCGGTTTGGCATCGCGCGCAGGCCGACGAGGTGCTCTCCCATCGCTCGGCGGCGGTCGCGTGGGGGCTCCCGATCTACGGAGGAGTCCCGGACCGTCCCGAGGTGACCGTCGCCTCGGGCGTCCGCCGGGGAAGCTCGCGAACCTTCATCCGGCACCGCTCCGACAGGCCGCTCCTGCCGGAGCTGGTGCACGAACGACCGGTGACGGGCCTCGCCCGCACCGTTGCAGACGTCACTACGACCAGGCCCTTCGAGGAGGGTGTCGTGGTGGCCGACGCTGCCCTCCGTCTCGTTGCCGGCCCCTCTGCGGCGGGTGGAGACGTCCATGCCGTGGCGCGCCTGCGCCGTGACGTGCTGAGCGAGATCGACGCGATGCGCACTAACCGGGGTGTCGCTCGAGCGAGGAGGGTCGTCGAGTTCGCTGATCCAGGCGCCCAGCTACCGGGAGAGTCGATCAGCCGCTGCACGATGCTGCGGCTCGGGTGCCCCCTTCCGCGACTGCAGCACCGGATCGAGTCGATCAGCGGACGGACCTACTATCTCGACTTCTACTGGCCGGGGCAGCGGATCGGCGCGGAGTTCGACGGGATGGCGAAGTACATCGACGAGCGATTCGTGCGGGGGCGAAGCCCTCGGGACGTGCTTCGTGCCGAGAAGGGCAGGGAGGACGAGGTCAGGCTCGAACTCGCGGGCTATGGCCGGTGGGGGTTCGATGTCGCGCGGCGGGCCGACATGCTCGGGCCGCTGCTGAGGCGCATCGGCCTCCGCTGGTGATCGTCCGCGGGCGAGGTCACCGGTGAACGGCGAGGGCACGAGAAGGTTCGCGCGTCTTCGCCAAGAACTCGTGATCTCGAGCGGGTGCTCCGGCCGGCTGGCTAGTCGGCGATCGTGAGCAGCACGTGGCCGGCGGCGACAGTCTCGCCGACGGTCGCGTTGACGCCGGAGACCGTGCCGTCCTTGTGCGCGGTCATCGGCTGCTCCATCTTCATGGCCTCGAGCACGGCGACGAGGTCGCCCGCGACGACCGAGTCGCCCTCCGCGACGGCGAGCTTCACGACCGTGGCCTGCATGGGGCTCTTTACCGCGTCGCCCGAGGCGCCGACGGCGACCGCCGAGCCTCCCCGACGGCGCGGGGCGACGGCGAGGGCGGCGGCGGGGCGGGATGCTCCGCTCGGCATGAGCGACTCCGGAAGCGACACCTCCAGGCGCTTGCCCCCGACCTCGACCACGACGGTGTGCCGGGCGACGGGCGCCGACACCTCGTCGGTCAGGGTGCCGCTCCAGGGCTCGAGCTGGTTGTCGAACTCGGTCTCGATCCAGCGCGTGAAGACGGTGAAGGCAGCGCCGGCGGCGGGCGCGAACGCGGGGTCGTCGACGATGGCGCGGTGGAACGGGAGCACGGTGGGAAGGCCGGTCACCTCGAATTCGGCGAGGGCGCGGCGCGAGCGCTCGAGGGCATCCTCGCGCGTCCTGCCCGTGACGATGAGCTTCGCCAGGAGGGAGTCGAAGGCGCCCGAGATGACGTCGCCGGTCGTGACGCCCGAGTCGACGCGCACGCCGGGGCCGCCGGGGAAGCGCAGCGCGTGCACGGGGCCGGGCATCGGCATGAAGTTGAGGCCCGGGTCCTCGCCGTTGATGCGGAACTCGATCGAGTGGCCGTGGGCGACGGGGTCGTCGTAGCCGATCTCCTGGCCCTCGGCGATGCGGAACTGCTCGCGCACGAGGTCGATGCCGGTGACCTCCTCCGAGACGGGGTGCTCGACCTGGAGGCGCGTATTGACCTCGAGGAACGAGACGGTGCCGTCGGCGCCGATGAGGAACTCGCACGTGCCCGCGCCGACGTAGCCGACCTCGCGGAGGATCGCCTTCGACGACTCGTACAGCAGCGAGGTCTGCTCGTCCGTCAGGAACGGCGCCGGGGCCTCCTCGACGAGCTTCTGGTGCCGGCGCTGCAGCGAGCAGTCGCGCGTGGAGATGACGACGACGTTCCCGTGCGCGTCGGCGAGGCACTGCGTCTCGACGTGTCGCGGCTTGTCGAGGTACTTCTCGACGAAGCACTCGCCGCGGCCGAACGCGGCGATGGCCTCGCGCGTGGCCGAGTCGAAGAGCTCGGGGACCTCCTCGCGCGTGCGGGCGACCTTGAGGCCGCGGCCGCCGCCGCCGAACGCGGCCTTGATCGCGACGGGCAGGCCGTGGATGTCGACGAAATCGAGCACCTCCGCGGCGCCCGAGACGGGGTTGAGGGTGCCGGGGGCGAGCGGGGCGCCGACCTTCTCGGCGATGTGGCGAGCCTTGACCTTGTCGCCGAGGGCGTCGATCGCCTCGGGGGAGGGGCCGATCCAGATGAGGCCCGCCTCGATGACGGCGCGCGCGAACTCGGAGTTCTCGGCGAGGAAGCCGTAGCCCGGGTGCACGGCGTCGGCGCCCGAGCGCCGCGCGACGGAGAGCAGCTTGTCGATCACGAGGTAGGTCTCGGCGCTCGTCGCGCCGCCGAGCGCGTACGCCTCGTCGGCCAGCTTGACGTGGCGCGCGTCGCGATCCTGGTCGGCGTAGACGGCGACGGTGCCGAGACCGGAGTCGCGCGCCGCGCGGATGACGCGGACGGCGATCTCGCCGCGGTTCGCGATGAGTACCTTCGAGATGCGGGCCATGGTTCTCTACCCTAGGGGCCGCCCCGCACCCCCCGTTTGGCTCGCCCTCACAAAAGGCGGGCGAATCCCTTGCAGGGGGTCACAGGCGACGGATGCCCGGGCGGGCCCGCCGCGGACGCCTCCGTCAGCGGTTCCAGAGCTCCGTCCACCGCCCGCCGAGCTCGTGCACGAGCTTGCGCACGAGCGGCACGGAGAGGCCGACGACCGTGTGCGGGTCGCCCTCGATGCGGTCGATGAACCCCGCGCCCTTCGAGTCGATCGTGAACGCCCCGGCGACCTTCAGCGGCTCGCCCGTCGCGATGTACGCGTCGATCTCGGTCTCCTCGATGTCGTCGGCGAAGTGCACGATCGCGCTCGAGGCGCGGCCGACGGCGCCGCGCAGCTCGCCCCCGCGGTGGTCGATGAGCCAGTGCCCGGAGTGCAGCACGCCGCTGCGGCCGCGCTGCGCGAGCCAGCGCTCGCGCGCGACCGCGGGCTCGTGCGGCTTGCCGAACACGGTGCCATCGAGCTCGAACGCCGAGTCGCCGCCGAGGATGAACCCGTCGAGGTCGGCGGGCGCGAACCCCGCGGCACCGCACACGGCCGGGTCGAGCACGGCCTCGGCCTTGAGGCGCGCCAGCAGCTGGACCATCTCGGCCGCCGTCAGCGGGCCCGCGGCGGCGACCGCGGCATCCTCGTCGACGAGCGGGGCGATCGCGACCGGATCGATGCCGACCGCGCGCAGCGTCGCGAGGCGGGCGGGCG
Source organism: Microcella sp. (assembly GCF_030645145.1). Taxonomy (GTDB): domain Bacteria; phylum Actinomycetota; class Actinomycetes; order Actinomycetales; family Microbacteriaceae; genus Microcella. The sequence continues at coordinate 13,410 of NZ_JAUSMI010000003.1, read as the reverse complement.
AGGTCGAGGCGAGAATGAGGCGCACGCCTCGATGCTAGGCGGCGGCGCTCGCCGCGGCGCGCTCGCGCGGCCCCCGTAGTCTGGCGGGATGGGTGAGAACACCGGCCGCGAGGTCGAATTGACAGTGGAGCGCATCGCGCACGGCGGCATCTCGGTGGGGCGCCTCGACGGGCGCGTGGTCTTCGTGGTCGACGCGATCCCGGGCGAGACGGTGCGCGCGCGCATCTCCGACGACCGCAAGAAGAGCTTCTGGCGGGCCGACGCGATCGAGGTGCTGCAGCCGAGCGAGCACCGCCGCGACCACGTCTGGCCGGTCGCGAGCATCGACCGCGACCCGCGGCAGCGCGCGGGCGGCGCCGAGTTCGGGCACATCGCGCTCAGCCACCAGCGCGAGCTCAAGCGCCAGGTGCTCGCCGAGTCGCTGCAGCGCATGGCCGGCATCGAGAGCGACGTCAAGGTCGAGCAGCTGCCCGGCGATCACGCCGCGAACGGCCTCGGCTGGCGCACGCGCATCCGTCTGCACGTCGACGACGAGGGCCGCATCGGCCCGATGGCGAGCCGCTCGCACACCGTGATCCCGGTGACGGATGCTCCGCTCGCCTCGCCCGCCGTGCAGGCCGCGACGCCCTTCAGCGAGCGATTCACGGGCCTCGGCACCGTCGATGTGCTCGCCCCCACGGTCGGCGACGCGCGCCTCGTGCTCGGCGAGCAGAAGCCGACGGTCATCAGCGAGCGCGTCGGCGACCGCACGTTCCGCCTCGACGACACGGGCTTCTGGCAGGTGCACCGCGAGGCGCCGTCGGCGCTCACGGCCGCGGTGCAGGGCGCGATCGACGACGCCGCCTTCGATCCGCGCGCCGCGAACCTCGACCTGTACGGCGGCGTCGGCCTCCTCGCCGCCGCGGTCGGCGACCGCTTCGGCCCGGCGACCCGGATCACGAGCGTCGAGTCCGACGAGCGCGCGACCGAGCACGCCGCCGAGAACCTCGCCGAGTGGGTGGGCGCGGCCGCGATCACGGCGCGCGTCGACCGCTTCCTGCGCGAGCTCGAGCAGTCGGCGAGCGCGGCCGAGCGCGCTCGACTGCGCGCGGCGACGGTCGTGCTCGACCCGCCCCGCTCGGGCGCGGGCACGGAGGTCATGGCGGTGCTCGGCCGACTCGCGCCCGCGCAGCTCGTCTACGTCGCGTGCGATCCCGTCGCGCTCGCGCGGGATGTCGCGCTCGCCGCCCAGCACGGGTACCGGCTCGCGGGCCTCAGGGCCTTCGATCTCTTCCCCCACACGCACCACGTTGAGGCCGTCGCGAGCCTCGTTCGCGACTGATTCTCGCGTAAACAGCGGCATCCGCGCCTCTCCACCGGCGCGGCGCGACTCGGGCTGGGGGCCCCCGGGCGACTAGCATGGGGCGAGCACCGCAGCCCGACGGTGCGCTCCGAGCCGCTCAGGGAAGTAGAACGTCGTCGTGGTCGCACCTCAGGGGAAGAAGGTCCGGATCGCCGTGGTCGACGACCACGAATCCGTCCGCCTCGGTCTCCAGGCCGCGTTCACCAACGCGGGCTTCGAGTTCGTCCTCGCGGCGGCGACCGTCCACGAGTTCGTCGAGGGGCTCGGCTCCGGCGAGGTCGACGTCGTCGTGCTCGATCTGTCGCTCGGCGACGGCTCGAGCGTGACCGAGAACGTCAAGGCCGTCCAGGCGACCGGCTCGGCGGTGCTCGTGCACTCGATCGCCGATCGCGTCGCGAGCGTCCGCGAGGCGCTCGCCGCGGGTGCCGCGGGCGTCATCCCGAAGTCGTCCGCGACGAAGACCGTGATCGCCGCCGCCGAGACCGTGGCGCGCGGCGAGGTCCTCAACAACCTCGAGTGGGCGAGCGCGATCGACGCCGACCGCGACTTCGCGAAGGCGCAGCTCGGCCGTCGCGAGCGCGAGATCCTCCACCTCTACGCCTCGGGCCTGCCGCTCAAGCTCGCCGCCCAGCAGCTGGGCATCGGCTACTCGACGGCGCGCGAGTACCTGGACCGCATCCGCGCGAAGTACGTCGAGGTCGGGCGCCCGGCGCCGACCAAGGTCGACCTCCTGCGCCGCGCCGTGGAGGACGGCATTCTCCCCGGCCTCGACAACGACGGCGATGACTCGGCCTGAGCCGGCTCCGAGCGCGGCGAAGCAGCCGCGTCAGCCGATCAGCCGCAAGCGGGTCGACACCGTCCTGTCGCGCTCGGTCGCCTGGTTCGGCGTGGTCTTCGGGATCCAGGCGCTCCTGCTCGTCATCCCGCAGTACGGGCTCGCGCAGCCCATCTGGGCGGCCGTCGCCGTCGGCGCCGTCTACGGCTCGCTCCTGTTCTCGCTGCTGTGCTCGATGCTCAAGCGCTTCGTCGTCGGAGCGCACCGCATCGTCGCCACCGTCTACGTGGTGGCGCTGCTGACCTGGCCGTTCTTCCTCGCCGATCCGACGAAGCCACAGGAGGGCGACCACTGGCTGTACCTCCTCACGACGGTCGCGACCGCGAGCGCGGCGATCGGCCTGAGCGTCCGGGGCGCCCTGATCTACCTCTTCGTCGTGCCGTTCATCTACGGCATCATCCGGGCGATGCCGACGGGCGGCGACGGGCCGTGGGAGCTCGGTCTCTTCAACGCGATCTACGCCGTGATCCTCGGCGGTGCCGTCCTCGTCATCATCACGATGACGCGCGCCGCGTCGAGCTCCGTCGACGACGCGCAGGGCACCGCCCTCGACCGGTACTCGTACGCCGTGCGCCAGCACGCGACCGAGGTCGAGCGCGTGCACGTCGATGCGATCGTCCACGACAGCGTGCTCACGACCTTCCTCTCGGCCGCCCGCGCGGAGTCGCCGGAGGAGAAGAACCTCGCCGCGACGATGGCGGCCAATGCCATGCGCCACCTCGAGGAGGCCGCGCTCGCGACGCCCGACGACGGCAGCACGGTCCGCTTCCGCCAGGTCGCCGACCGCATCGTGCGGGCGGCGCGCGAGATGTCCGTGCCGTTCTCCATCCGGGTGCGCTCGCTCGACACGCGCATCCTGCCGGCCGCGCAGGCGGAGGCGCTCTACTCGGCCGCCGTGCAGGCCATGGTCAACTCCATTCAGCACGCCGGGGGGCCCGACGTGCGCCGCTGGCTGCGGGTCTCGGGCGTCCAGGGCGGCGCCATCGAGATCGAGGTCGGCGACGCCGGCAGCGGGTTCGACCTCGCGCGGGTGCCGGGGGAGCGCCTCGGCGTGCGCCGGTCGATCATCGAGCGCGTCGCCAATGCCGGTGGCGCCGCGGAGGTCCGGACCGAGCCGGGCCACGGCACGGTCGTCGTGGTCCGATGGCCGGTGTTCGCCCCCGCGGCGGACGATGCGTCGAGCCCCGAGCTCGAGGAGGCGCGATGAGGATCGGCGTGCCCCGCGCGCTCATCGTCACGATGGCGGCGCTCTTCTCCGGCTACCACATCGTCCTCGGGCTCTACACGATCGACGTCCCGACCAATCCCCTTGCCGTGCTCGCGGCGATGGTGCTCTACGCCCTCGCGTCGACGATCAGCCTGCTGCCCGGGCAGCCCGAGCGCATGCCGGTCTGGATGGCCGCGCTCAACGTCGCCGTGTGCGTCAGCATGACGCTGCTCATCACTCCGCAGCTTGACCCGGAGCGCGAGGGCGGTCTCGGGTACGCGACCTGGTACGTCGCCGCGATCGGCACGCTCATGACGATCACGTCGACCCGCAAGCGGCACCTCTTCGCCTGGGTGGGGATCGCCCTGCTCGTCGTGCAGACCGTGTGGTGGGGCGGACCCGGGCTGCTCCTCGGCACGGGCGTCATCGGCTCGGCGGCGTGGGTGGCGATCTCGCACATCCTGAGCCGCGCGCTCGCCAAGGCCTCGCTCGACGCCAACCGCTTCGCGCAGGCCGAGCGCGAGGCGACCGACTGGCAGGCGGCGCAGGAGGCTCACCTCTACGAGCGGCAGTTCCGCCTCGGGCAGACGAGCACGATGGCCGCGCCGATGCTCCGGGTCATCGAGCGATCCCGCGGCGAGCTCAGCGACGACCAGCGCCGCGAGTGCATCTACCTCGAGGCCGCCATCCGCGACGAGATCCGCGGCCGCGAGCTGCTCAACGACGCGGTGCGCGCGCAGGTCATGGCCGCGCGCCGGCGAGGTGCGACCGTCACCCTCTTCGATGAGGGAGGGCTCGACGGGATGGACCCGGATGCGCGCGACCGCATCCTCGACCAGCTCGCCGGCGCCATCCGCAGCACGGGGGCGCGCCGCATCATCGCCCGGACGGCCCCCGCCGACTCCGACACCGCCGTGACGGTCGTCGGCCTCACGCCCGTCGGCGATGGCTCGGCTCGCGACCTCGGCTCGGCCGAGGAGGAGGACGACGAGGACGACGCCGTCGACCTCTGGCTCGAGATCCCGCGGGCGCCGGCGCGCGTCGCGCACTGAGCCCGCCCGTTAACGATCGAAGGGCCGGAGTACCCATCTCCGGCCCTTCGCAACGTATCGAGTTAGATCCACAACCCGAATATGGATCTAACTCGCCCCCCAATCACCCGGCCGATTTACCCTATTCAGCCGGTGAAGGGTGGTGCGCTCCGATGGAGCTGCACCGCTTACAGGTAATAGTGCCCCTCATGGCGCTGTCGGCATAGTCGTCATTTTGGGGGACTACCGGGGTACATTTTTCGTACCCCGATTCACGGCATCCGCGAATTCTCGGGGCTGTGGGATCGAATTCTGCTCGAAACCGGGGTACATCCCCCGTCCGGGGGTAGCGATCAGGGGCCCCGATACCCTTCCGGTTGCGGAATCCGAAGCGCGGACAACCGATTCCGCACTTCCGTCGCAAGGACTCGGATGGTCCCGGCCGAAATCGAGACGGGGTCTCAGCAGCCGCGCTGGCCTCGGGAGGCGCTCCAGGCGCCCGGCCCGGCCTGCACGACGGCCCGCGGAGCCCGCGCCGCCCGGCGCCACAGGTCGACGGCCGCGACCTTGCGCGGCGCGCCGAGAGCGGCCTGCTCGGCCAGCACCGCGGCGATCACGGTCTGGGTCGCGGCGAGCTCCTCCTCGGTCGGGTCGCCCGACACGATGCGCACGAGCACCGACGGCGGAGCATCCGTGCCCGCGGGATCGACCTCGGCCGTCACAGCGGGATGTTCCCGTGCTTCTTGGGCGGCAGGCTCGCGCGCTTGCCCTTGAGGGCTCGCAGCGCCTTGATGACCGCGACGCGCGTGGCTGCGGGCTCGATGATGCCGTCGATCTCGCCGCGCTCGGCCGCCAGGAACGGGCTTGCGACGTTGTAGGTGTACTCGTTCGCCAGGCGCGTGCGGACCGCCGCGACATCCTCGCCCGCCGCCTCGGCCGCCTTGATCTCGTTGCGGTAGAGGATGTTCACCGCGCCCTGCCCGCCCATGACGGCGATCTCGGCCGTCGGCCAGGCGAGATTGATGTCGGCACCGAGCTGCTTCGAGCCCATGACGATGTAGGCGCCGCCGTAGGCCTTCCGCGTGATGACCGTGACGAGCGGCACCGTCGCCTCGGCGTAGGCGTAGAGCAGCTTCGCGCCGCGGCGGATGACGCCTGTCCACTCCTGATCGGTGCCGGGGAGGTATCCGGGCACGTCGACGAGCGTGAGGATCGGGATGTTGAAGGCGTCGCAGAAGCGCACGAAGCGCGCGGCCTTCTCGCCGGCGTCGATGTTGAGGGTTCCGGCCATGGCCTTCGGCTGGTTCGCGATGACGCCGACGCTGCGGCCGTCGACGCGCGCGAAGCCGATGACGATGTTCGGCGCGAAGAGCGGCTGCACCTCGAGGAACGAGCCGGCGTCGACGACGTGGTCGATGATGTCGAGCACGTCGTACGGCTGGTTCGGGCTGTCGGGGACCATCGTGTTGAGGCGGCGGTCGTCGTCGGTGATCTCGAGCTCGGCCTCGGAGGCGTACTCGGGCAGCTCGGCGAGGTTGTTGTCGGGCAGGTAGCTCAGCAGGGTGCGGGCGTAGTCGAAGACGTCGCTCTCGTCGGCGGCGAGGTAGTGCGCGACGCCCGAGACGCGGTTGTGGGTGAGCGCGCCGCCGAGCTCCTCCATGCCGACGTCCTCTCCCGTGACCGTCTTGATGACGTCGGGGCCGGTGACGAACATCTGGCTCGTCTTGTCGACCATGAGCACGAAGTCGGTGAGCGCGGGGGAGTACACCGCGCCGCCCGCGGCCGGCCCGCAGATGATCGAGATCTGCGGGATGACGCCCGACGCGGCGGTGTTGCGCCGGAAGATCTCGCCGTACTTGCCGAGGGCGACGACGCCCTCCTGGATGCGGGCGCCGCCGGAGTCGAGGATGCCGATGATGGGAACGCCGGTCTTGATGGCGAGCTCCATCACCTTAATGATCTTCTCGCCCGCGACCTCGCCGAGCGAGCCGCCGAAGATCGTGAAGTCCTGGCTGTACACCGCGACCTGACGGCCGTGGATCGTGCCGGTGCCGGTGACGACCGCGTCGCCGTAGGGCCGCTTTGCCTCCATGCCGAACGCGTGCGTGCGGTGGCGCACGAACTCGTCGAGCTCGACGAAGCTCCCGTGATCGAGCAGCGTGTCGATGCGCTCGCGGGCGGTCATCTTGCCCTTGGCGTGCTGCTTCTCGATCGCCGCCTCGCCTGCGGCCGTCACGGCCTCGTGGTAGCGGACGCGGAGGTCGGCGATCTTGCCGGCGGTCGTCGACAGGTCGGGAGCAGGAGTCTCGTCGGTCACCGGGTCAGCCTATCGACCAGTCACCGGCCGGTGCCGTTGGCGAAAAGGCACAAAAAGGGTATGCGACGGTGTGGGCGTCGGAACGGCGTGCGGTCATCCGCCGGTCGCCCCGCGTTCACCGCGCCGCCCGTGACGCGTCATCCGGCGCTCGTACCGTCGCTCGCGACACAGGCCCCGTCGTCGGCGCGGGCCGCGCGAGGGGGAGCCGATGCCGGTGCCGAGCACGACCGCGTGGGTCGAGTCGCCGCTGCAGCTGCTGGGGGCGCTCGAGCACGCCGCGCTCACGGCTCACGAGCGGGAGCGCCCGATCGCGATCCTGCCGCGCGCGGGCGACGCGCAGCTCGAGCGCACGGCCCTCCGGGTGCACGAGCGCGGTCTTCCCGGCGCCTCGGCGATCGGCATCGAGCGGCGGCTCATGCCGTGGCACCGCTTCGCGCCCGGCGCCGAGTGGCTCGTAGGGGACGCGTTCTCCGGCCTCGTGCAGGCGCGCCTCGCGCGCGCCGTGCCCCGCCGTGTCGTCCTCGTCGACGATGGCGCGATCACCCGCCGGCTCGCACGCGTGCTGGCGGCCGGCGAGCCCCTGCTGCGTCCGGCGAGGGACGCGGTCGAGGGCCCGAACGGCCTGCGCCGCGCGCTCGCTGCGTCGACCACCCGCACGCTGAGGGCGCTCGCCGACGAGGGTCGCCTCGACATCACGACCTACCTCGCGCCCGCCGACCCGGCGGTCGTGGCCCTCCGCGAGCTCGGAGCGCGCGTGCGGCATCACCGCTTCGCGTGGACGCGCGAGCACGGCCTCGCCGCACGAGTCGTGCCCGAGGGCCGCCGCATCGTGCTCGGGACGGCGGCCGTCGCCGACGGGCTCATCCCCGCCGACGAGCAGCGCGCGCTCGTGCGGCGCCTGGCGCGCGAGCACCGCGTGGCCTACCTCCCGCACCGGCGGGAGCCGGAGTGGTTCCTCCGGGCGCTGGCGCGCGAGCGTCACATCGACGTGGTGCCCGCCGCCGTGCCCGTCGAGCTCGCTCTCGGCGGCACCGCCCGTCCGCTCGAGGTCGTGAGCCGCCCGTCGAGCGCGCTCGAGACGCTCGGCGTCGTGCTCGAGGGCACCGGCTCGCGCGTCCGTCTCGCGGAGCCGGCCGAGGTCGCCCCGTGAGCGTGCTCGCGGTGATCCCCGCGCGCGGCGGGTCGAAGGGCGTGCCGGGGAAGAACCTCCGCACGGTCGGCGGGCGGAGCCTCGTGGCGCGGGCGGTCGGCGCGGCCCGCGCCGCGGCATCCGTCGATCGGGTCGTCGTGAGCACCGACGACCCCGCGATCGCTCGCGCGGCGGACGCAGCGGGGGCCGTCGTCATCATGCGACCGGCGGCTCTCTCGACCGACGACGCGGCGTCGGAGGCGGCGCTCCTGCACGCTCTCGCGATCGTCGGCGACGAGGTCGACGTGCTCGTCTTCCTGCAGGCCACGTCGCCGTTCATCGACTCCGCCGAGGTGGATGCCGCGGTCGCCCGCGTGCGCTCGCGCGAGGCCGACGTCGTCTTCGCGGCGATCGCGACCCCGGTCTTCCTGTGGGCTCCGAGCCCGGGGCCCGTGGTGGGATGGGCGGGCATCAACCACGCTGCCGCGCGCCGCCCCCGTCGCCAGGAGCTTCCCCCGCAGGTCGCCGAGACGGGCGCCTTCTACGTCATGGACGCCACCGGGTTCCGGGAGGCGGGCCACCGCTTCTTCGGGCGCATCGAGCCGGCCATCGTCGGCGAGGGCACCGCGTTGGAGATCGACACCGAGGAGCAGCTGCTGCTCGCCGACGCCCTCGCGGGCCTCATCGAAGGAGGGCGCCCGTGAGCGTCACGATCGCCGGCCGTCCGATCGGGGCCGGCCACCCCGTGTACGTGATCGCCGAGATCGGGCTGAACCACAACGGCGACGTCGAGATGGCCAAGCGGCTCATCGACGTCACGGCCGATGCCGGGGCCGATGCGGTGAAGTTCCAGAAGCGGACGCCCGAGCTCGCGACGCCGGCGCATATGCGCGACGTCGAGCGCGAGACGCCCTGGGGCACGATGACCTACCTCGAGTACCGGCACCGCGTCGAGCTCGATCGCGAGCAGTACATCGAGATCGGCGACCACGCGACGCTGCGCGGGCTGACGTGGTTCGCCTCCCCGTGGGACGAGCCGTCGGTCGCCTTCCTCGAGGGCCTCAACGTGGCTGCCCACAAGATCGCCTCCGCGTCGGTGACCGACCTCTCGCTCCTGCGCGCCGTCGCCGCGACCGGCCGTCCGATCATCCTGTCGACGGGCATGTCGACGCTCGAGCAGATCGATGCCGCCGTCGCCGAGCTCGACGCCGACGATCGGCTCGTGATCCTGCACGCGACGTCGACCTACCCGATGCCTGCCGCGGAGGCCAACCTCCGGATGATCCCGGCGCTCGCCGCCCGCTACCCGGGTGTGCCGATCGGCTACTCCGGGCACGAGCGCGGGCTGCAGATCAGCCTCGCCGCCGCCGCGCTCGGCGCGACCGCCATCGAGCGCCACATCACCCTCGACCGCACGATGTGGGGCAGCGACCAGGCCGCCTCGCTCGAGCCCCAGGGTCTCGAGCACCTCGTGCGCGACGTGCGCATCATCGAGGAGGCGCTCGGCGACGGGGTCAAGCGCGTGCAGCCCGGCGAGCTCGCCCCCATGGCGAAGCTGCGGCGGGTGACGGCGTGAGCCTGATCGCGGTCGCCGACTCCGATTCGTACCTCAAGTGGGTCGCGGGCACGGCCGAGCACCTCGCGAGCCCGTCCGGGCCGTTCGCCGACGCGGCCCTGCAGCTCGTGGCGAGCCCCGTGCTGCCGAGCGAGCCCCAGCGCCGCGCCGCTCTCGAGCGCACGCGCTGGCGCAGCCGCGATCTCGCCGTTCTCGACCTCGACGACCTCGTCGAGCAGGTGCGCGCGCGCCGGCCGGAGGTCGTGCTCGTGGGCATGCGAGGGCCGACCGCTGCGGTCGTCCTGCGCGAGCTCGCCGAGCTGCCGCACCGCCCCGTCCTCGTGACCGGCCTGCCGGGCGTCGCGATCCCCGCCACGCGCAAGGCGCTCTACTACCGGGCCCAGGCGGACCTCATGCTCGTGCACTCGCGCGGCGAGCGCCGCGCGTTCGCGGCTCGCGCACTCGAGCTCGGCTGGGCGCATCGCTTCGCCCTCACGACGCTGCCGTTCCTGGAGCGCCACCCTCCGGCCGGGGACGACATCGTCTTCGCGGCGCAGGCGCTCGTACCGGCGACGCTCGAGGAGCGCCGCTGGCTCGTCCGCCAGCTCGACGCGCTCGCTCGCCGGCATCCCGATCGCCGGGTGGTGCTCAAGGTGCGGGCGACGGGCGGCGAGCAGCAGACCCACGCCGAGCGCTGGCCGCTCGCCGAGCTGCTGGACGAGCTGCCCGAGCGGGCTCCGAACATCATCGTCCGGGGCGGATCGATGCTGCAGACCCTCGACACGGCGGGTGCTCTCGCGACCGTGAGCTCGACGGCGATCATCGAGTCCGTGGCCCGGGGCGTCCCCTCGCTCGCGCTCGACGACTTCGGCGTCGACGACGCGCTCATCAATACGGTCTTCCGCGACTCGGGCCTCCTGGGCTCGGTCGACGATCTGATCGAGTGCCGGTTCCGGATGCCCGCCCCCGGCTGGGCCGCCGACAACTACCTGCACCCCGACGCAGAGGCCGACGCCGCGACCGCGATCGCCGAGCTCGTGGCCGAGCGCGCGGCCGGAGGGCTCCCGGGGCGCCGCCCCGTGCGCTCGACGCTCGGCGGCTCGCTGCGCCGCGCGTGGGACCGCAAGAGCGCGTTCGGCCCGCACGACCGCTCGCTGAGCGGAGCGGCGGCCTTCGCCATCGGGGCTCCCGCGCGAGCGATCGTGACCCGGGCACGGCGGCTGCGGAGCGCCCTGGCGCGCTGACGACCCGGCACCGCGCGACCGTCGCTCGACCGACGAGAGCGCCAGCGGCCTGCGCGGCGCGTTGACCGCCCTCGGGGCCGGGGATACGCTCGCGGCTGACGGCCCCCTCCCCGGCGGGCCGCACCCCACGTGCAGCGGAGGCACCCATGTCGACGGCGACCCAGGGCGGGAGCGCTGCGGCGCTCGCCGTCGAGCAGAACGGCATCAACGTCATCCACGAGTCGGAGCGCAAGGGAACCCCGCGCGACCTCTTCTGGCCGTGGGCCGCGGCGAACATCTCGGTGTTCGGCATCGCGTACGGCGCGTTCCTGCTCTACTTCGGCATCTCGTTCTGGCAGGCGCTGCTGGTGGGGGCGATCGGCATCGGCGTCTCCTTCTTCTTCGTCGGGGTGATCGCGCTCGCGGGCAAGCGCGGCTCCGCGCCTACGCTCGTGCTCAGCCGGGCGATCTTCGGCGTCGACGGCAACCGCGTGCCGAGCATCCTGTCGTGGATCCTCACGGTCGGATGGGAGACGGTGCTCGTCTCGCTCGCCGTGCTCGCGACCTCGACGGTGCTCGCCGCGCTCGGCCTCGACGCGGGCATCGGCACGCAGATCGTCGCGCTCGTCGTCGTCGGCGCGCTCGTCATCGCGGCGGGGGTCATGGGGTTCGACCTCATCATGCGCCTGCAGAAGTGGATCACGATCGCCACGGGCGTGCTCACGATCGTCTACGTCGTTCTCGTGCTGCCGCAGATCGACCTCGGCGCGGTGCTCGCGCTCCCCGCGGGCGAGGCGGGCGCCGTCATCGGCGGGCTCGTCTTCATGCTCACCGGGTTCGGGCTCGGCTGGGTCAACGCCGCCGCCGACTACTCGCGCTACCTGCCGCGCTCGGCCTCGAGCCGCGGAGTCGTCGCGTGGACGACGTTCGGCGCCTCGTGGGCTCCCGCGCTCCTGCTGCTCGTCGGCCTCCTGCTCGCGGGCTCCTCGACGACCCTCCTCGACGCGATCGGCGCCGACCCGGTCGGGGCCCTGTCGACGATCCTGCCGACGTGGTTCCTCGTGCCGTTCGCGATCGTCGCCGTGCTCGGCTTCGTCGGCGGCGCCGTGCTCGACATCTACTCCTCGGGCCTGTCGCTCCTCGCCGCCGGCCTCAAGCTGCCGCGGGCCGCCGCGGTCGGCATCGACGGCGCGATCATGGTGCTCGGCACGATCTTCGTCGTCTTCATCGCGCAGGACTTCTTCGGCCCGTTCCAGGGCTTCCTCATCACCCTCGGCGTGCCGATCGCGGCGTGGGCCGGCATGTTCATCGCCGACATCATCCTGCGGAAGCAGCCCTACGCCGACGCCGAGCTCTACGACCGCGGCGGCCGCTACGGCTCGGTGCGCTGGGAGTCGATCGCGCTCCTCGTCGTCGGCACGGCGATCGGCTGGGGCTTCGTCTCGAACGCGTGGGCGAGCGAGGCCTTCGCCTGGCAGGGGTACTTCCTCGGCGCGGTCGGCGGTCTCGACGGGCCGTTCGGCGGCGCCAACCTCGGCGTGCTGTTCGCGCTCGTGATCGGCTTCGCCGGGTACCTCCTGCTCGGCCGGGCCGGCGTGCGCCGGCAGGACGCGCTCGGCGCGACGTCTCCGGTCGCGTGAGCGGTGCGGGCGGGGCGACCGCGCCCGGCGACGCGACGGGCGCGGGGGAGCGCGCCGGGCATCCGTGGCTCGTCGTCATCGACATGCAGCGCGTCTTCGGCGAGGCGGGCAGCCCGTGGTTCGCGCCCGGCGCCCCGGCGATCGAGCCGACCGTCGCGCGCCTCGTCGACGGCTTCGGTGACCGCGTCGCGCTGACCCGCTTCGTCGCACCCGCCGAGCCGGTCGGCGCGTGGGTGCCGTACTACGAGCTGTGGCCGTTCGCGCTCGTGCCGCCGACCGATGGGATCTGGGACCTCCTGCCGAGCATCCCCGCGCGCGATCACCGGGTGGTGACGCGCACGACGTTCTCGAAATGGGATGCGGAGCTCGCCTCGCTCGTCGGCCACGACATGGTCCTCGCCGGGGTCTCGACCGACTGCTGCGTGATCTCGACGGCGCTCGCCGCCGCCGACGCCGGGGTGCGGGTGCGGGTCGTCGCGGACGCGTGCGCGGGGGTCTCCGACGGCGATCACGAGCGCGCGCTCGCCGTGATGGCGCTCTACGGGCCGCTCATCGAGATCACGACCGCCGACGCGGTGCTCGCCGAGGTCGCGCGGGCGTGAACGGGGCCGCGGGGTCGCCGACGTCGAGCGAGCGCGACCGCGCCCTCGGCGCCCTGCAGGGGCTCGCGATCGGCGACGCCCTCGGGATGCCCTTCCAGCTGCTGCACCGCGACGAGGTGCGCGCCGGCTGGGGCGCGATCGTCGGCGGCTTCGCCGCTCCCGCGGCCGACCACCCGCTCGCGGGCGGCATGCCGCCGGGGGCGATCACCGACGACACCGAGCAGGCGCTCCTCGTCGCGCGGCTGCTCATCGAGGGCGAGGGCAGCATCGCACCGGCGACCCTCGCGCGCGAGCTCGTCGCGTGGGAGGACGACATGCGCGGCCGCGGGTCGACCGATCTGCTCGGGCCGTCGACGACGCGCGCCGTGCGGGCCGTGCTGCGCGGCGAGCCGATCGAGACGGCGGGACGCACGGGCACGACGAACGGCGCCGCGATGCGCATCGCGCCCGTCGGCATCGCGACGCCGGGTGCGGACGTCGGACGACTGCTCGACGCGGTCGAGGCCGCGAGCGCCGTGACGCACGCGAC
>NZ_JAUSMI010000169.1 GCF_030645145.1 Microcella sp. | reverse complement strand
CCGACGAGGGAGGCGAGCTCGGCGATGCGCTCGGCGCGAGCGCGGGCGCGCCCGCGAGCGCCGCCCGCGCGGCCGCCGGGCACGGCGAATCCGATGTTCTCGCCGACGGTCAGGTGCGGGAAGAGCGAGGCCTCCTGCGGGACCCAGCCGATGCCGCGCTTCTCGGGCGGCACCGTGCGGCCCGCGCGCGAGAGCTCGCGCGAGCCGATCGCGATCGACCCGTCGCGGAGGGGAAGCAGCCCGGCGATCGCGAGCAGGAGCGACGTCTTGCCGCAGCCCGACGGGCCCAGCACCGCGACGAGCTCGCCCGACCGGATCGTCATCGACACGTCGTCGACCGCGAGCGTCGACCCGTGGGTCACGCTCGCGCCGGAGACGACGAGGTCGCTCACAACTCCTCCTTGGCCGTGCTGCGGATGCCCGAGAGCACCATGGCGGGGACCGCCGCGATCAGGACGAGCACCGCGGCGTACGGGGCGGCGGCGCCGAACTCGAACACGACCGTCCTGTTCCACAACTCGGTGGCGAGGGTCTGGATTCCCGTCGGCCGCAGCAGCAGCGTCGCCGGCAATTCTTTCATGGTCGCGATGGCCACCAGCAGGGCGCCGATGCCGACGCTCGGCAGCGCGAGCGGCACCGTCACGCGCCACCACGCCCGCAGCGGCGAATCGCCGAGCGTGCGCGCGACCGACACGAGCGACACCGGCACATCGGCGAGGCCCGAGCGCATCGTGCCGATCGCCTTCGGCATGAACAGCACCGCGTAGGCGAAGACGAGCACCGCGACGCTCTGGTAGAGCGCGGGCAGCACCGCGAGCGAGAAGAACACGAGCGACAGGCCGACCACGATGCCGGGCAGCGCGTGGCCGAGGAAGCCCACCGACTCGATCGCAGAGACGAGCCGGCCGCGGAAGCGGGCGGCGAGCGCCGCGATGGGCAGCGCGAGGACGACCGCGAGCGCGGCAGCGGCGAGCGCGACCCCGACCGTCGAGCCGACCGCCGCGAGCAGGCGCGGCACGTCGAGCTCGCGCAGCGTCTGGGCCTGCGCGAGCCGCGTCGCGAGACCCAGGAGCGGGATCGCGACGCCCACGACGGGAGCGGCGGCGACGACGGGGAGCAGCGACAGGAGCATCCCGCGCCCGATGGTTCGGGGGGCGACGGCGCGGGCGGCCGCGCGCGGCACTCGGCCGCGAGCGGTGCGCTCGCCGAGCACGACGAGCAGCGCGAGCACGACGAGCAGCAGCGCGAGGATCGCCGCCTGCGCCCGGTCGAAGCTCGCCGAGTACGCGGCGTTGATGCCCCACGTGAGGGTCGGGAAGCGCATCATCGCGACGAGCCCGAAGTCGCTCAGCGCGTACAGCGCGACGAGCAGCCCGCCCGCGATCGCCGCCGGGCGCACCTGCGGCCACGTCGCGACGAAGAACGCCGAGAAGGGCCCGCGGCCGAGCGTGCGGGCGACGCCCTCGAGATCGCCGGATGCTCCGCGCAGGGCCGCCGCGACCGGCAGCGTCACGTACGGGACCGTCACCGCCGACAGCAGCAGCCAGCTCGGCACGAACCCCTGGATGCTCGGCGACAGCACGAGCCAGCCGTACCCGGCGAGGAACGACGGCACCGCGAGCGGCAGCGCCGAGGCGAGCAGCCACAGCCGCGGGAACGGCACGCGCAGCCGCGAGAGCGTGAACGCGACGGCCGTGCCGAGCACGAGCGCCGTCGCCGTCGTCGCCCCGGCGAGGCCGAGCGAATTCGCCGCGTACTCGAGCACGCGCCCGCGGGTCAGGGTCTCGACGATGCGATCGAGGCCCGACTCGCCTCCGCGCACGAGCAGATAGACGAGGGGGATGCTCGCGGCGAGAGCGGCGAGCGACGCGAGCACCACGAGCCAGAGCGGCGGGCGCGTCGCGCTCGACCCGTCCCGGGCATCCGCCCTCGGGTGCGACGGCACCGCGGCGGCCGTCGGATCCGGGGCCGCCGCGGTCTGCGTCGCGAGCGTCATGGTGCTATTCGACCATTCGGTGGGCGGGAGCCGGCAGGGCCGAAAGCCCCGCCGGCGCGGGCGGTGGTGCGGGTGGTGCGGCTAGATGAGGCCGACCAGGGCGAGGAGCTCCTGCGTCTCGGCGAGCGACTCGAGGTCGCTCAGGTCGAGCTCGGGGTTCACGAGCGAGTCGAGAGAGGGCAGGCCCTCGGGCGCGTCGATGCCGGGGACGAGCGGGTACTCGAAGGTCTCCTCGACGAAGTACTCCTGGCCGTCCTCCGAGAGGAGGAACTCGATGAACGCGAGCGCGTCCTCGTTGTCGGCCGAGCCCGACAGGATGCCGGCGCCGGTCACATTGACGATCGAGCCCGCATCGCCCGCCTCGAGGAACTTCAGCTGCGCGCGCATGTTCTCGGCGCCGACCTCGGCCGCCTGGCGGAACCAGTAGTAGTGGTTGATGAGGCCCGTCTCGACGACTCCGTCGTTGACGGCCGTGAGGATGGGGATGTTCGACTCGAAGATCTGCGGATCGTTGTCGGAGAGCGCCTGCAGCCAGGACTCGGCGGCCTCCTCCCCCTCGAGGACGCGCAGCGCGGTCACGAAGGACTGGAAGCTCGCGTTCGACGGCGCGACGCCGACGCGACCGGCCCACTCCTCGGTGACGTAGTCGTCGATCGAGTCGGGCAGCTCGTCCTCGGTCAGCTGCTCGCCGTCGTAGACGACGACGCGCGCGCGGCCGGTGATGCCGACCCAGCTGCCGTCGGTGGAGGTGAAGCCCGCGGGCACCGCGTCGGCGACGTCGTCGGGCAGGGTCGAGAAGAGACCGGCGGCGCTGAGGGCGCCGAGCGATCCGGCATCCTGCGACAGGAAGACGTCGGCGGGCGTCGCCTCGCCCTCCTCGAGCAGCAGCGAGCCGAGCTCGGCAGTGTTGCCGTAGCGCACGTCGACGACGATGCCCGTCTCCTCCGTGAACTCATCGATGAGCGGCTGCACGAGGTCCTCGTCGCGCCCGGAGTACAGCGTGAACGCGGCCTCCTCCTCGGCGGGGGTCGCGGCGCAGCCGGCGAGCAGCAGGCCGGCGACGGGCAGGGCGAGCAGGGAGAGAGAGCGGGACGAGCGCATGAGAGATGACTCCGAGAGAACGGGAGGGAGAGAGGTGCAGGACGCGGCGACGCTGCCGTAGGTAAGGCTAGCCTTACTCGGTCGGGAGCGCTACCCGCGATCCTGCGGTTCCGCCGTGAGACCGGATGCCCGATCCGGCCCCGGAGTCGCCTACCGTTAGCGCATGGACGCCATCGATTCGCGCATCATCGATCAGCTGCGTCAGAACGCCCGCGCCGGGTACGGCGACATCGGCGACGTCGTCGGACTGAGCGCCTCGGCCGTCAAGCGCCGCGTGGACAAGCTCGTCGCCGACAAGGTGATCCGCGGCTTCACCGTGCAGGTCGACCCCGCCATCGAAGGGCTCGCCGTCGAGGCGTACGTCGAGCTGTTCTGCCGCGGCACCGTGGCGCCCGACGAGCTGCGGCGCATTCTCCTCGCCGTGCCCGAGGTCGTCGAGGCCGGGACCGTGACGGGCGACGCCGACGCGATCGTGCGGCTGCGGTCGCGCGACATCCCGAGCATGGAGGAGGCGCTCGAGCGCGTGCGCTCGGCGCCCAACGTCGACCACACGCGCTCGGCGATCGTCTTCTCGCGGCTCGTCGACCGCGCGCACGACTAGGTCGCAGCTGCCGCGCGCACGAGGGCGCCGCGCGCCCGGCAGTATCCGCCCGCGCGCACGAAAGAGCCCGTTCGTCGCAAGTGGGCCCGAATATCCGGGCTCATCCGTGACGAACGGGCTCACTCGTGGCCGCCGCGCGGCGCACAGCGCGCGCGGCGCGGGCCGC
>NZ_JAUSMI010000166.1 GCF_030645145.1 Microcella sp. | reverse complement strand
ATCGCTGACCGCTCTGGCCGATGTGTTCTTCCCGCGCATCTGGCGCCGCCGCGCCACGCTGGTGCCGATCGGCACCGTGTCCATGACCGTGTACTTTCATGCCGATGCGGCGCTGCTGGCCGCCACCGGCACCGGCTACCTGCTGGGCCAGGCCCAGGCGCAGGCGTTTCGCAACGGCTACTTCGACCAGACGGCGCAACTGTGGAACGAGGCGGGTGATCTGCTGGCCACCACGCACCAAGTCGTTTACTACAAAGAGTGATCATGAAAAAGGTTGCACTGATCATCGGCGCGGGTGACGCCACCGGCGGCGCCATCGCCCGCCGCTTCGCACGCGAAGGCTATGTGGCCTGCGTCACCCGCCGCAGCATGGACAAGCTGCAGCCGCTGGTGGACCAGATCCGCGCGGACGGCAAGCACGTCGTCGTCCTCGGCGGCGGCGACACGGGCGCCGACTGCATCGGCACCGCGCACCGTCAGGGCGCCCTGTCGGTCACGAACCTCGCGATCGGCGTGCAGCCGCCCGCCGAACGCCCCGCGAACCAGCCGTGGCCGATGCAGCCGACGCTGTTCGAGGTGCAGAGCGCGCACGAGGAGGGCGGCGAGCGGATGTACCTCGCCTCGACCGTCGAGTTCCTCACCAACGGCGCGGGCGAGGTGCGCGCGCTGCGCGTCGCCGAGACCGAGTACGTCGACGGCCGTCGCATCCCCAAGGCCGGCACGGAGCGCGAGATCCCCGCCGACCTCGTCCTCCTCGCGCTCGGCTTCACGGGCGTCGAGCGCTCGACGCTCGACGACCAGCTCGCCCTCCGGATCGACGAGCGCGGCACCGTCGCGCGCGCGGCCGACTACACGACGAACGAGTCGGGCGTCTTCGTGGCGGGGGATGCCGGGCGCGGCGCCTCGCTCATCGTCTGGGCGATCGCGGAGGGGCGCGCCGTCGCGGCGGAGGTCGACCGCTTCCTCCAGGGCGCCACCGACCTGCCGGCGCCCGTCAGGGCGACCGACCGCGCGCTGGCAGTCTGAGACGACCGCCCTCCGGGGCGGCAGCACCACCTCTACCACCACCCCACGAATAAGGAAGTCATGAGACGAGCAAAGATCGTCGCGACCCTCGGGCCGGCGACCTCGAGCTACGAGAACATCCGATCCATCATCGAGGCGGGCGTCGACGTCGCCCGCATGAACCTCAGCCACGGCAGCTACGCCGTGCACGAGGAGGTCTACCGCAACGTCCGGCAGGCGGCCCAGGACTCCGCCCGCCCCGTCGCGGTCCTCGTCGACCTGCAGGGCCCGAAGATCCGTCTCGGCAAGTTCGAGAACGGCCCCCACGAGCTCGCCGAGGGCGACATCTTCACCATCACGACCGAGGACGTCCTCGGCACCAAGGAGCTCGTCGGCACGACGTTCAAGGGCCTCCCCGACGACGTCAAGCCCGGCGACTTCCTCCTCATCGACGACGGCAAGGTCAAGGTCAAGGTGCTCGACACCGACGGCGTGCGCGTGCGCACCCAGGTCATCGTGGCCGGCCCCGTCTCCAACAACAAGGGCATCAACCTCCCCGGCGTCGCGGTCAACGTGCCCGCCCTGTCGGAGAAGGACGAGGACGACCTGCGCTGGGGCCTCAAGCTCGGCGCCGACTACATCGCCCTCTCGTTCGTCCGCAACGCCTCCGACGTCGTGCGCGTGCACGAGATCATGGCCGAGGAGGGGCGCACCATCCCCGTGATCGCCAAGATCGAGAAGCCGCAGGCCGTCGACGCGCTCGAGGAGATCGTCGACGCCTTCGACGGCATCATGGTCGCCCGCGGCGACCTCGGCGTCGAGCTCCCGCTCGAGGCCGTGCCGATCGTCCAGAAGCGCGCCGTCGAGCTCGCCCGCCGCATGGCCAAGCCCGTCATCGTCGCGACGCAGATGCTCGAGTCGATGATCTCGAGCCCCATCCCGACGCGCGCCGAGACCTCCGACGTCGCCAACGCCGTCCTCGACGGCGCCGACGCGGTCATGCTCTCGGGCGAGACGAGCGTGGGGGAGTTCCCTGTCATCACCGTCTCGACCATGGCGCGCATCGTCGAGTCGACCGAGGAGCACGGCCTCGAGCGCATTCCGCCGCTCGGCACGAAGCCGCGCACGCAGGGCGGGGCGATCACTCTCGCCGCGGCCGAGGTCGCCGACTTCGTCGACGCGAAGTACGTGTGCGTGTTCACCGAGTCCGGCGACTCCGCTCGCCGCATGTCGCGGCTGCGGTTCCGCATCCCGATGAAGGCCTTCACGCCCGATGCCGCCATCCAGCGCCGTATGTCGCTCACGTGGGGCATCCAGTCGTTCCTCGTCGAGCGGGTCACGCACACCGACGCGATGTACCACCAGGTCGACGTCGCGCTCCTCGATGCCGGTCTCGCCGAGATCGGCGACAAGGTCGTCGTGATCTCCGGGTCCCCTCCCGGCATCCCCGGCTCGACCAACGACATCCGCGTGCATACGATCGGCGACGCGATCCACGCCAAGGCTCCGGTCTGGGAGAGCGGCGACCACGCCGACTGATCCCGGTCCGTCCGCGGACGACGAACGGGGTGCGACCTGACGGTCGCGCCCCGTTCGTGGTTCCGAGCCGCTCACGCGGCCCCGCGGTCAGCGGCGGGTGATTCCGAGGCCCGCGCGATCGACGCGACGGTGGAATCTCATGCCGGCGAGGCCGCCGAGGATGGCGCCGCCGAGACTGACGAGAGCGACGACCACGGCCGTGATGATGCCGATCGTCGTGAGCTCGCCCTCCCCGATGGGCAGGCGCGGGAACCCGTTGAGGTTCGCCAGGATGTTGAACTCGGAGCCGCCGATCGCGCCGATGATGGCGACGATGATGGCGATCACGAGGGCCCACAGCCACACGGCGAGACCCTGCTTGGCGCCATCGAGGCGCGCCATGCGGCCGGCGACGTAGCCACCGGCGTAGTAGGCGATGAAGATCACGAGCGCGAGCAGGACGGCGCCGATGATGCCGACGGTGTCGGCGCCCTGCGCGGCGCCCTCGACGGCCTCCTCGGCGGTCGTGTCGGTCGCGAGTCCGAGCGCCGTGCCGGTGCCGGCGACGAGTGCCGTGAGCAGCACGCCGGTTCCAACGGCGGCGAGCCAGCCGAAGAAGGCCGATCCCCACTTGATGCCGCCGAACTCCTCCTTCTCGCGCGCGATCATCTCGCGCTGGACGACGCGAGGATCCTCGACGTGGTCCGGGTCGCCGTGGCGCCCGGTGTCGGCGACGACGGGGGCCGCCTCTCGGCGGTCGTCGATGCCGTCGTGGTCGCGGTCGACGCGGTCGCGGCTGAGCGCCTCGGTGCGGTCGTCGCGCCCGTCGAGATCCCGGTCGATGCGGGGGTCGTCGTGCGTGGTGTCTCGGGGACCATCGATGCGGTCCCGGTCGTTGGCTGACGTCATGGTGGACCTCCTTCTCCGTTCCACCCAAGAGCATCCGATGTCATGGCGCACCGGGGTTGATTTCCCAGGAGACCTTCGGATCGCATCCTGAGGGTGGTCAGCGGCCGTGAGGAGGGCGAACCCGGAGGAAGGCGGTACCGGCTGTGGGGCTCGAACCCCGTGACGCGCGAGCGTCAGCGCGCCGGGCGAGCATCAGCTGAGCGACTGGGGTCGCGAGTACCGGCTGTGGGGCTCGAACCCACACGTCCTCTCGGACAGCGCATTTTGAGTGCGCCGCGTCTGCCATTCCGCCAAGCCGGCGCGGGCCCAGGGCCCGACGGCTCGACCATACCGTAGGCTCATTTCCGTGAGTGACCAGGAACAGAGCACCGTCGCCCCCCGCCGTGTCGTCGTCGCCGAGGACGAGTCGCTGATCCGCATGGACATCGTGGAGATCCTCCGCGACAACGGGTACGACGTGGTCGGCGAGGCGGGCGACGGCGAGACCGCCGTGGCCCTCGCCACCGAGCTGCGTCCCGACCTCGTCGTCATGGACATCCGCATGCCCGTCATGGACGGCATCGAGGCCGCGAAGCGCCTGAGCGAGAACCACATCGCTCCCGTCGTCCTCCTGACCGCCTTCTCGCAGAAGGAGCTCGTCGAGCAGGCGAGCGAGGCCGGCGCCCTCGCCTACGTCGTCAAGCCCTTCACCCCGAACGACCTGCTGCCGGCGATCGAGATCGCGCTCAGCCGCTACCAGCAGATTCTGACGCTCGAGGCCGAGGTCGCCGACCTCGTCGAGCGCTTCGAGACCCGCAAGCTCGTCGACCGCGCGAAGGGCCTGCTCAACGAGCGCATGGGCCTGACCGAGCCCGAGGCGTTCCGCTGGATCCAGAAGGCGTCGATGGACCGCCGGACGACGATGCACGCCGTGGCGCAGGCCGTCATCGAGCAGCTCTCGCCCAAGAAGGACGCCGCGAAGAAGCCCGCCGCCGCCGAGTAGCGAGCGGGGCCGCGATCAGCGGTCGCGCAGCATGTTCGTCATGCGGACGGTCGAGAGGCGGCGCCCCTCCTCGTCGCGGATGACGATCTCGTGCGTCGCGAGCGTGCGGCCGAGCGACAGGGCGGTGCACGTCCCCGTGACCCAGCCGGCGGTCGTCGAGCGCGAGTGCGTCGCATTGATCTCGATGCCGACCGCGTACCGGCCGGGCCCGGCGTGGATCGCCGACGAGATCGAGCCGAGGCTCTCTCCGAGCACGACATGCGCCCCGCCGTGGAGCAGCCCGATGACCTGCGTGTTGCCCTCGACGGGCATCCGCGCCACGGACCGCTCGGCACTCAGCTCGAGGAACTCGATGCCCATCTTGCGCGTCAGCGCGCCCCCGCCCGAGGCGACGAGCCGCTCGTGCAGCTCGGGGTCGAGATCGGCGGGAATCTGGGGCATCGCGGACCTTCGGCGGGTCACGGGAGGAGGGCCTCGGCCCCTTCCCTGAGGTGTCGGAGCGCCCCGTTAGGCTGGCCCCGTGACGGACTCCGGAAAGCCTACCCTCCTCCTCGTCGACGGCCACTCGCTCGCGTTCCGCGCCTTCTACGCGCTCCCGATCGACAGCTTCGTCACGCACGACGGCCAGCACACGAACGCCATCCACGGCTTCATCTCGATGTTCCTCGGGCTCCTCGCGAAGGAGAAGCCGACGCACGTCGCCGTCGCGTTCGACATCTCCCGCTACTCGTTCCGCACGCGCGAGTACCCCGAGTACAAGGGCACGCGCGGCGAGACCCCGCCCGAGTTCGTCGGCCAGGTGCCGCTCCTGCAGGAGGCCCTCGCGGCGATGAACGTCACGACGATCACGAAGGAGGACTTCGAGGCCGACGACATCCTCGCCACGCTCGCCGCGCAGGGCGCCGAGAAGGGCTACGACGTCCTCGTCGTGTCGGGCGACCGCGACACCATCCAGCTCGTCAACGACCGGGTCACGCTGCTCTACCCCAACGCCCGCGGGGTCTCCGAGCTCAAGCGCTACGACGCCGACGCCGTGCGCGAGCGCTACGGCATCAACCCCGAGCAGTACCCCGAGATCGCCGCCCTCGTCGGCGAGACGAGCGACAACCTTCCGGGCGTCGACAAGGTCGGCGAGAAGACGGCCGTGAAGTGGATCACCCAGTACGGCTCGCTCGACAACCTCCTCGCGCACGCCGACGAGATCGGGGGAGTGGTCGGCAACAACCTGCGCGAGCAGCGCGATCGCGCCGAGCGCAACCGCCGCCTGAACCGCCTCGTGACCGACGTCGAGCTCCCGGTCGGCCCGGACGACCTCGAGCGCGGCCCCATGGACGTCGCCGCGGTCAAGCGCGTCTTCGAGCGCCTCCAGTTCCGCACCCTGACGGAGCGCGTGCTCAAGATCGCGGCCGCGGAGGGCGCCGACATGAGCGGCGAGGGCGCCGCGCCCTCGGCGGCCGCCGACGCGCCCGCCGTCCGCACGCTCGTCGACGAGGAGCTGGCGGCGTGGCTGCGCGCCGCCGTCGCCACGGGCGATCCGATCGCCCTGGTGGTGGATGCCCCGCTCGGCTCCCTCGAGGGCTTCGGCCTCGCCGCCGGCGCCGACACGGTGCACGTGAACTGGGCCGCGGGTCGCCCCGACTACACCGCCCTCGAGGCGTGGCTCGCCTCGGACGAACCGAAGCTCCTCGTCGACGGCAAGCGCGCCACGAGCATCCTCGCCGCCCAGGGCCTTCCCCTCGCGGGCATCGCGTGGGATGCCTCCCTCGCGGCGTGGCTCGAGCGCCCGGGGTCGAGCACCCAGTCGCTCGCCGAGCTCGTCGGGAGCATCCTCGGCGAGAGCCTCCCCGAGCCGGACCCCAACCAGCTCGTCCCCGACACCGCGGCGCTGTCGCCCGCGACCGGTGCCTGGTACCTCGCGCGGATCGTCGCCGCGCAGCGCGAGCGGCTCGCGCCGTCGAGCACGACCGTCCTCGAGACGATCGAGCTGCCCGTGACGCCCGTCATCGCGGCGATGGAGCGCGCGGGGGTCGCCGTCGACCGCGCCGGACTCACCGCCCTCAACGCCGAGCTCGGCGAGACCGCGGCGGGCCTCGCCGAGAGGGCCTACGCCGAGATCGGCCGCGAGGTCAACCTCGGCTCGCCGAAGCAGCTGCAGCAGGTGCTCTTCGACGAGCTCGGCATGCCGAAGACCCGCGCGACGAAGACGGGGTACTCGACCGACGCCGCAGCCCTCGCCGATCTGCAGGAGGCGCATCCGCACCCCGTCCTCGGTCTGCTGCTGCAGCACCGCGATGCGACGAAGCTGCGGCAGATGGTCGAGACGCTCGAGCGCGCGACGCGCGATGACGGACGCATCCACACGACCTACGACCAGACGGGAACGACGACGGGGCGAATCTCCTCGACCGACCCGAACCTGCAGAACATCCCGGTGCGCACCGAGGTGGGGCACCGCATCCGCGCGGCGTTCGTCGCCGCCGAAGGCTACGAGGGGCTGCTGACCGCCGACTACTCGCAGATCGAGATGCGCATCATGGCGCACCTCTCGGGCGACCCCGGCCTCATCGAGGCGTTCACGACGGGGGAGGACCTGCACCGCTTCGTCGGCTCGCGCATCTTCGGCGTCGAACCCGCCGACGTGACGCCCGAGATGCGCACGAAGGTCAAGGCGATGAGCTACGGCCTCGCCTACGGCCTCAGCGCGTTCGGGCTGTCGAAGCAGCTGCGCATCTCGAGCGCCGAGGCGAAGCAGCTCATGACCGACTACTTCGCGCGCTTCGGGGCGGTGCGCGACTACCTGCGCAGCGTCGTCGTCCAGGCGAAGGAGGACGGCTACACCGAGACGATCTTCGGCCGCCGGCGCCCCTTCGCCGACCTCAACTCGCCCAACCGCGTGCTGCGCGAGAACGACGAGCGCGCCGCCCTCAACGCGCCCATCCAGGGCACCGCGGCCGACATCATGAAGATCGCCATGATCGGCGTCGCCGCCGACCTGCGCGAGCAGGCGCTGCGATCGCGGATGCTCCTGCAGGTGCACGACGAGCTCGTCTTCGAGGTCGCCCCGGGCGAGCGCGACGCGCTCGAGGCGATCGTTCGGGCCCGCATGGGCTCGGCCGCCGACCTGGACGTGCCGCTCGAGGTGCAGGTGGGAACGGGCCCGAACTGGGATGCCGCCGCGCATTAGGCTCGGGGCATGACTGACAACGCCGCCAGCCGCCAGCCCACCGAGGTCGACACGATCGCCGAGGAATGGGTCGCCACCCTGGTCTCCTTGAGCCCCGAACTCGCCACCTACATCGGTGCCGACGGGAAGCTCGACGAGTACCAGGACTACTCGCCCGCGGGCCGTGCTCGGATGCACGCCGCCGGGCGGGAGGTCCTCGCCAAGCTCGAGGCCGCCACTCCCGTCGATGACACCGACCGAGTCACGATCGCCGACATGTCGGCCGAGATCCGTCTCGAGCTCGAGCTCGCGGAGGCCGGGTGGGAGGCGCGCGACCTGAACGTCCTCGCCTCGCCCGCGCAGGGCATCCGCGAGATCTACGACCTCATGCCGACCGCGACGGAGGAGGACTGGGCGACGATCGCCCGCAAGCTCACGCGCGTGGCCGACGCCCTCGAGGGGTACACCGAGACGCTGCGCGAGGGCATCGCGAACGACAACACGCCGGCCGTCCGCCAGGTGCGCGAGGTGCTCACCCAGGTGCGCACGAACGCCGCCCGCGACGGGTTCTTCGCCGAGTTCACGAGCGGCGCGGAGGTCTCCGAGGGCCTGAAGAAGGAGCTCGCCGCGGCCGCCGAGCAGGCCGCCGACGCCTACGGGCGCTTCGGTGACTTCCTCGAGAACGAGCTCGCGCCCGTCGCGCGCACGGAGGACGCGGTCGGCCGCGAGCTGTACAGCCTCATGTCGCGCCGGTTCCTCGGGGCGACGATCGACCTCGACGAGACCTACGAGTGGGGCATCCAGGAGCTCGCCCGCATGGTCGAGGAGCAGACGCGCATCGCGAACGAGATCCTCCCCGGTGCGACAGTCGAGGAGGCCATCGCGCACCTCGAGAAGGACGAGTCGCGCAAGCTGCATGGCCGGAAGGCGCTGCAGGAGTGGATGCAGAAGCTCAGCGACACCGCCGTGGAGGAGCTCTCGCGCACGCACTTCGACATCCCCGAGCCCGTCAAGGCGCTCGAGTGCATGATCGCCCCCACTCCCGGCGGCGCGATCTACTACACCGGCCCGACGGACGACTTCTCGCGCCCGGGACGCATGTGGTGGTCGATCCCCGAGGGCGTCGACTCGTTCGACACCTGGCGCGAGACGACGACCGTCTACCACGAGGGCGTTCCCGGCCACCACCTGCAGATCGGCCAGGCCGTCTACAACCGCGCGCAGCTCAACTCGTGGCGCCGCCTGCTCGCGGGCACGAGCGGTCACGCGGAGGGCTGGGCCCTCTACGCCGAGCGGCTCATGGAGGAGCTCGGCTACCTCGACGACCCGGCCGACCGCCTCGGCATGCTCGACGGCCAGCGCATGCGCGCCGCTCGCCTCGTGCTCGACATCGGCGTGCACCTCGGCAAGATCCACCCGGAGACGGGGGAGGTCTGGACGAGCGAGGACGCCTTCGCGTTCATGCGCAAGAACGTCAACATGAACGACGGCTTCGTCCAGTTCGAGGTCAACCGCTACCTCGGCTGGCCCGGCCAGGCTCCGTCGTACAAGGTCGGCCAGCGCATCTGGGAGCAGATCCGCGACGAGTACAAGGCCCGCGAGGGCGACGCGTTCTCGAACAAGGCGTTCCACAAGAAGGCGCTCGACCTCGGCGGCGTCGGCCTCGACACCCTGAAATCGGCGCTGCTCGGCTGATCGGGCTGACGACAGCCCTCTCGCTCTCGACCCCGGACGCCCTCGCGGCTCCGGGGTCGAGGCGTGTTGCCGCGCCTCCGCCGGGACGATAGGGTGGAGGGTCGCCAATCTGGCGTCGTTCTGTCCGTACGCCCGGACGACACTTTCCAGCACCTCGTCGCCCCGGGCCCGATCCATGTCCGCATCGGAGCAACCACTACATGACCACCGTAACGACCAAGGCCCCCAAGCAGATCGCCATCAACGACATCGGCTCTGCTGAAGACTTCCTGGCCGCGGTCGAATTGACCCTCAAGTTCTTCAACGACGGCGACCTCATCGAGGGCACCGTCGTCAAGATCGATCGCGACGAGGTCCTCCTCGACGTCGGCTACAAGACCGAGGGCGTCATCCCCTCGCGCGAGCTCTCGATCAAGCACGACGTCGACCCGTCCGAGGTCGTCAGCGTCGGCGACACCGTCGAGGCCCTCGTTCTCCAGAAGGAGGACAAGGAAGGCCGTCTGATCCTGTCCAAGAAGCGCGCCCAGTACGAGCGCGCATGGGGCGACGTGGAGAAGATCAAGGACGCCGACGGCGTCGTGACCGGTCAGGTCATCGAGGTCGTCAAGGGCGGCCTCATCGTCGACATCGGCCTCCGCGGCTTCCTCCCCGCCTCGCTCATCGAGCTGCGCCGCGTCCGCGACCTCACGCCGTACCTCGGCCAGGAGCTCGAGGCGAAGATCCTCGAGCTGGACAAGAACCGCAACAACGTCGTCCTCTCGCGCCGCGCGCTCCTCGAGCAGACGCAGTCCGAGAGCCGCACCACGTTCCTCAACAACCTCGCCAAGGGCCAGGTCCGCAAGGGCGTCGTCTCCTCGATCGTCAACTTCGGCGCGTTCGTCGACCTCGGCGGCGTGGACGGCCTCGTGCACGTCTCCGAGCTCAGCTGGAAGCACATCGAGCACGCGAGCGAGGTCGTCGAGGTCGGCCAGGAGGTCACCGTCGAGATCCTCGAGGTCGACCTCGAGCGCGAGCGCGTGTCGCTCTCGCTCAAGGCGACGCAGGAGGACCCGTGGCAGGTCTTCGCCCGTACGCACGCGATCGGTCAGGTCGCGCCGGGCAAGGTCACCAAGCTCGTCCCGTTCGGCGCGTTCGTCCGCGTCGCGGACGGCATCGAGGGCCTCGTGCACATCTCGGAGCTGTCGGGCAAGCACGTCGAGCTCGCCGAGCAGATCGTGTCGGTCGGCGACGAGGTGTTCGTCAAGGTCATCGACATCGACCTCGACCGCCGTCGCATCTCGCTGAGCCTCAAGCAGGCCAACGAGGGCGTCGACCCCGAGGGCACCGAGTTCGACCCGGCCGTCTACGGCATGCCGACCGAGTACGACGAGGCCGGCAACTACAAGTACCCCGAGGGCTTCGACCCCGAGTCGGGCGAGTGGAAGGACGGCTTCGAGGAGCAGCGCGGCAAGTGGGAGCAGGACTACGCTGCCGCCCAGGCCCGCTGGGAGGCCCACAAGAAGCAGGTCGCCACGGCCCTCACCGAGGAGTCGACGCTCGACCTGCCGAGCGGCTCGACCTTCAGCTCCGAGTCGGCCGGCGCGGGCACCCTCGCCGACGACGAGTCGCTCGCCGCTCTGCGCGAGAAGCTCTCGGGTAACTGAACGACGGGCAACCGAGTCACCCGGGTCTCACCGACCCGACCGCGAACGGGCCGTTCTCCCTCCGGGGAGGGCGGCCCGTTCCGCGTCCGGCTCGCGGGCCCGAGACGGGCGCGACTCAGACCTGGTCGACCGAGAGCCGGCGTCGCCGGGCGCGGGCGAGGAGCAGCGGTACCGCGATCACGAGCGCGAGAAGCGCGACGACGACGAGCACGGGCAGGACGAGGGCGAGGATGCTGAATCCGATCGCTCCGATGTCCTCCGCTGTCGACAGCACGGGTGCGGCGGCGCCGGCCGTGAGCGCGTTGGCCGCCGGGCGGGCGAGCATCTTCCCGAGGTGGACGACAAGCGCGATCACGACTCCCGCGGCGATCGGCACCCACTCCTGCGAGGCGACGAACTCGGCCGGGTCGCTCACCGCGACGGTCTGCGCACCGCTGCCCGATCCGAAGACGATGCCGCCCGCGGCGGGGCGGATGATCGTCTGCAGCCAGTCGTTGATCGTGTCGACGGCGGGCACCTTGTCGGCGACGACCTCGATGACGAGCAGCACGGCGAGCCCGCCGAGCACCCACTCGTTCTCGAGCCACGTCCACCCGGCCGGCAGGGTCACGACGTCGAGGAAGCGCCCGGCGAGCCCGAGCAGCAGCAGCGGGATGTAGGCGTTGAGCCCGGCCGCGACGGCCAGGCCGGTGCCGGTCAGGACTTCGAGCACGGGTCGCCTCCTCGGGGTGTGCCGTCATGGTACCCGTCGTGCCCGTCCGCGTCAGCGGGTTCGCTCTCGCCGAGTCGATAGGGTCGTGGGGTGGACGTCATCGGACTCACGGGCGGCATCGCGGCCGGCAAGTCGGCGGTCGCCGCGCGGCTCGCGGAGCTCGGCGCGGTCGTGATCGACGCCGATCGCCTCGCCCGCGAGGTCGTCGAGCCGGGCACGCCCGGTCTCGCCGCGATCGTGCACCGATTCGGGGATGCCGTGCTCGCTCCCGACGGATCCCTCGACCGCGCGCGGCTGGGCTCGCTGGTCTTCGCCGACGTCTCGGCACGGCGCGACCTCAACGCGATCGTGCACCCCGAGGTGCAGCGGCGCTACGGCGAGCTCGTCGTCGAGGCCTTCGCCCGCGACGCCGACGCGATCGTCGTCTACGACGTGCCCCTCCTCGCGGAGGCGCGCGCCGCATCCGAGTTCGCCCTCGTGGTCGTCGTCGACGCCCCGCCGGAGGTCCGCATCGACCGGCTCGTCTCCCTCCGCGGGATGAGCCGCGCCGATGCGCGCGCGCGCATCGATGCGCAGATCCCGGATGCCGAGCGCCGCGCCATGGCCGACGTCGTGATCGACGCGAGCGGCACCCTCGAGCACACCCTCGAGCAGGTCGACGCCCTGTGGGAGCGCCTGGTCGCCCAGCGCGCTGTCGGTGGTCCCTCCTAGGCTGGAGGGATGCAGCCCACGAGGTCCGTCCGCCCCTTCGAGGTCGTCAGCGACTACTCTCCGAGCGGCGACCAGCCGCAGGCGATCGCCGACCTCGCGGCCCGCATCAATGCGGGCGAGACCGACGTCGTGCTGCTCGGCGCGACGGGAACGGGCAAGTCGGCGACGACCGCGTGGCTCATCGAGCAGGTGCAGCGGCCCACGCTCGTCCTCGCGCACAACAAGACGCTCGCCGCGCAGCTCGCGACCGAGTTCCGCGACCTCCTGCCGCACAACGCCGTCGAGTACTTCGTCTCGTACTACGACTATTACCAGCCCGAGGCGTACGTCCCGCAGACCGACACCTTCATCGAGAAGGACAGCTCGGTCAACGCCGAGGTCGAGCGCCTGCGCCACTCGACGACGAACTCGCTCCTGAGCCGCCGCGACGTCGTCGTCGTCTCGACCGTCTCGTGCATCTACGGCCTCGGCGCGGCGGAGGAGTACCTCGACGCGATGGTCGCGCTCCAGGTGGGCGAGCGCATCTCGCGGGATGCCCTCATCCGTCGCTTCGTCGGCATGCAGTACCAGCGCAACGACATCGACTTCTCGCGCGGCAAGTTCCGCGTGCGCGGCGACACGATCGAGATCATCCCGATGTACGAGGAGCTCGCGATCCGCATCGAGATGTTCGGCGACGAGATCGAGGCGCTCTACGCCCTCCATCCGCTCACGGGCGACGTCGTGAAGACCCTCGATGCGGTCTCCGTGTTCCCGGCGACGCACTACGCGGCGTCACCCGACACGATGCAGCGCGCGATCGTCACGATCAAGGAGGAGCTCGAGCTGCGCCTCGCCGAGCTCGAGCGGCAGGGCAAGCTCCTCGAGGCCCAGCGGCTGCGGATGCGCACGACCTACGACATCGAGATGATGGAGCAGATCGGGTTCTGCAACGGCATCGAGAACTACTCGCGGCACATCGACGGCCGGCAGCCGGGCGAGCCCCCGAACTGCCTCCTCGACTACTTCCCGGAGGACTTCCTCGTCGTCATCGACGAGAGCCACGTGACTGTGCCGCAGATCGGCGCGATGTACGAGGGCGACGCGTCGCGGAAGCGCACGCTCGTCGAGCACGGCTTCCGCCTCCCGAGCGCGCTCGACAACCGCCCGCTGCGGTGGGAGGAGTTCCTCGACCGGACGGGTCAGAAGGTCTACCTCTCGGCGACGCCGGGCAAGTACGAGCTCGGCATCACCGACTCGATCGTCGAGCAGATCATCCGGCCGACCGGTCTCGTCGACCCCGAGATCGTCGTCAAGCCCAGCAAGGGGCAGATCGACGACCTCCTCGAGCAGATCCGGCTGCGGGTCGAGCGCGACGAGCGCGTGCTCGTCACGACGCTCACGAAGAAGATGGCGGAGGAGCTCACCGACTTTCTCACCGAGGCGGGCGTGCGCGTGCGCTACCTGCACTCCGACGTCGACACGCTCCGCCGCGTCGAGCTGCTGAGCGAGCTGCGCCAGGGCGTGTACGACGTCCTCGTCGGCATCAACCTCCTGCGCGAAGGCCTCGACCTCCCGGAGGTCTCGCTCGTCGCGATCCTCGACGCCGACAAGGAGGGCTTCCTCCGGTCGGCGACCTCGCTCATCCAGACGATCGGCCGCGCCGCGCGCAACGTCTTCGGATCGGTGCACATGTACGCCGACGTCGTCACCCCGTCGATGGCGCAAGCGATCGACGAGACGACGCGCCGGCGCGAGAAGCAGGTCGCCTACAACCTCGCCAACGGCATCGACCCGACGCCGCTGCGGAAGAGGATCGCCGACATCACCGACCAGCTCGCGCGGGAGGGCGCCGACACCGCCGAGCTGCTCGCCCAGCGGGGGAGGGGCGGGGGCAAGTCGGTGCCGACTCCACGTCGACCGCGGGAGGGCAAGGCGGCCGAGGGCGCGACCGAGCTCGAGACGATCATCGGCGACCTGACGGCGCAGATGCTCACGGCCGCGGCTGAGCTCAAGTTCGAGCTCGCGGCGCGCCTCCGCGACGAGGTCCAGGAGATGAAGCGCGAGCTCCGGCAGATGGTCGAGGCCGGCCACGTACGCTGAGCGCGCACTGCGGAACTCGGCGCGCACGGAGGACTGTCGGGGGTGCCGCCTAGAATGACGCGAGTGCCGGCATCCCCTCTCGACCTCCATTCGCACCTGAGCGTGCGCGGCGCGCGCGTCCACAATCTGCGCGACGTCGACCTCGTGATCCCGCGGGATTCGCTCGTCGTGTTCACGGGCCTCTCGGGCTCCGGCAAGAGTTCGCTCGCCTTCGACACGATCTTCGCCGAGGGTCAGCGGCGGTACGTCGAGTCGCTCTCCGCCTACGCCCGGCAGTTCCTCGGGCAGGTCGACCGCCCCGACGTCGACTTCATCGAGGGCCTGAGCCCCGCCGTCTCGATCGACCAGAAGTCGACGAACCGCAACCCGCGCTCGACCGTGGGCACGATCACCGAGATCTACGACTACATGCGCCTCCTGTGGGCGCGCGTCGGCATCCCGCACTGCCCCGTGTGCGGCGAGAAGATCCAGCGCCAGACCGTGCAGCAGATCGCCGACGAGCTCATGGAGCTCCCCGAGGGGCGCCGCTTCCAGATCCTCGCCCCCGTCGTGAGCCAGAAGAAGGGCGAGTTCGTCGACCTGTTCGCCGAGCTCGCGGCGAGCGGCTACTCGCGCGCCGTCGTCGACGGCGAGCTCATCCAGCTCTCCGAGCCGCCGACGCTCAAGAAGCAGAACAAGCACGACATCTCGGTCGTCGTGGACCGCCTCGTCGCGAACGCCGACGTCCTCACTCGCCTCACCGACTCGCTCGAGACGGCCCTCGGGCTCACCGACGGCATCGTGACGATCGACTTCGTCGACGAGGAGGCCGGCTCGAACGCGCGCACGCGCACCTTCAGCGAGAAGCTGTCCTGCCCCAACCGCCACCCGCTCCAGCTCACCGAGATCGAGCCGCGCACGTTCTCGTTCAACTCGCCGTTCGGCGCGTGCCCGGTCTGCTCGGGCCTCGGCACCCGGATGGCCGTGGACGAGGAGCTCCTGGTCGGCGACCCGAGCCTCACCCTCAACGACGGGGTCATCCTGCCCTGGAATCAGCAGGGCAAGGGCCTCTACAGCTACTTCCAGAAGCTGCTGGCCGGCCTCGGCCGCGACCTCGGCTTCTCGCTCGACACCCCCTGGGGCGACCTGGAGGAGAGCACGCAGCAGGCGATCCTGCACGGCAACGACTTCGAGGTGCGCGTCAAATGGCGCAACCGCTACGGGCGCGACGTCACCTACTCCACGGGCTTCGAGGGCGTCATCCCGTACATCGAGCGCAAGTACGCCGAGGCCGAGAGCGACTGGTCCCAGCAGCGATTCGCCGAGTACCTCCGAGAGGTGCCGTGCCCCGAGTGCGAGGGCGCGCGGCTCAAGCCCGAGGTGCTCGCGGTGCTCGTGGATGACCGATCGATCTCCTCGGTCGCCGAGCTGAGCATCCACGACGCCTACGAGTTCATGCAGAGCATCCACCTGACCGAGCGGGAGGCGTCGATAGCCGCGGCGGTGCTCCGCGAGATCCTCGCCCGGCTGGAGTTCCTCCTCGAGGTCGGGCTCGGCTACCTCAGCATGTCGCGCGCCGCCGGCACCCTCTCGGGCGGCGAGGCGCAGCGCATCCGACTCGCGACGCAGATCGGCTCCGGGCTCACGGGCGTGCTCTACGTCCTCGACGAGCCGTCGATCGGCCTGCATCAGCGCGACAACCGCCGCCTCATCGACACGCTCGTCAAGCTCAAGAACCTCGGCAACACGCTCATCGTCGTCGAGCACGACGAGGACACCATCCGCACCGCCGACTGGATCGTCGACATCGGCCCGGGCGCGGGGGAGCACGGCGGTCGCGTCGTCCACTCGGGGTCGTACGCCGAGCTGCTCGCGAACCCCGAGTCGATCACGGGCGACTACCTCGCCGGTCGCCGCCAGGTCGTCGAGTCGCTCCCGCGCCGCGCGATCGACCAGGGGCGCCGCCTCACGATCGAGGGTGCGCGCGCCAACAATCTCCAGAACGTCTCGGTCGACATCCCGCTCGGCGTCTTCGTCGCCGTGACGGGCGTGAGCGGCTCGGGGAAGTCGTCGCTCGTCAACGACATCCTCTACAAGGTGCTCGCCAACAAGCTCAACGGCGCCCGACAGGTCCCGGGCAAGCACACCCGCATCACCGGGCTCGAGCACCTCGACAAGGTCGTCCACGTCGACCAGGCGCCGATCGGGCGCACGCCGCGCTCGAACCCGGCGACGTACACGGGCGTCTTCGACCGCATCCGCGCGCTCTTCGCCGAGACCGTCGAGGCGAAGTCGCGCGGCTACCTCCCCGGCCGCTTCAGCTTCAACGTCAAGGGCGGCCGCTGCGAGAACTGCGCGGGCGACGGCACGATCAAGATCGAGATGAACTTCCTCCCCGACGTCTACGTCGCGTGCGAGGTCTGCGGCGGCGACCGTTACAACCGCGACACCCTCGCCGTGCACTACAAGGGCAAGAACATCGCCGAGGTGCTCGACATGCCGATCGAGGAGGCCGCCGAGTTCTTCGCACCGATCACCGCGATCCACCGCTTCCTCAAGACGCTCGTCGACGTCGGGCTCGGCTACGTGCGACTCGGGCAAAGCGCGACGACGCTCTCCGGCGGCGAGGCGCAGCGCGTCAAGCTCGCGACCGAGCTGCAGAAGCGCTCCAACGGGCGCAGCATCTACGTCCTCGACGAGCCGACCACGGGTCTGCACTTCGAGGACGTCCGCAAGCTCCTCGCCGTCCTCGGCGGGCTCGTCGACAAGGGCAACTCGGTCATCGTGATCGAGCACAACCTCGACGTGATCCGGGCGGCCGACTGGCTCATCGACCTCGGCCCCGAGGGCGGCTCCGGGGGCGGTACGATCCTCGCGACCGGCACCCCGGAGGAGCTCGCGCGCGTCGAGGGGAGCCACACGGGCCACTTCCTCGCCGAGCTCCTGCCCGCCGCCCGAGCGGCCAGCTGAGCCGCCGCACGATCGTGGCGACCTCGAGCGAGACCCGGGAGGCCTGGCGCCCGCGCCGGGGCGAGATCCCGACCGAGCCGGGGGTGTACCGCTTCCGCGACGACACCGGGCGCGTGCTCTACGTCGGCAAGGCAAAGAACCTGCGCTCGCGCCTCAGCAACTACTTCCAGCCGCTCCACGCGCTCCACGAGCGGACGCGCCGCATGGTCACGACCGCCCGCGGCGTGGAATGGACCGTCGTCGGTAGCGAGCTCGAGGCGCTCGAGCTCGAGTACACGTGGATCAAGGAGTTCTCGCCGCCGTTCAACGTCAAGTTCCGCGACGACAAGACCTACCCCTACCTCGCCATCACGCTCGGCGACCGCGTACCGCGCGTCATGGTGACGCGCACCCGCGGCATCCCGGGCGCCCGGTACTTCGGCCCGTACACCAAGGTCTGGGCCGTGCGCGAGACCGTCGACATCATGCTCAAGGCCTTCCCGGTGCGCTCGTGCACCGAGAGCACGTACAAGCGCGCGCGCGACCGCAACCGGCCCTGCCTCCTCGGCGACATCGGCAAGTGCGCCGCCCCGTGCGTCGGCCGCGTCACGCCGGAGGAGCACAAGTCGCTCGCCCTCGACTTCGCCTCCTTCATGGCGGGCAACGACGCGAGCTACGTCCGCGACCTCCGGACGCGCATGGCCGACGCCGCCGCCGAGCTCGACTACGAGGCCGCGGCGCGCTACCGCGATCAAATCGGGGCGCTCGAGACGGCGCTGTCGAAGAGCACGCTCGTGCTCGCCGACGACGTCGACGCCGACGTCTTCGGCATCGCCTACGACGAGCTCGCCGCCGCGGTGCAGCTCTTCATCGTCCGCGGCGGCCGCATCCGCGGCGTGCGCGGCTGGGTCGTCGATACCGAGCTCGACGTGACGCTCGCCGAGCTCGTCGACTCGGTCCTGCAGAATGCGTACGACGGCGGGGAGCCGCCCGCGCGCGAGATCCTCGTGCCCGCCGTCCCCGACGACGCAGCCGCGCTCCAGCAGATCCTCACCGAGCGCCGGCGCGCGGCGGGGGAGCGGGGGAGCGTCGTCGTCCGCTCGGCCCGTCGCGGCGACAAGGCCGCCCTGAGCGAGACGGCGCTCTCGAACGCGCGCGGCGCGCTGCAGGTCTACAAGACGCGACGCAGCGGCGACTTCACCGCGCGCTCGCAGGCCCTCGCGGACATCCAGGAGGCCCTCGGCCTCGCGGAGGCACCGCTGCGACTCGAGTGCTTCGACGTCTCTCACCTCGGCGGCACCAACCAGGTCGCATCGATGGTCGTGTTCGAGGACGGCCTGCCGCGCAAGGACCAGTACCGCTCGTTCTCGATCGCGAGCGCCCGCGACGACACCGACGCCGTGTACCAGGTGCTCTCACGACGACTCGCCTACCTCCGGCCCGGCACCGACGGCGTCGAGGTGCCCACCGACACGAGCACCGACCCCGATGCGCTCGTGAGCGCGCCCAGCCCGGCGCCCTCGCCCGTCGCCGGGGCGAAGAAGTCCTTCCACTACCGGCCGGGGCTCCTCGTCATCGACGGGGGCCAGCCGCAGGTGCAGGCCGCGGCGCGCGCGATCGCGGATGGGGGCATCACCGACCTCGCCGTGTGCGGCATCGCCAAGAGGCTCGAGGAGATCTGGCTGCCCGACAGCGACTTCCCCGTGATCCTGCCGCGGACATCCGACGCGCTGTTCCTTCTGCAGCGGCTCCGCGACGAGGCGCACCGCTTCGCCCTCAAGCACCAGCGCACGAAGCGCAAGCAGAGCATCACCACCGAGCTCTCGAGCGTGCCGGGGCTCGGGCCCGCCCGAGTCCGCGAGCTGCTGACGCGCTTCGGCTCCGTCGCCCGACTGCGCTCGGCGAGCCTCGACGAACTCATGGCGATCGACGGCATCGGGCGCAAGACCGCCGAGGCCGTCCAGCGGGCTGTCGGGTCGCCCGCGACTAAGCTGGATGCACACGACCCGAGCGCAACGAGGCCAGACGAATGACCGAACGCCCCGCCCACGAGGTGGTGATCGTCACCGGGATGTCCGGTGCGGGCCGATCGACGGTCGCCAATGCCCTCGAGGACCTGGGCTGGTACGTCGTCGACAACCTGCCGCCGCAGATGCTGCGCCCGCTCGTCGACCTCGCCGTGCATCCCGGGAACCAACTGCCCAAGATGGCAGCCGTCGTCGACGTCCGAGGAGGCCGGCTCTTCGCCGATCTGCGACTCATCGTCGAGGAGCTGCGCGACCGCGCGACCGTGCGGGTGCTCTTCCTCGAGGCGACCGACGCGGCGCTCGTCCGCCGCTTCGAGCAGGTGCGCCGACCGCATCCGCTGCAGGAGGACGGCACGCTGCTCGACGGCATCGGGCGCGAGCGCGAGCGCATGCGCGAGGTGCGCGAGCTCAGCGACGTCATCATCGACACGAGCGAGTTCAACATCCACCAGCTGGCGACGACCGTGTCGGAGCTGTTCTCGCCGGACGCCGCCTCGACCGTGCGCGTCACCCTCGAGAGCTTCGGCTTCAAGTACGGCCTGCCGAGCGACGCCGACATGGTCGCCGACGCCCGCTTCCTCCCCAACCCCTTCTGGGAGGAGTCGCTGCGCGCGCTCACGGGCGTCGACGACCGCGTGAGCGAGTTCGTGCTCGCCCAGGAGGGGGCGCGCGAGTTCGTCGAGCGGTACGTCGCGGTGCTCCAGACCGTGCTGCGCGGCTACGCGCGCGAGAACAAGCGGACGGCGACGATCGCGATCGGCTGCACGGGCGGCAAGCACCGCTCGGTCGCCATCGTGGAGGACATCGCCGCGCACCTGCGCGGGCTGCCCGGCGTCGCGGTCGCCGTGAAGCATCGCGACCTCGGACGCGAGTAGGCTCGACTGTCGCCCCACGAGGGCGATGCTCACCCCCGCTTCACCGAGAGGACGACCTGTGGCACTGACCGCCGACGTGAAAGAGGAGCTCGCGCAGCTGGCGGTCACCAAGACCACGGTGCGGGCCGCGGAGCTCGCGACGATCCTCCGCTTCGCCGGCGGCCTCCACCTGATCTCCGGCCGCGTGGCCGTCGAGGTCGAGCTCGACGCCCCGACCATCGCCCGGCGCGTCCGCCGCGACCTCGCCGAGCTCTACGGGATGCGCAGCGATGCCGCGATGATGTCCCCGGGCGGCATCCGCCGGACGCCGACCTACGTCGTGCGCGTCGTCGACGGCGGCGAGACGCTCGCCCGCCAGACGGGCCTGCTGGATGCCCGGCGCCGGCCCGTCCGCGGCCTCCCCAACAAGCTCACGACCGGGTCGAAGGAGGAGCTCGCGGCCGTGTGGCGGGGTGCCTTCCTCGCGCACGGCTCCCTGACCGATCCGGGACGGTCGGCCTCGCTCGAGATCACATGCCCGGGCAACGAGTCGGCGATGGCCCTCGTCGGAGCGGCCGGTCGGCTCGGCATCCCCGCGAAGGCCCGGGAGGTCCGCGGCGTACACCGCGTCGTGATCCGCGACGGCGAGAAGATCAGCCAGATGCTGCGCCTCATGGGCGCGGCGCAGACGGTCTCCGAGTGGGAGGAGCTGCGCCAGCGCCGCGAGGTGCGGGCGACCGCGAACCGCCTCGTGAACTTCGACGACGCCAACCTCCGGCGCTCCGCGCAGGCGGCCGTCGCCGCGTGCGCCCGCGTCGCGCGTGCGATGGAGATCCTCGGTGACGACATCCCCGAGCACCTCCGGTACGCCGGTCAGCTGCGCCTCGACCACCGCGACGCGAGCCTCGACGAGCTCGGTCACCACGCCGATCCGCCCATGACGAAGGATGCCGTCGCCGGACGCATCCGCCGCCTCCTCGCGATGGCAGACAAGCGCGCCGAGCAGCTCGGCGTTCCGGGTACGGACGCGGATCTGCCGAACGAAGACGACGATTGAGCGCGCCGTCGCGCGAAGCCTGAACGTCCGGTGCGCATCGGGAAGAGCCCCGCGGCCTGAACGGTTGCCGTCAGTAGACTGACAGCCGTCAGCGGGGCCGCCGCCACCGCGGTCTCGGACCATCTGCGACAAGAAAGCACGTGATGTCCGTTTACAGCCTTCCCGACCTTCCGTACGACTACGCCGCGCTCGAGCCGCACATCAGCGCTCGCATCATGGAGCTCCACCACTCCAAGCACCACGCCGCCTACGTGACCGGCGCGAACACGGCCCTGGAGAAGATGGCCGAGGCCCGCGAGTCCGGCGACTTCGCCAACATCAACCGCCTCGAGAAGGACCTCGCGTTCCACCTCGGCGGCCACGTGAACCACTCGATCTTCTGGACGAACCTCTCGCCGGAGGGCGGCGACAAGCCCGAGGGCGAGCTCGCCTCGGCGATCGACGAGTTCTTCGGCTCGTTCGACAAGTTCGTCGCGCACTTCACGGCCGCCTCGATGGGCATCCAGGGCTCCGGCTGGGGCGTGCTGTCGTGGGATCCGATCGGGCGCCGCCTCGTCATCCAGCAGCTCTTCGACCAGCAGGGCAACACCGCGCAGGCGACGGTGCCGCTGCTGCAGCTCGACATGTGGGAGCACGCCTTCTACCTCGACTACGTCAACGTCAAGGCCGACTACGTCAAGGCTTTCTGGAACATCGTGAACTGGAAGAACGTCGACGAGCGCTTCCAGGCCGCCCGCTCGGGCACGGACGCGCTCCTGCTACTGTCGTAACGGGCCCTGTGGCCGGGGCCGCGCGCCCCGGCCACCCCTCGCCCCTCGAGTCACCACCCTCGAGCCGCCACCCCCACCACCACCCCCTCCGGCGCGCTCTGCGCCGACCGAACCACCAGGAGTCTGCAGTGAGCGTGAAGATCGGAATCAATGGCTTCGGCCGCATCGGTCGCAACTACCTCCGGGCCGCGCTGGCCCAGGGCAGCGACCTCGAGATCGTGGCCGTCAACGACCTGACGGACAACGCCGCGCTCGCCCACCTCCTCAAGTACGACTCCGTCGGCGGCCCGCTCGCCCACGACGTCTCGCACGACGGCGACTCGATCACGGTCGGCGGCAAGCGCATCCGCGTCTTCGCCGAGCGCGAGCCCGCGAACCTCCCCTGGGGCGACCTCGGTGTCGACATCGTCATCGAGTCGACCGGTCGCTTCACCAAGGCGGAGGACGCCAAGAAGCACATCGCCGGCGGCGCGAAGAAGGTGCTCATCTCCGCGCCCGCCACGGGCGACGACGCGACGATCGTCATGGGTGTCAACGAGGAGACCTACGACCCGGCGACGGACGTCATCATCTCCAACGCCTCGTGCACGACCAACTGCCTCGCCCCGCTCGCCAAGGTCTTCAACGACGCCTTCGGCATCGAGCGCGGATTCATGATGACGGCCCACGCTTACACCGCCGACCAGAACCTCCAGGACGGCCCGCACAGCGACCTGCGCCGCGCGCGCGGCGCCGCGATCAACATCGTCCCCGCCTCCACCGGTGCGGCGAAGGCGATCGGCCTCGTCCTCCCCGAGCTCAACGGCAAGCTCAGCGGCTCGTCGTACCGCGTGCCCGTTCCCACGGGATCGATCGTCGACCTCACGATCGTCACGCCGACCGAGGGCCTCACGGTCGACCAGATCAACGCCGCCTACCAGGCCGCCGCGTCGGAGGGTCGTCTCGCGGGCTACCTGCAGTACACGGCCGACCCGATCGTCTCGAGCGACATCCAGCTCAACCCGCACTCGTCGATCTTCGACTCGGGCCTGACCAACGTCAGCGGCAACCTGGTGAAGGTCTCGGCCTGGTACGACAACGAGTGGGGCTACTCCAACCGTCTCGTCGACCTCACCGAGTACGTCGCCGAGCGCCTCTAAGTCGGAAGGCGCCCTCACCGTGGCACTGAGAACCATCGAGTCCCTCGGCGAGCTCGCCGGAAAGCGCGTCATCCTGCGCTGCGACCTCAACGTCCCGCTCAAGGACGGCGTCGTCACGGACGACGGGCGCATCCGCGCGTCGCTCCCGACGATCAACGCGCTCATCCACCGCGGGGCGAAGGTCATCGTGATCTCGCACCTCGGTCGCCCGGACGGCGCGCCCGACCCGCAGTACAGCCTCGTTCCGGTCGCCCAGCGGCTGAGCGAGCTGCTGGGCGCCCCCGTGGCGGTCGCCGACGACACCGTCGGCGACGCCGCGGAGCGCACGGTCGCC
The DNA here is from genome assembly GCF_030645145.1 of Microcella sp. GTDB lineage: Bacteria > Actinomycetota > Actinomycetes > Actinomycetales > Microbacteriaceae > Microcella. The sequence goes on along the minus strand of NZ_JAUSMI010000166.1, from coordinate 7,472 downwards.
GGGCTCGAGAACGGCTCCGTCGCCGTGCTCGAGAACCTGCGCTTCAACCCGGGCGAGACGAGCAAGGACGCCGACGAGCGCCGCGCCTTCGCCGAGAGCCTCGCGCGCCTCGGCGACGCCATGGTCTCCGACGGCTTCGGCGTCGTGCACCGCAAGCAGGCGAGCGTCTTCGAGCTCGCCGAGCTCCTGCCGAGCGCGGCCGGCTCCCTCATCTCGACCGAGACCGACGTGCTCGACCGCCTCACCGAGCGCCCCGAGCGCCCCTACACGGTCGTCCTCGGCGGCTCGAAGGTGAGCGACAAGCTCGGCGTCATCGCGCACCTGCTCCCGCGCGTCGACCGCCTCCTCATCGGCGGCGGCATGCTCTTCACCTTCCTCAAGGCCCAGGGCCACGAGGTCGGGGGGAGCCTGCTCGAGGAGGACCAGCTCGACACCGTCCGCGGCTACCTCGCCGAGGCGCAGGAGCGCGGCGTCGAGATCGTGCTGCCGACCGACGTCGTCGTCGCCGAGCGCTTCGCCGCGGATGCGGACCACGCCGTTCTCGCGGCGGATGCGATCGAGACAGGGCCGGCCGGGGCATCCGGCATCGGCCTCGACATCGGCCCCGAGACCGCAGCGCGCTTCGCGGAGCTCGTGGCCTCGTCGACCACGGTGTTCTGGAACGGCCCGATGGGCGTGTTCGAGTTCCCCGCCTTCGCGAACGGAACGCGGGCGGTCGCGGAGGCGCTCACGCGCGTTCCCGGCCTCGGCGTCGTCGGGGGAGGCGACTCGGCCGCGGCCGTGCGCGCCCTCGGCTTCACCGACGAGCAGTTCGGTCACGTCTCCACCGGAGGCGGCGCCAGCCTCGAGTTCCTCGAGGGAAAGAAGCTTCCCGGACTGGAGGTCCTCGGATGGGCGTAGCCCGCACCCCGCTCATCGCGGGCAACTGGAAGATGAACCTCGACCACCTGCAGTCGATCGCGTTCGTGCAGAAGCTCGCCTGGGCGCTCAAGGACGCGAAGCACGCGTTCGGCGACGTCGAGGTCGCGGTCTTCCCGCCGTTCACCGACCTGCGGAGCGTGCAGACGCTCATCGCCGCCGACAAGCTCGAGCTCGCGCACGGCGGCCAGGACGTCTCGATGCACGACAGCGGCGCGTACACGGGTGAGATCTCCGGAGCCTTCCTCTCCGCGCTCGCCTGCCGCTACGTCATCATCGGGCACTCCGAGCGCCGCCAGTACCACCACGAGGACGACGAGATCGTCGCGAAGAAGACGGTCGCCGCGCTGCGTCACGGCGTGACGCCCGTCATCTGCGTGGGCGAGACGGCGGACGACCTTGAGGCCCACGGCCCCTCCGCCGTGCCCGTCGCCCAGCTGCGCGTCGTGCTCGACGCGCTCGAGGCCGACGCCGACATCGTCGTCGCCTACGAGCCCGTGTGGGCCATCGGCTCCGGCCAGGCTGCCACGCCCGAGCAGGCGCAGCAGGTCTGCGCGGCCCTCCGCGAGACGATCGCCGAGGTGCTCGGGGAGGACGCGGCCGACCGGACGCGCATCCTTTACGGCGGCAGCGTGAAGTCGGGCAACATCGCCGGGTTCATGAACCACAAGGACGTCGACGGCGCCCTCGTCGGCGGCGCGAGCCTCGACGTGGACGAGTTCGCGGCCATCGCGAGGTTCCGTCAGCACGTCGGCACCGTGTGACCCGACCGGCCCCTGCCGGTGCGTTAGAGTAGGACGCTGTTCTACACCCCGAGAGGCCCCTATCCCGTGGAAATCCTTCAGGTCGTGCTCCAGGTCATCCTGGGCATCACGAGCCTTCTGCTGACCCTCATGATCCTCCTCCACCGCGGTCGCGGCGGCGGGCTCTCGGACATGTTCGGCGGCGGCGTCACCTCCAACCTCGGCGCGTCCGGCGTCGCCGAGCGCAATCTCAACCGCATCACGATCATCCTCGCCCTCACCTGGGTGACCTCGATCGTGATCCTCGGTCTCATCACGCGCTTCGACGCGGTCTAGGGCAGGAGCACCATGGTTTCCGGAGGCAGCGCCATCCGCGGGTCCCGCGTCGGGTCCGGCCCGATGGGCGAGCAGGACCGCGGGGTCCACGCCGATCGCATCGCGGTCTCGTACTGGGACGTCCACGGCAACGAGACGGTCCGTCACTTCGCGGCGAACCTCCCCGAGGAGGAGATCCCCGAGGTCATCGACTCGCCGACGTCGGGCCTGCCCGCCGGTCGCGACAAGGACAACCCGCCGCAGCTCGCCAAGAACGAGCCGTACAAGACGCACCTCGCCTACGTGAAGGAGCGCCGCAGCGAGGACGAGGCCAAGCAGATCCTCGAGGATGCCCTCACGAAGCTGCGCGAGCGCCGCGGCACCTCGGCCTGACGCCGACCCGCACCTCGATTCGCCGAGAAGGGCCCCGACGATCGCGTCGGGGCCCTTCTCGGCGCGGTCTCGCGGCCACTGGAGCCGTCGAGTCCGCGGGGGCTCAGCTCCCGCCGGGCATCCAGTCCTTCTGGTCCATCGCGCCCGTCCAGTACGACGTGGGCATGATGAGCGACTCGGGCACCTCGGCCGAGGCCGCCTGGTCGATGAAGAACACGGTGCGCTTGCGGCCGAGCACGCCCGCGACGGGGACGTCGGAGGGGGAGGCGCCCGCGAGGGCGAGGCCGAGCGCGGGTGCCTTGTCGCCGCCCGCGAGCACGAGCCAGATGCGCTCGGAGCTGTTGATGAGCGGCAGGGTAAGGCTCAGGCGCTCCGGCGGCGGCTTGGGCGAGTCGCGCACGGCGATGACGCCCGCAGTCGCGACGGTCGGGCCGTCGTGCTCGGGGAAGAGCGAGGCGATGTGCCCGTCGGGGCCGACGCCGAGGAACGTGATCGCGAAGACGGGGTGATCGTCGCCCTCGCGCGCGGCCCCGCGCAGCTCGGCCTCGTAGGCGGCCGCGGCCTCCTCGAGCGAGAGCCCGGCGTCGCTCGCCGGGAAGGGGTGGACCTTCGCCTCATCGACGGGCACATGGTCGAGCAGCGCCTCGCGCGCCTGCTTCTCGTTCCGCTCGGCGTCATCGCGCGGCAGCCAGCGCTCGTCGCCCCACCAGACGTGCACCTGCGACCAGTCGATGCTGTTGCGCGCGGGCGAGCCCGCGATCGCGGCGAGCACCTCGATGCCCACCGAGCCGCCGGTGAGCACGATGTGCGCCTCGCCCTCGTCCTCGATGAGGTCGATGACCTTGGTGAGGAAGCGGGCGGCGACGGACGCCGCGAGGGCGGCCCGATCAGGGTGGACGAGGACACGGCGGTCGGTGGTCACTGGAGCCTTTCGGGGGTGGAGCGGCGGGAGGACCCGTACGGGTCAGACCCGGGCGTCGAGCCCCGAGCGGAGCACGTCGCCGTAGACGTCATCGGGATCGAGCCTACGCAATTCCTCGGCGAGGCACTCCCGCAGCCCCCGGCGGGGGAGCGAGAGCTCGTGCGTCGGCTGGCCGGCCTGCGAGAGCTCGGCGACGGCGGGCTGCACGCGCTCGAGACGAACGGGTCCGGTCGCGCGGTGCAGGACGACGCGGTGGATGCCCGTGGTCGGGTTCCCGTCGGCGACATCGACCTCGACGGGCACCTGCAGCTGACGGCGCAGCCAGGCGGCCAGCAGGAGGGTCGAGGGGGAGTCGGGGGCTCCGGAGACCTCGGCGCTCGTGATCGGCTCGTACGGCGGCTGGTCGAGCGCGGCGGCGAGCTGGGCGCGCCAGAGCGTGAGCCGCGTCCAGGCGAAGTCGGTGTCACCGGGCTTGTAGTCCTCGGCGAGCCGCACGAGCATCCCCGTCGGGTCGTCGGAGGCGCCGCTGTCGGTGATGCGCCGCTGCGCGATGCGGCCGAGCGGGGTGTCGCACGCGCGCTGGCTCGGGCACTCGCCCGGCCACCACGTCACGACGGGCGCATCGGGCAGGAGCAGACCGGTGACGAGCCCCTGCTGGTCGCGCGCCGTGTCGCCGTGGGCGCGCAGCACGATGACCTCGCTCGCTCCGGCGTCGCCGCCGACGCGGATCTCGGCGTCGAGGCGGGGCTTCTCGGCGGCCCCGTTGGTCGAGACGACGATGATGCGCATCGGATGCTCGCGCGAGGCCTCGTTGGCGGCCTCGATGGCCTCCTCCTCGGCTCCGATCGCGGTCGCGATGACGAGCGTGAGGACGCGGCCGAGGGCCACCGCGCCGCCCTCCTCGCGGAGTGTGACGAGCTTCTTCGACACCTGGCTCGTGGTCGTGTCGGGCAGGTCGATGATCACGGGCGCCTCCAGACGCGGCCGTCGCGGGCGAGCAGGTCGTCCGCGGACTTCGGGCCCCACGTGCCGGGGGCGTACTGCTCGGGCCGGCCCTGCGTGGCCCAGAACTCCTCGATCGGGTCGAGGATCTTCCAGCTGAGCTCGACCTCCTCGTGGCGCGGGAAGAGCGGCGGCTCGCCGAGGAGCACGTCGAGGATCAGGCGCTCGTAGGCCTCGGGGCTCTGCTCGGTGAACGCGTGGCCGTAGCCGAAATCCATCGTGACGTCGCGCACCTGCATGCCCGCGCCCGGCACCTTCGAGCCGAACCGCATCGTGACGCCCTCGTCGGGCTGCACGCGGATGACGAGCGCGTTCTGGCCGAGAGCCGAGGTCTGGCTCTCGGCGAAAAGGTACTGCGGCGCGCGCTTGAACACGACGGCGATCTCGGTCACGCGACGGCCGAGGCGCTTGCCGGCCCTGAGGTAGAACGGCACGCCGGCCCAGCGCCGGGTCGAGATGTCGAGGCGCATGGCCGCGTAGGTCTCCGTGACCGACTCGGGGTTCATGCCCTCCTCCTCGAGGAAGCCGGGCACGAGCTCGCCGCCCTGCCAGCCGCTCGCGTACTGGCCGCGCGCGGTCGCCGTCGAGAGATCCTTCGGCAGCCGCACGGCCGAGAGCACCTTCTCCTTCTCGGCGCGCAGGTCGGCCGCATCGAAGGAGACGGGCTCCTCCATCGCCGTGAGAGCGAGCAGCTGCAGAAGGTGGTTCTGGATGACGTCGCGCGCGGCGCCGATGCCGTCGTAGTAGCCGGCGCGGCCGCCCACCCCGATGTCCTCAGCCATCGTGATCTGCACGTGGTCGACGTAGTTGGCGTTCCAGATCGGCTCGTACATCATGTTCGCGAAGCGCAGCGCGAGGAGGTTCTGGACGGTCTCCTTGCCGAGGTAGTGATCGATCCGGAAGACCGAGTCGGGCGGAAAGACCGACTCGACGACGGCGTTGAGCTCGCGCGCGGTCGTCAGGTCGCTGCCGAACGGCTTCTCGATGACGACGCGGCGCCACTCGCCGTCCTTGGCCTCGGCGAGCCCGCTGCGACGCAGCTGCTCGGTCACGACGGGGAACGACTTCGGCGGGATCGACAGGTAGAACGCGTGGTTGCCCATCGTGCCGCGCTCGCGGTCGAGCTCGGCGATCGTCTCCGAGAGGCGCTCGAAGGCGCCGTCGTCATCGAAATCGCCCGATACGAAGCGGATGCCCGCCGCGAGCTGCTTCCAGGTGGCCTCGTCGAACGGCGTGCGCGCGTACTGCTTCACGGCGTCGTGCACGACCTTCTCGAAGTCCTGGTCCTCCCAGTCGCGGCGCGCGAAGCCCACGAGCGCGAAGCCCGGGGGCAGGAGCCCCCGGTTGGCGAGGTCGTACACCGCGGGCATGAGCTTCTTGCGCGACAGGTCGCCCGTCACGCCGAAGATGATGAGCCCGCTCGGGCCCGCGATGCGAGCGAGCCGGCGATCCTCGACGGCGCGCAGGGGGTTGTTCTCCGGCGAGATCTCGACCGGTGCCATGGTTCTCCTCTTCGGCGTTGCCGGTCAGTCGATCGCGGCGATGAGCGCCGCGATCGCGTCCTCGTCCGCGACGGCGAGCGTCACGACGGGGCGTCCGTGCTCGGCGAGCACGCGCGCGTCGCCGGCGGCCTGCGCCGCGATGAGCTGGCCGAACGTGAAGGGCCGCTCGGGGATCTCGAGGTCGTCGGCCGACGATCCGACGATCTGCAGGAACACGCCGTGCGCCGGACCGCCCTTGTGGTACTGCCCGGTCGAGTGGAGGAACCGCGGTCCCCAGCCGAACGTGACGGGGCGACCGCTCGCGCTCGCGAGCCGGTGCCGGATCGTCTCGAGCTCGGGGTGGGAGGTGCGGTCGAGGTAGGCCTGGACGGCGATGTAGCCGTCGGCGGGCACGGCGTCGCGCAGGCGGGCCACGGCCTCGGCGGTCGTCGTCGCGCCCGCGAGCAGGTCGGCCGGGCCGGTGACGGCGATGCCGCCGTCGACGAAGACGGGCGCGACGGGCTCGGGGCGGGCATCCAGCAGGCCGCGCGCGGCGATCTTTGCCGACTCGACGTCGGGCTGGTCGAAGGGATTGATGCCGAGCAGGATGCCCGCGACGGCAGTCGCGTACTCCCACGTCATGAAGAGTCCGCCGAGGGACCCCGAGACCTCGATCTCGCCGGGCGCGACCTCCTCGGTCGCCCGCGCGTTCGCCACGAGCCGCACCACCTGCACATCGGACGCGCCCGAGCTGAGCTCCGGCGCGTCGGGGCCGACGACGACGGGCAGGATGCCCGTGCCGTCCTTGCCCGTCGACTCGGCGACGAGCTGCTCGACCCAGTCGCCGAAGCCGACGATGTGCGTGCCGTCCGAGACGATCACGAGCTTGTCGCGGCGCGGGTCGGTGCCCGCGATCGCGGCGCCGAGCTGAAGGCCGGGGTTGGAGGCGCTGTCGATCGCGAGCGGCGCGAGCGCGGCCTCCGCCTCGTCGAGGATCTCCTCGATGTCGGCGCCCGCGAGGCCCGAGGGGACGAGTCCGAACGCGGTGAGCGCGGAGTAGCGGCCGCCGACGGTCGGGTCGGCGCGGAAGACGCGGTACCCGGCGGCGAGGGAGGCCTGCTCGAGCGGCGAATCGGGGTCGGTCACGATCACGATGCGCTCGGCCGGGTCGATTCCGGCGGCGCGGAACGCGGCCTCGAAGGCGCGCTTCTGGCTGTCGGTCTCGACCGTCGAGCCCGACTTCGACGACACGACGACGACGGTCTCGGCGAGGCGATGCTCGACGACGCCCCGCACCTGGCGGGGGTCGGTCGAGTCGAGGACGACGAGATCGGCGCCGAGCGTGCGGGTGATGACCTCTGGGGCGAGCGACGAGCCGCCCATGCCGCACAGCACGACGCGCGTGACCCCGCGCTCGGCGAGCTCGTGGCGCAGCGCGAGGATCTCGGGGACGAGCGGGCGCGAGACGGAGACCGCCTGCGTCCAGCCGAGGCGCTTCGCGGCCTCCTCCTCGGCGGCCGCGCCCCAGAGGGTCGCGTCGCCGTTCGTGATGCGGCTCGCGACGAGCTGCTCCACGAGCACGGGGACGTGGCGGGCGATCGCCTCCGCGGCGGGGCCGCGGGCTCCGATCGTCGCCGTCATCGAGCGGCCTCGAGCGCGGCCGTGACGGTGTCCAGGAGCTCGTTCCAGCTCACGATG
>NZ_JAUSMI010000165.1 GCF_030645145.1 Microcella sp. | reverse complement strand
TCGACGATCGCCTGCGCCTCAGCGCCGCCCCCGCGGGGTTCGCGCCGAGCGCGGGCGGCGCCGTGCGGCCCATCGCCTCGTGGGCGGGCCCGTGGCCGCTCGAGGAGCGCTGGTGGGATCCCGTGCGCGCCCGCCGCGCGCACCGGCTGCAGGTCGTCGACTCCGGCGGCGTCGCGTGGCTGCTCGTGCTCGAGGGCGCGAGCTGGTGGGCCGAGGCGAAGTATGACTGAGCGCGCGGGCACGCGGCGGTGCGCGACGCGACGGGTCGAGCTCTCGAGGCGGTGCCGCTGATGGCCGGCTGGCACAACCCGCCCATCCCGTGGAGCGAGTTCGAGCGCGCTCTGCGCGACGGCACGCGCCCGGGCACCGCGCCCCCGCCCGGCGCCGACGGCGGCGACTCCCCCGCGTGGTCGCACAAGCGCGCCCCCTACCGGGCCGCCGAGCTCGACCGCCCCGACCCCGAGGCCGTCGTCCCGTACGCCGAGCTCCACGCCCACTCCTCGTTCTCCTTCCTCGACGGCGCCTCGAGCCCGGAGGAGCTCCTGGAGGAGGCCGCGCGGCTCGGGCTGCACGGCCTCGCGCTCACCGACCACGACGGGCTCTACGGCGTCGTGCGCATGGCCGAGGCCGCCGAGCCCTACGGCCTCACCACCGTGTTCGGCGCCGAGCTGAGCCTCGGCCTCACGGGGCCGCAGCAGGGCGTCGCCGACCCCGAGGGCACCCACCTGCTCGTGCTCGCGCGCGGGCAGTCCGGCTACCACCGGCTCGCCGCCGCGATCACCGAGGGCCAGCTCGCCGGAGGCGAGAAGGGCCGCCCCGTGTACGACCTCGACGCCCTCGCCGAGCAGGCCGCCGGCGAGTGGGTCGTGCTCACCGGCTGCCGCAAGGGCGCCGTGCGCGCGGCGCTCGGCGAGCGGGCCGCGCCGACGCGCGCGCAGGTCGAGGCGGCGGGCTCCGCGCTCGACGGGCTCGTCGCGCGCTTCGGCCGCGAGGGCGTCGTCGTCGAGCTCATGGACCACGGGCGCCCGCTCGACTCCGTGCACAACGACGCCCTCGCGGCCCTCGCCCGCGATCGCGGCCTCGCCGTCGTCGCGACCGGCGGGGTGCACTACGCGACGCCCGCCCGGCATCCCCTCGCCACCGCGTTCGCCGCGCTGCGCGCGCGCCGCAGCCTCGACGACATGGAGGGCTGGCTGCCCGCGGCGGGCACCGCCCACCTGCGCAGCGGTGCCGAGATGGCCGAGCGCTTCGCCCGCCACCCCGGCGCGGTCGCGCGCAGCGTCGAGCTCGCCGACGCGCTCGGGTTCCCGCTGCGGCAGGCGAAGCCGCAGCTGCCCGCGCAGGAGGTGCCGCCCGGCCACACGCCCATGAGCTGGTTGCGCGCGCTCGTCTGGGCGGCCGTGCCGCGCAAGTACCCCGACGCGAGCGACGCCGACCGCGCGCGCATCGGCCGCGAGCTCGACGTCATCGAGCAGAAGGGGTTCCCCGGCTACTTCCTCATCGTGCACGACATCGTGCAGTTCGCCCGCGGCCGCGGCATCCTCTGCCAGGGGCGCGGCTCGGCGGCGAACTCGGCCGTCTGCTACCTGCTCGACATCACCGCGGTCGATTCGATCGGCTACAAGCTGCCGTTCGAGCGGTTCCTCTCGGCGCTGCGCGACGAGGAGCCCGACATCGACGTCGACTTCGACTCCGACCGGCGCGAGGAGGTCATCCAGTACGTCTACGAGCGCTACGGCCGGCGCAACGCTGCCCAGGTCGCGAACGTCATCAGCTACCGGCCGAAGAACGCCGTGCGCGACATGGCCCGCGCGCTCGGGCACTCCGTGGGGCAGCAGGACGCCTGGAGCAAGCAGGTCGAGCGCTGGGGCGCCGTGCTCTCGAGCGATGACCACGACATCCCCGAGCCCGTCGTCGCGCTCGCCCAGCAGGTGCTCACCTACCCGCGGCACCTCGGCATCCACTCCGGCGGCATGGTGCTCACCGACCGGCCCGTCGGCGAGATCGTGCCGATCGAGCACGCGCGCATGGAGGGGCGCACGGTGCTGCAGTGGGACAAGGACGACTGCGCCTGGATGGGCCTCGTCAAGTTCGACCTCCTCGGCCTCGGCATGCTCGCCGCGCTGCAGTACGCCTTCGACCTCGTCGACGAGCACCTCGGCGAGCGGTGGGAGCTCGCGACCCTGCCGAAGGAGGAGCAGGCAACCTACGACATGCTGTGCCGCGCCGACTCGGTCGGCGTCTTCCAGGTCGAGAGCCGCGCCCAGATGAGCCTCCTGCCGCGCCTGCAGCCGCGCCGCTTCTACGACCTCGTCGTGCAGATCGCGCTCGTGCGCCCCGGGCCCATTCAGGGCGGCGCCGTGCACCCCTTCGTGCGTCGCAAGCTCGGCGAGGAGCCGATCACCTACGACCACCCGAAGCTCGTCGAGCCGCTCGAGCGCACCCTCGGCGTGCCCGTCTTCCAGGAGCAGCTCATGCAGATCGCGATGGCGGTCGGCGGCTGCTCGGGCGACGACGCCGACCTGCTGCGTCGCGCGATGGGCAGCAAGCGCGGCCTCGAGCGCATCGAGTCGCTGCGCGAGACCCTTTACGCGGGCATGGCGGGCAACGGCATCACGGGGCGGCTCGCCGACGAGATCTACGGCCGCATCCAGGCCTTCGCGAACTTCGGCTTCGCCGAGAGCCACTCCATCAGCTTCGGCCTGCTCGTCTACGCGAGCTCGTGGCTCAAGCTGCACTACCCCGGCGTCTTCCTCGCCGCCCTGCTGCGCGCGCAGCCGATGGGCTTCTACTCCCCCGCCTCGCTCGCCGCCGACGCGGAGCGGCACGGCGTCGAGGTGCGCACGCCCTGCATCCTGCGCTCGGGCGTCGAGGCCGGGCTCGAGCGCGTCGACCTCGTGGTCGACGACGCCGTCGCCGCGATCGGGGCGGATGCCCGCCGCGCGACCCCGACGGGTCTCGCCGACTGCGCCTGCCGCATCCAGCCCCCCGTGCCCGAGTTCCGCCCCGACTCCACCGACGGCGACCTCGCCGACTGCGCCCGGCACCGCCGCGACGCCGAGCTCGCCGTGCGGCAGGGGCTCGCCGCGGTGTCGGGCATCGGCCGCCCGACCGCCGAGCGCATCGTCGCCGAGCGCGAGCGCGGCGGCCCGTACCGCGACCTCACCGAGCTCGCCTACCGCACGGGCCTCACGGCGGCGCAGCTCGAGGCGCTCGCCACGGCCGGGGCCTTCGACGTCCTGGGCCTGTCGCGCCGCGCCGCGCTGTGGGCGGCGGGGGCGGCCGCGCAGGCCCGGCCCGAGTACCTGCCCGGCACGGTCGTCGCCGTGCAGCCGCCGCTGTTCAGCGACCTCGACGACGCCGAGACGATGGTCGCGAACCTCGTCTCGACGGGCATCGCGCCGGGCGACCACCCCGTGCGGTACGCGCGGCCCGCCCTCGCGCGCCGCGGCGTGCTGACCGCGCTCGACCTCCGCTCCGCCGAGCCGGGCCGCCGCGTCGAGATCGCCGGGGTCGTCACCCACCGGCAGCGGCCCGCGACGGCGAGCGGCATCACCTTCCTCAACATCGAGGACGAGACGGGGCTCGTCAACGTCATCTGCTCGGTCGGGCTGTGGGGCCGCTACCGCCGGGTCGTGCGCGAGAGCCGCGCCCTCATCATCCGGGGCACGCTCGAGCGCTCCCGCGAGGGCGTCATCGCGATCGTCGCCGACCGCGTCGAGACGCTCCCCCTGAGGGCCACCGTCGCGAGCCGCGACTTCCGCTGAGCACGGGCGCGGCGACGTAGCGCGTGCCACCGATCCGGGGCAACCCCGCGACGCGAATCCCGTTCGCCCTCTAGCCTGGGCGCATGACCTCTCGCACCGAGGGCGATGACGTGCGCCCGCACGGCGTCGCCATCCCCACCCGGACGTACCGCGTCGTCACCCGCACCGGACTCGCCGTCAACGGCGTCCTCCACGTCCTCCTCGGTGTGATCGCCCTGTCCATCCCGCTCACGGTGCTCGTCACCCCCGATGCCGAGCGCGTCGGCGCGCTGCGCGCCGTCGCGGCGAACCCCGGCGGGGCCGTGCTCTTCTGGGTGATCGCGATCGGCTACGTCATCCTGGGCGTCTGGATGCTCACCACCGTGATCCTCGAGCGCCACGGCGGTCTCTCCGTCCGTGATCGCGCGGTGAAGATCGGCCGCGGAGTCGCGTACGTCCTGCTCGGCCTCAGCAGCGGGAGCATCGCCGCCGCCGGGCGCAGCAATCCCCAGGAGGACACGAGCACGCTCACGGGCTCGATCATGCAGCTCCCGGTCGGCCCCGTCGTCCTCGCGATCTTCGCCCTCCTCATCCTCGCGGTCGCGACGTACTTCGCGATCAAGGGCTGGCGCCGCGACTTCCTCCACGACATCCGCCTCCCCGCGAAGTCCTCCGGTCGTCGACCGACCCTCATCGCGGGGCGCGTCGCGTACTTCGGCAAGGCGATCGCCCTCGGGATCCTCGGCGTGCTCACGCTCGTGGCCGCCTTCCTGCCGGCCGGCCCCGCCGGGCTCGGCGGTCAGCTCGCCGCCCTCGCGCTCTCCCCTGCCGGCCCCCTCCTGCTCGCGCTCGTCGGGCTCGGCCTCATCGCGCACGGCTTCTACACCGCCGCGCGCGCCCGGCTGGCCACGCTGTGAGGATCCGCGCCGTCCGCGAGGCGCGGAGCAGCCGGCCCTTCCAGCTGGCCGCGCGCGCGGGCTTCGCGACGAACGGCGTCCTCCACGTCCTCATGGGGTTCCTCGCGCTCGGGGTCGCCACGGGCGCCGGGACGGGAGGCACGGACGCCGACCCCTCGGGCGCGCTGAGCGCGATCGCGGCGACCCCCGGGGGGATCATCCTCATCTGGGCTCTCGTGGCGGGCCTCGTCGCGCTCTCCCTCTGGCTGCTCATCGAGGGCCTCCTGCTCCTGCTCCCCTCCGGCGAGATCGCCGACGGGCTCATCACGGCCCTCAAGGGCGTCGTCTACGCGGCGATCGCCGGCTCGGGGATCACGATCGCTCTCGGCGGCCGCTCCGACTCCACGGAGGACGTGCGCGAGATGAGCGCGTTCCTCATCGCGACTCCGGGCGGGGTCTTCATCCTCGCGCTGCTCGGTCTCGTCATCCTCGGCGTCGGGGTGTTCTTCATCGTCAAGGGGCTGCGCCGGCGCTTCCGCCGCGACCTGCGGGTGCCCGACGGCAAGACCGGGCGGACGGTCGTCGCTCTCGGCATCGTCGGGTACGTCTCCAAGGGCGTCGCCCTCGTCTCGCTGGGCATTCTCGCGGTCATCGCCGCGATCACGACCGACTCGAGCGAGGTCACCGGCCTCGACGGCGCCCTGCGCGCGCTCACCGACCTCCCGTTCGGCGTCGTGCTCCTGAGCATCGTCGGCCTGGGCCTCGTCGCCTACGGCGTGTACTGCGCGGCGCGCGCACGATGGGCGCGCCTGTGAACGGTTCCGAGACCGTGCACGAGGTGCACGAGAGTCGGATCTTCACCCTCATCGCCCGCTCCGGCTGGGTCGTCACCGGCCTGCTGCACGTCATCATCGGGGCCCTCGCGATCGCCGTCGCGTTCGGCGATCGGCGCGCCCGGCCCGACGAGGTCGGCGCCTTCGAGGTGATCGCGGCCGCCCCGCTCGGTCCCGTCCTCCTCGTCGCCGTGATCGTGAGCCTCGTCGGCCTCGGCGTCTGGATGCTCGCCGACGCCATCCTCAACGGCGGGCCCATGCACCGCTGGACCTCGGGGGTCGCGAGCGCCGCCCAGGGACTCGTCTACCTCGCGCTCGCGGTGCCGCCCGGCATCCTCCTCTTCGGCGGCGACCTCCAGTCGGGCCGCAACTCGCGCGCCCTCAGCCGCTTCCTCCTCGACTCGGCCGCCGGAGCGGTGGTCCTCGTGCTCGTCGGCGTCGGCATCGCGGTCGGCGGCGTGTACTTCATCGTCAAGGGCATCCGCCGACGGTTCTCGTGGGAGCTCCGGCCGATGACCGAGCGGAGGGGCCGCGCCGTCCGGGCTCTCGGCGCCGTCGGCTACGTCGCGCGAGGCATCGCGTTCCTGCTGCTCGCCGGGCTCATCGTCGTCGAGGCGATCCAGGTCGACCCGAACGACGTGACCGGTCTCGCCGGTGCGCTCGGCGCTCTCCGCCGCGGCTTCCTCGGCGAGTTCTGGCTCGCCTCGATCGGCGTCGGGCTCATCATCTACGGCATCTACGGGTTCGCTCGAGCCCGGCTCGCGAAGATCTGACCCCGCGGCTCTAGGTGTTCGCGCCGCGCGCCGAGACGGCCCAGACCCCGGTCTCGACCCCTGCGCTCTCGACGACGAGCGCGTCGGCGAGGTTGACCGCCGAGCACACGTGGTTCGGGGCGATCCGCAACCGCGTCCCGAGCGCGGGGGCCGGCACCCCGGCCGGCAGGGCGAGCGTCGCGTGGTGCTCCGAGAGCGCGGCGATCCGGGCGTCCGGCTCGTCGAGCGCACGACCGAAGCCCGTCGTCCAGGCCGGGCGATCGGCCCCCAGGATCTTGCTCCCCGCATCCACGACGACGACGCCCTCGCGCCGACTCACCACCGTCGCGCACGCCCACAGCGCGATCGATGCCGCCCCGCTCGAGCCGAGCTCCCACTGTTGCGCATCACCGAGCGCGTAGACCCCGGGGCGCAGCTCCGTCAGCACGTCCCGGTCGGCCGCGCGGGCGCTCGGCGTCGAGCCGCCGCTCACGACGGGGCAGGGGATGCCCGCGGCCGTGAGCGCGTCGCGCGCGGTCCCGAGGGCGGCGGCCTCGTCGCGCGCCGCATCGCTCCCCGCGCCGACACCGTACGAGTGCCCGGGGAACGTGAACACCCCGTCGACCGCGAGCCCGGCATCGAGCGCCGCGGCGGCGACCTCCGCGGCGCGCTCGGGCGCGCAGCCCGAGCGGTGGTGGCCGCTGTCGACCTCGACCGCGATGGCGAGCGGGGCGGCACCGGGGCGACGGGCGCGCACGGCGGCGGCGAGCATCCGGACGCCCTCGACGGAGTCGGCGCCGACGCGCACGCGCGCGACGCCCGCGAGCGCGCGGAGCCGGTCGGCGCGCGGGCCCTCGGCCCAGATCGGGTAGGCGAGGAAGAGGTCATCGAACCCCGCGGCCGCGAAGATCTCGGCCTCGGCGACGGTCGCGACCGTGAGCCCGACGGCGCCGTGCGCGAGCTGGCGGCGCGCGATATCGACCGACTTGTGCGTCTTCGCGTGCGGGCGCAGGTCGACGCCGAGCGCGCGGGCGTGCGCGGCCATCGCGGCGAGGTTCGCCTCGAGCAGGTCGACGTCGACGACGAGGTAGGGGGTGTCGCGCATGCGACCATCCTGCCCCCTCGGGTCGAGGCCGCTACGACCCGCCTGCCGCCATCTGCCGGCGGAGGAGGTCGATGCGCGACTGCAGCTGCGCGACGCTCGCCTGGCCCACGGCGGGCCCGCCGCACACGCGGCGCAGCTCGGCGTGCACGTGCCCGTGCGGCTGGCCGGTGAGCTTCGCGCGCAGCCCGACGAGGCTGTTGAGCAGGGTCCGCTGCTCCTTGAGCGTGCGGTAGAGCGGGGCGGGCTGGCGCTCGGACGGCGGGCGCTCGGCGACGCGGCGCATCTGCCGCTGATAGCGCGAGCGCAGCAGCTCGTGCACCTGATCGGGCTCGAGGATGCCCGGAATGCCGAGGAAGTCGAGCTCCTCGAGGCTGCCCACCTCGGCCTGCTGGCCGAACTCGACGCCCTCGTAGAGCACCTTGTCGAACTGCGCCTGCGACTCGAGCGCCGCGAAGGCGTAGGTCTCGGTAAGGGAGTCGCTGGCGCTCTCGCCCGTCTCGGCCTCGCGCAGCAGGTCGTCGGCGAGCAGCTCGTCGCCCGTCCCCTCGCGATCGAGGGCGTGGTCGCGCTCGCGCTCGAGCTCGTTCGCGAGCCCCATGATCGGCGGGACGCTCGGGATGAAGATCGACGCCGTCTCGCCGCGACGGCGCGCGCGGACGAAGCGTCCGATCGCCTGAGCGAAGAACAGCGGGGTCGACGAGCTAGTCGCGTAGACGCCGACCGCGAGGCGCGGCACGTCGACGCCCTCCGAGACCATGCGCACCGCGACGAGCCAGCGCCCGTCGCCGTCGGCGTACTGCTGGATCCGCTCGCTCGCGCCCTTGTCGTCGGAGAGCACGACCGTCGGCGCCTCCCCCGTCAGCCGGTGCAGGAGCGCCGCGTAGGCGCGCGCGGCCGTCTGGTCGGTCGCGATGACGAGACCCCCGGCGTCGGGAACGGCGTGGCGCACCTCCGTGAGCCGGCGGTCGGCCGCCGACAGCACCCCGGGCATCCACTGCCCTTCGGGGTCGAGGGCGGTCCGCCACGCCTGGGAGGTGACGTCCTGCGTGTCGCCCTGCCCGAGGTGGGCCTCCATCTCGTCACCGGTCGTCGTGCGCCAGCGCACCTTCCCGGCGTAGGCCATGAAGAGCACGGGGCGCACGACGCCGTCGGAGAGGGCGCGCCCGTAGCCGTACGCGTAGTCGGTCTGCGAGACGCGGATGCCCTGCTCGTCGGGCACGTACGACACGAACGGGATCGGCGCCGTGTCGGAGCGGAACGGCGTTCCCGTGAGCGACAGGCGCCGGGTCGCTCCCTCGTAGGCCTCGCGGATGGCGTCGCCCCAGCTCAGCGCGTCGCCGCCGTGGTGCACCTCGTCGAGGATGACGAGGGTCGAGGCGGTCTCGGTGAGGGTGCGGTGCAGGTAGGGCTTCGCGGCGACCTGCGCGTAGGTGACGGCGATGCCGTGGAACGAGCGCGGGATGATCCGTTGGCTGTTCCGGAAGGCGGGGTCGAGGCGGATGCCCACGCGGTGCGCCGCGTCGGCCCACTGCCGCTTGAGGTGCTCGGTCGGGGCGACGACGATCACGCGATCGACGGTGCGGCGCGCGAGGAGCTCGGTCGCGAGGCGGAGCGCGAACGTGGTCTTGCCGGCCCCCGGGGTCGCAGCCGCGAGGAAGTCGCGCGGCTCGGTCGCGAAGTATCGGTCGAGGGCCTCGGCCTGCCAGGCGCGGAGGCGGCTCGCGGTGCCGCGCGCGGCCCGCTCGGGGAAGGACGGCGAGAGATGCTCGGCCGCGAAGGTGCCCACGTGGGGGGCGCTGCGGTCGGGGGTGCTCACTCGACCCGATGCTAGTCGAGGCTCCCGACATCGTCGGTCGACAGCGCCGAGCGGCGGCGACGCTCGCCCGGCGAGAGCAGGGATGCGCGCTGGATCGCGCCGCGCCCGAAGCGCTCGGCGACCGCGTCGAGCGTCGTCTCGGTCTCGCGCCACGGCTCGTCGTCGTCCCACAGGCCGCGCGCGACCGAACCCGCGGGCAGCAGGTTCTCGGCCCTGACCCCGATGAGGCGGATGCCCGTGCCCGCCGGTCGCGCCTCCGCGAGCAGCGCGCGCGCCTCCCGCGAGAGCCGCTCGGCGACATCGCTCGGCTCGGCGAGGGTGCGCGAGCGCGTGATCGTGCGGAAGTCGCCGAAGCGGATCTTGACCGCGACCGTGCGCGCGACCCATCCTCCGCGCCGGAGCCGCTCGGCGACGCGCGTCGAGAGCCTCAGCAGCTCGCGATCGAGGGCGACCGCGTCGCTCACGTCGCGCTCGAACGTGACCTCGTGCCCGATCGACTTCTCGTCGCGGCCGGGTGTCACGGCTCGGGGATCGCGCCCCCAGGCGAGCTCGTGCAGGCGCACGGCGCCCGACTCGCCGATCGCGGCGCGCAGCGAATCGAGCGGGGTGACGGCGAGATCGCCGATCGTGCGCAGGCCGAGGCGCGCGAGGCGCTCCTCCGTCGAGGCGCCGACGCCCCACAGCGCACTGATCGGCTGGGGGTGGAGGAACGCGAGCGTGTCGGCCTCGGGGACGACGAGGAGGCCGTCGGGCTTCGATCGGCTCGACGCGAGCTTCGCGACGAACTTCGTCGCGGCGGCGCCCACGGAGGCGGTGAGACCCGTCTCGCTCCTGATCCGCTCGCGCAGCGCCGTCGCGATCGCGAAGGGCGGCCCGAAGAGCGGGATGGCCCCGCGCACGTCGAGGAAGGCCTCGTCGATCGACAGCGTCTCGACGATCGGCGTCGCGTCGCCGAGGATGCGCATGACCTCGCGCGAGAAGTGCGTGTAGCGGTCGTAGTGCGGCTCGAGCACGATCGCGTTCGGGCAGCGACGCAGGGCGACCGCCATCGGCATCGCCGAGTTGACGCCGTACCGACGCGCCTCGTAGGTCGCGGCCGTCACGACCGAGCGGGCGCCGCGGTGACCGACGATGACGGGTCTCCCCCGAAGCTCCGGCCGCTCGAGGAGCTCGACCGACGCGAAGAACGCGTCCATGTCGAGGTGCAGGATGCGCGCGCTCGTGTCGGCGGTCGGGGCGGTGGTGACCTGCCGCCCGCTGCCGTCCTGCTTGCTCACGCGGACATCCTGGCACCGACCGCCGACGGCCGCGCACCGCGGGGGCGGACGGCGGGAACGCGAACGGGGGCGGACCGCCGAAGCGATCCGCCCCCGTGAGCGAAAGGTGTCGCGATTACGCGCGACGGCCCTTGCGGCCGACGATCGCGCCGTAGATCAGGAGCACGATGATGGCGCCGCCGATGGCGAGCAGCCAGGTGCTGAGGTCGAAGAACTCCTCGAGGCCGGTGCCGAAGAGCACGCTGCCGAGCCATCCGCCGAGGAGGGCGCCGAGCACGCCGAGGACGAGGGTCATCAGCCAGCCGATGTTCTGCTTGCCGGGGAGGATGAGCTTCGCGATGGCACCGGCGATGAGCCCGAGGAGGAGGAAAGCGAGGAAACCCATGGGATTGTCCTTTCGTTGTGGCGAGAGTCAGTTGCCTCTCAGCCTTCGTTCGAACGACTCGGTGGAATCGCTCGGCCGATAGTCAAGCACACCCCCCGATCGAGGGCCACGAACCTTACAGAATCCTCCCAGCTAGCCAAGCGGAGGCCGCACGCCGGCGGGCGCTCCCCGTGACTTCGTGGAACTCGCGCCGTCTGCCACGATAGGAGCATGTCTCAGCTGCACCCCTGGTCGCGCTACGTCGCGATCGGAGACTCGTTCACGGAGGGCATCGGCGACCCCGAGCCCGAGTCGCCCGGCGGCCACCGCGGATGGGCCGATCGCGTCGCCGAGCAGCTCGCCGAGCGCACCGACGACTTCGCCTACGCCAACCTCGCGGTGCGGGGCCGGCTGCTCCAGCAGATCGCCGATGAGCAGATCGACCCCGCTCTCGCCCTGCGCCCCGACCTCATCTCGATCTCGGCCGGCGGCAACGACATCATCCGCCCCGGCACGGACCCCGACGAGGTCGCCCAACGGTTCGACGACGCGATCGCCCGCCTGCGATCCGACGGCGCGACGGTGCTCATGTTCAACGGGCCCGATATCGGCATGACGCCCGTGCTGCGGCGCGTGCGCGGCAAGGTCGCGATCTACAACGAGAACCTCCGCTACGTCGCGGCGAAGCACGACGCGATCGTCGTCGACATGTGGGCGCTGCGCGAGCTGCGGGACTCCCGCATGTGGCACCCCGACCGGCTGCACTTCTCCGCGCTCGGCCACCACACGATCGCTCGCGCGACGCTCGACGCCCTCGGCATCGATCACGATCTCGAGCCCATGCGCCCCGAGCCGCTTCCCGGCCGCACCTGGCGTCAGGCCCGCACGGAGGACATCGGCTGGGCCCGCGAGTACCTCGTTCCGTGGGTCGTTCGGCGCATCCGCCATCAGTCGTCGGGCGACCTGATCACGGCGAAGCGCCCCGAGGCCGGCCCGCCGAGACGCTGACGGCGCGGGCCGCCGCGGTGGCGCCGTGATCTACTCGGTCAGGATGCCCCACTCGCGCAGCGGCTGCGTGAGTCGCCACCAGAGATCCGGGCCGCCGATCCGTCCGCTCCACTCGAGCGGGACATCGAGCTGCTCGCCTCCGAGCTGCACGATCATGAGCGGATCCGCGGGCGCCCCGCCGCCCGGCGGCAGCGCGGGCGTCGGCACGAACGACTGGCTCGTCGCGTCGCCCCAGACGAGCTCGCGCGCGTCCTCGGCGATGCGCAGCTCGGCCTCGTCGCCCCAGGGCGCGCGCCAGCGGGCCACGACCTCGCCCGCGGTGCCGAGCTCGACCGCGCGGTAGTCGTCGATGACGCTCGTGAGGAGGGCGCGCGTGTCGGCGGCGGCCTGCGCGTGCACGTCGGCGTCGAGCACGACGCCGACGACCTCGACGATCTCGCCCTCGACCTCGGCGCTGCCGGAGAACAGCAGGCAGGCGCCCGCCTCCTCCGTCGTGCCGGTCTTGAGCCCCGTCACCCCGTCGAGACCGAGCGCGGTGTTGCGGTTCTCGAACGCGCCGACGCCGGGCACCTCGATGCGCTGCAGCCCGGTCGAGTCGGCGACGACGGGGTGCGCGACCGCGAGCCGCGCGAGATCGAGCAGCGCGCGCGGGGTCGCGGCGCTCTGCGGCGAGAAGCCCGTCGCGTCGGCGACCTGGAGGCCCTCGAGGTCCTGCCGGTCGATCCAGGCGCCGGCCGCCTCGACGTACGCCTCGACCGAGCCGAAGGCCCACGTCGCGAGCGTGTCGGCGTAGTTGTTGGCCGACCACACGAGCATGAGGTCGATGAGCTGGCGCTGGGTGAGCTGCAGACCCTCGCGCGCGGGGGCGTACGAGCCGTTGCGGGCGATGTACTCCTCATCGAGGCTGCCCGCGGCGGCGTCGAGCGTGATCGTGGGGCCGGCCTCTCCCGTCGCGAGGGGCTTCGCGTCGAGCACGACGAGCGCCGTGACGACCTTCGTGATCGAGGCGATGGGCCGCAGCGTGTCGAGGTCGGTGCCGGCGTAGACGGCGCCGCGCTCATCGAGCGGCCCGACCGCGCTCGCTCCGTACCCCGGCAGCACGACGGTCTCGACGGGGGTCGCGACGCTCGGCCGCTCGATGGCCTCGCCCGCGACGGCGGGCACGGGCGTCATGAGCGCGTAGGTCGAGTACAGTCCGGCCCCGGTCGCGAGAGCGCCGGCGGTGATCCCGGCGACGAGGACGAGGGAACGGCGGCGCACCCGCTCAGTCTACGAAGCGGGGGCGGATGCTCGGCTCAGGCCGAGGCGCGCCAGACGACCTCGGTGTCGAGCACGACTCCCCCGTCGCCGCTCGTGCCGCCCGAGCGGATCTGCTCGAGCACGAGCTCGGCCGCGCGCGCCCCGAGGGACGCGGCCGGCTGGCGCACGGTCGACAGGAGCGGCTGGCTCCGCATCGCCCAGGCGGAGTCGTCGAAGCCCACGACGCCGACGTCCTCCGGCACCCGACGGCCCCGCGCGCGCAGCACGTCGATCGCGCCCGCCGCGACGGCGTCCGACGCCGCGAAGACACCGTCGATCGCGGGGTCGCGCTCGAGCAGCTCGGTCATGCCGGCGACCCCGGCGTCGAAGGTGTAGAACGGCTGGCGCGAGACGAGATCGGCGTCGAAGCGCTCGCCCAGGGCATCCCGGAAGCCGGCGAGGCGATCGCGACCGGAGTCGCGGTCGAGACCCGCGGCGATCATGCCGACGCGGTGGCGGCCGGTCGCGGCGAGCCGCTCGGAGATCTGCTGCGCGGCGCCGCGGTTGTCGATGCCGACCCAGGCCAGTCGCGGCTGGTTGTCGGGCCGGCCGATCATGACGGCGGGCAGGCGAAGCTCGGCGATCGCGCGCGAGATGGGGTCGCCCTCGCGGGCCGAGACGATGATCGCGCCGTCGACGAAGCCTCCGCCGAGGTAGCCGCTCACGCGCTCGGAGTCGCGGTCGGTCTCGATGACGAGGGTCACGAGCTGGTAGTCCGCCGCCGAGAGGGCGCCGTTGGTCCCGAGCAGGATGTTGCCGATGTTGGGGTCGTCGACGAAGACCGAGTGCGGCTCGTGGACGATGAGTGCGATCGCGCCGGAGGACTGGCGGGCGAGGTTGCGGGCGGCCGTGTTTCGCACGTAGCCGACCTTCGCGATCGCCGCCTCGATCGCGGCGCGCGCGCTCTCGGAGACGTACGGCTCACCGTTGAGCACGCGCGAGACGGTGCCCCGCGAGACGCCCGCCTCCGCCGCCACGTCGAAGATCGTGGCGCGCTTGGGGCGCGGGGCGGTGGGGCTCATGGGGGTCAGTGTATCGACGCGCGACACGCCGGAACGGCCACTCGGTCGTTGACACCCGGACGGGGGCGTGCGTAGTCTGTGCACGCTCCCAGAATCTGATCGGGCGATCGTCGCAGGACACTCTGTGCACGCTCCCAGAGGCGGAGCGACAACGACGTCGACCGAAGGAATCCAGGACAGCTCCGTGAGCCTCACTCCCGCCCTCCCCCGCACGGCAGCCGAGCCCCTCGTGCCCGGATGGCCGACGGCGTCGATCACGCTCGGGTGCGACTACAACCCCGAGCAGTGGAGCCCCGAGGTCTGGCGCGAGGACGTCGCGCTCATGCGCGAGCTCGGCGTCGACCTCGTCGCGATCAGCATCTTCGGCTGGGCGCACTTCGAGCCGCGCGACGGTGAGTTCGACTTCAGCGGGCTCGACGCGATCATCGCGCTCCTGCACGAGGCGGGCATCCGCATCAATCTCGGAACGGGAACCTCCTCGCCGCCGCCGTGGCTGTCGCGACTGCACCCCGAGATCCTCCCGCGCGACAGGAACGGCGTCATCGCCTACCCCGGTGGCCGCCAGGCGTGGTGCCCCAGCTCGCCCGTCTTCCGCGAGCGCGCGCTCGCGCTCGTCGAGCGCGTCGCGGATCGCTATGGCGAGCACCCCGCCGTCGCGCTCTGGCACGTCTCGAACGAGCTCGGCTGCCACAACGCGCACTGCTACTGCGACGTCTCGGCCGCCGCCTTCCGCGGGTGGCTCGAGCGCCGGTACGGCTCGATCGAGGCGCTCAACGCCGCGTGGGGCACCGCGTTCTGGAGCCAGCGCTACAGCGAGTGGGCAGACGTCCTCCCGCCACGCACGACCCTGTCGGCGGGCAACCCCGCGCAGCGGCTCGACTTCCAGCGCTTCTCCTCCGACGAGCTGCTCGCCCACTACCGCGCGGAGGCCGAGGTCATCCGCCGCCGCTCGTCGGCGCCCGTGACGACGAACCTCATGGTCACCGATCACATCAGCGCGCTCGACTACTGGAGCTGGGCCGACGACCTCGACGTCATCGCGAACGACCACTACCTCGACCACCGCCTGCCCGACCCGCTCGGCGAGCTCGCGTTCAGCGCCGACCTCACGCGCGGCCTCGCCGCCGGAGCCCCGTGGATGCTCATGGAGACCTCCACGAGCGCCGTCAGCTGGCAGCCCGTCAACCACGCCAAGCGCGAGGGCGAGCTCGCCCGCACCGTGCTCGGCCACGTCGCGCGCGGCGCCGATTCGATCTGCTTCTTCCAGTGGCGCGCCTCGCAGCGCGGCGCCGAGAAGTTCCATTCCGCGCTCCTCCCCCACGCCGGCGCGACGGGGCCCGCCTGGCGGCAGAGCGTCGAGCTCTCCGCCCTGCTCGACCGCCTCTCTCCCGTCGTCGGCCTGCGCGTCGAGGCGCGGGCCGCCATGGTCGTCGGCTGGGAGCCCCGCTGGGCCGCCGAGGTCGACACGCACCCCTCGCAGCTGCTGCAGTACCTCCCCGAGGCCCGTCGCTACCACCGCGCGCTGCGCTCCCTCGGCGTCACGGTCGACATGGTGCGCCCCGGCGACTCCCTCGACGGCTACGACCTCGTCGTCGTGCCGACCCTCTACTCGGTGACGGATGCGGCGGCCGACACGATCGCGCGGGCCGCGGGCTGCGGCGCGACCGTCCTCATCACTCCCTTCAGCGGCCTCGCCGACGAGGACGCCGCGATCCGCCTCGGCGGCCACCCCGGCGCGTTCCGCGACCTGCTCGGCATCGTCGTCGACGAACTGCGCCCGCTCGCCGCCGACGAGACCGTCGTGCTCGACAGCGGCGCGACCGCGACGATCTGGAGCGAGGCGCTGCGCGCCGAGCGGGCCGAGGTGCTCGACCGCTTCGCGAGCGGCCCGGCGGCGGGCTCGCCCGCGCTGACCCGGGCGACTCACGGCTCGGGGGCCGCGTGGTACCTCGCCGCGGTGCTCGACGCCGAGGCCCTGCGCGACGTCATGCGGCGCGCGTGCGCCGAGGCGGGCATCCCCGTCACCGACGTGGGCGACGACGTCGACCTCGTCGTCCGCAGCGGCGACGGGCGCGCGGTGACGATCGTCATCAACCACCGCGACGCCGAGCTGCGGCTCGCCGACCTGCCGCTCCACGGGGTCGACCTCGTCACGGGCGAGAGCGCGTCCGGGCCCGCCGTCGTGCCCGCGGGCGGCATCATCGCCGTGCTGACCGAGAGGAGTCACTCGTGACCGACACCGCCGTGCGCCGACCGCGCACCGTGCGCCACCGGGGGTCGATCGCGATCTTCCTGGCGCCGTTCGGAGCGCTCTTCGCGCTCTTCTACGTCATCCCCATCGGGTACGCCGTCTACCAGTCGATGCTCGTCGTCGAGCGCGAGGCACCTTCGGGCCCGCGGTGCAGGTCTTCGGCGGGTTCACGCAGTACGTCGCGGTCTTCGAGAACGAGGCCTTCTGGTCGTCGATCGGGCGCGTGCTGCTGTTCGGCGCCGTCCAGGTGCCGATCATGCTCGGGATCGCGCTGATCCTCGCCCTGCTCCTCGACTCGCCGCTCGTGCGCGGCTCGAAGTTCTTCCGGCTCGCGTTCTTCGCGCCCTACGCCGTGCCGAGCGTCATCGCCGCGATCATGTGGGGCTTCCTCTACTCGCCCAACCTCTCGCCGTTCACGGGCGTGACGCAGAGCGTCGACTTCCTCTCCGCCGGCAACGTGCTGTGGTCGATCGCGAACGTCGTGACGTGGGTCTACGTCGGCTACAACATGCTCATCATCTACTCGGCGCTCCTGGCGATCCCGAGCGAGATCTACGAGGCCGCGCGCCTCGACGGCGCGAGCCAGCTGCGCATCGCGTGGTCGATCAAGATCCCGCTCGTCGTGCCCGCGCTCGTGCTGACCGGGATCTTCTCGATCATCGGCACGCTCCAGCTGCTCGCCGAGCCGCAGGTGTTCCAGTCGTTCACGTCGGCCGTCACGAGCACCTTCACCCCGAACCTCACCATCTACTCCACCGCATCGGTGCCGAACATCAGCCTCGCGGCCGCCATGAGCGTCGTGCTCGCGCTCGCGACGTTCGTGCTCTCGTTCACGGTGCTCAAGCTCACGCAGCGGAGGACGGCGGCATGACCGCGACATCCCCTCGCCCGGCGAAGACCGAGAAGGCCCGCCGCGTCGGGCGCGACACCGCGCACAGCGGCATCCGCGAGAGCGCCGCCTCGCGCACGATCGCGATGGCCGTGATGATCGTCGCGACGCTGTACTTCCTCACGCCGATCTGGTGGCTCCTCGTCGCCTCGAGCAAGACGCGCTCCGACTTCACGACGACCGCGCCCCTGTGGTTCGCCGATTTCGCGCTGTTCGACAACATCGCCGCGCTCTTCGACTACCGCAACGCGGTCTTCCTCCGCTGGCTCGGCAACAGCGCCCTCTACGCGGGAGTCGGCGCTCTCCTCGCGACGATCATCGCGGCGATGGCCGGCTACGCGATCGCGAAGTACAGCTTCCGCGGCCGCGAGCTGCTGTTCAACATCATCCTCGGCGGCGTGCTCGTCCCGGCCACCGCGCTCGCGCTCCCGCTGTTCCTGCTCTTCAGCCAGGTCGGCGCGACCAACACGATCTGGGCGGTCTTCCTGCCGAGCCTCGTGAGCCCCTTCGGCGTGTACCTCTCGCGCATCTACGCGGCGGCGAGCGTGCCCGACGAGATCGTCGAGGCCGCCCGCATCGACGGCGCAGGCGAGGTGCGCACCTTCTTCACGGTCGCCACGCGCCTCATGGCCCCCGCGCTCGTGACGATCTTCCTGTTCCAGTTCGTCGCGATCTGGAACAACTTCTTCCTGCCCCTCATCATGCTCCGCGACGAGAGCCTCTTCCCCGTCACGCTCGGCCTCTACGTCTGGAACACGCAGGTCAGCCAGATCCCCGACATCCGCGCCCTCGTGATCGTCGGCTCGCTCCTGTCGATCATCCCGCTCATCCTCACCTTCCTGGGTCTGCAGCGCTTCTGGCAGTCCGGGCTCGCGAGCGGCGGGCTCAAGTGACCCCGGCCCCCTAGGCCTCCCCCGACTCCCGATCCCAGCCGATCGGGCGCACCACCCGCACCACCCGAACCACCCGAACCACCACCAAGAGAAAGGACCATCGCATGGCGATCACCACCGTCGCACGCGCCGGAGCCATGGCGGCTCTCGCAGCGCTCGCGCTCACCGCCTGCTCGACCGGGGGCACCGACGCCCCCGGAGCCGCCGGAGGCGACTGCGCCCCCTCCGACGGACCCGTCGAGCTCACGTTCACCAGCTGGCTGCCCGGCATCGACGAGGCCGTCGCGATCTGGAACGACGAGAACCCCGACGTCCAGGTCACCGTCCAGACCGGCCCGAACGGCAACGGCGGCACCTACCAGAACTTCTTCAACCAGCTCGAGGCCGGCAACGCCCCCGACCTCGGTCAGATCGAGTTCGACGCGCTCCCCAACTTCCGCGTCCAGGACGGCCTCGAGAACATCGCGGCCTGCGAGGGCATCGTCGAGGCCGAGAGCCAGTTCGTCGACTGGACCTGGAGCCAGGTCACCTTCGGCGAGGAGGACGCGGTCTACGCGATCCCGCAGGACACCGGCCCCATGGCGTTGTTCTACCGCGCCGACCTCTTCGAGGCCGCCGGCATCGAGATCCCCGAGACCTGGGAGGACTACCGCGCCGCGGCCGCCCAGATCCGCGAGGAGGGCGGGTACATCAACAACTTCTCGCAGAGCGACATCAACGCCTTCGCCGGCCTCGTCTGGCAGACCGGCGGCGAGTGGTTCACCAACGACGGCGACGCCTGGGAGGTCTCGCTGACCGGTGACGAGTCGCTCCAGGTGGCCGAGTACTGGCAGGGCATGATCGAGGACGACCTCGTCGCGAAGTACCCGCCGTGGACGGACGAGTGGAACGCCGCGTACAACTCGAGCGAGATCTGGACCTGGCTCTCCGCGGTCTGGGGCGCCAACACGATCCTCAGCGGCGCGCCCGACACGGCCGGCAACTGGGCCGTCGCGCCCATGCCGCAGTGGGAGGCCGGCGAGTCGGCCGCGGGCAACTGGGGCGGCTCGACCACCGCGGTGCTCAAGGGCTCCGACCACCCGTACGAGGCGGCGCAGTTCGCGCTGTGGCTCAACACCGACGCCGACGCTCTGACCGCGATGAACCGCACCGCGCAGATCTACCCGGCGACCGTCGAGGGTGCGGACCTCCCCGTCTTCTCCGAGGGCGTGGAGTTCTACGGCGGCCAGAAGATCTACGAGGTCTTCGCCGCCGCCGGCGCCGAGGTCGACCCCGACTTCACGTGGGGCCCGACCATGACGCAGGTCTACAACGACGTCGCTGACGGCTTCTCCGGCGCCCTCTCGGGCAGCGGTACGCTCATGGACGCTCTGGAGTCCGGCCAGGCCTCCACGATCTCCGCCCTCGAGGCGGCGTCGATCCCCGTCAAGGAGTAACCATCTCCCTGCACCACCTCCGCGCCGCGGGTGTCAGCCTCGTGCTCGACGCCCGCGGCGCGGCCGTGCCCGCCGTCCGCTACTGGGGCCCCGACCTCGGCCCGCTCGACGAGCCCGACCTCGCGCTCGTCGCCGCCGATCCCGCGGTCGCCCCGAGCTCGCCCGACCGCCCGCTCGTCCCCTCCGTCCTCCCCACGCCCGCGGAGGGCTGGACGGGACTCCCCGGCATCGAGGCCCATCGGGTCGGGATGCCCGCCTCGCGCTCCCCGCTCGTGCTCAGCACGACGGCCGTGCACCGCTCCGCCGACGCCGGGCTCGTCGTCTCGCTGCGCGCGCACGACGACCGCGGCCCCCTCCTCGACCTCGACTGGAGCATCGAGCTCACCGGCGAGGGCATCGCCGAGGTCGCCGTCTCCGCGACCGCCGCGGGCGAGCATCCCGTCGCGATCGCGCGCCTCGCCGCACGTCTGCCGGTGCCCGCCCGCGCCCGCGACCTCCTCGACTTCTCCGGGCTGTGGGCCGGCGAGCGGCGCCCGCAGCGCGGCCCCGTCCGCGACGGCGTCCACGTGCGCGAGCAGCGCCAGGGCCGCCCGGGCCACGACGCCCCGTTCCTCACGATCGCCGGCACGCCCGGCTTCGGCTTCGCCGCCGGCGAGGTGTGGGCCATGCACCACGCCTGGAGCGGCGACAGCCGCATCGCCCTCGAGTCGCTCGCGACCGGCCACCGGCACCTGCACGCCGAGGAGCTCCTGCAGCCCGGCGAGGTCGTCCTGGCCCCGGGCGAGCGCCACGACGCCCCGGTCGCGCTCTTCGCGTTCTCCGGCACGGGGCTCGACGGGCTCTCCGACCGATTCCACCCGTACGTGCGGCGCCTGTCGCCTCCCACGCACCGCCCCGTCGTGCTCAACACGTGGGAGGCCGTCTACTTCGACCAGTCGCTCGACGCGCTCTCGCCGCTCGTCGACGCCGCCGCCGATCTCGGCGTCGAGCGGTTCGTCCTCGACGACGGCTGGTTCGCGGGCCGCACCGACGACCGCCGCGCGCTCGGCGACTGGGTCGTCGACCCCGAGCGGTGGCCCGAGGGCCTGCACCCGCTCGTCGATCGCGTCGAGAGCCGCGGGATGGAGTTCGGCCTGTGGGTCGAGCCCGAGATGGTGAGCCCCGAGTCGCGGCTCGCGCACGAGCATCCCGACTGGCTCCTCGCCTCCTCCGACGGCGCCGTCCCGCCGACGTGGCGCTGGCAGCACGCGCTCGACCTCGCGAACCCCGAGGTGCGCAGCCACCTGCTGGGAGCGCTCGACGCCCTTCTGACGGAGTACCCGATCCGCTTCCTCAAGTGGGATCACAACCGCGCCCTCATGGCCGGCGGCTCGGCCGCGCAGACGCGCGCGCTCTACGCGCTGCTCGACGAGCTTCGCGCCCGCCACCCCGAGCTCGCGATCGAGTCGTGCGCCTCGGGCGGCGGCCGCGTCGACCTCGGCATCGCGCGCCGCACCCACCGGTTCTGGACGAGCGACACGAACGACGCCCTCGAGCGGCAGAGCATCCAGCGCTGGACGAGTCTTCTCGTGCCGCTCGAGCTCCTCGGCGGCCACGTCGGCGCGCCGCGCGCCCACATCACGGGCCGCACGCACGACCTCTCGCTACGGCTCGCGACCGCGTTGTTCGGCCACGCCGGCATCGAGTGGGATGTCACGCGCGCGACGGACGACGAGCGCGCCCTCCTGCGCGACTGGGTCGCGACCGTCCGCCGCTTCCGCCCGCTCGTGCACGCCGGTCGCACCGTCCGCGTCGACCCCGACGACGACGCCGCACGGCTCGTCCACGGCGTCGTCGCGCTCGACCGCGCCGAAGCGCTCTTCAGCCTCGCGACGCTCGCCTCCTCGCCCGTCGCGGTGCCGGCGCCGCTGCGGCTGCCCGGACTCGACCCCGATCGCCGCTATCGCGTCGCGGTCGTCCCGCTCGGCGGCGCTCCGCGCGTGCTGCAGGATGCCCCGCCCGCGTGGTTCGTCGAGGGCGAGCTCGTCGCCCACGGCCGCGTGCTCGCCGAGGCGGGCATCCCGGTGCCTCTGCTGGCTCCGGAGCAGGCGCTCGTGCTGCACGCGATCGCCGTCGACTGAGCGGTCGGCGCCGACCCTGCCCGGGCGGCGGGGCTCCTCAGCCCTGCAGCGCGTAGAGCGCGACCGCGCTCGCGGCCGCGACGTTGAGCGAGTCGACGCCGTGCGCCATCGGGATCGTCACGACGACGTCGGCCGCCGCGAGCGCCTGCCGCGAGAGCCCGTCGCCCTCCGCGCCGACGAGCATGGCGACGCGCTCGGGAGCGGTCGCGGCGAAGTCGCGCAGCGAGACTGCGTCGTCCGCGAGGGCGAGCGCGGCGATCGTGAACCCCGCCTCGTGGAGGATCGGCGCGGCCTCGTCCCACTCCGGCAGCCGCGTCCACGGCACCTGCAGCACCGTTCCCATCGACACGCGCACGCTGCGGCGGTAGAGCGGGTCGGCGCAGCGCGGCGTGACGAGCACGGCGTCCGCCCCGAGGCCCGCGACCGAGCGGAAGATCGCCCCGACGTTGGTGTGGTCGACGACGTCCTCGACGATGACGACGCGCCGGGCATCCGCCAGCAGGGCACGGGGGTCGAGCGGCGCGGGCCGATGCATGCTCGCGAGGGCGCCGCGATGCAGGTGGAAGCCGGTGAGCTCCTCGAGGGCTGGCGTCGCCCCGACGTACACGGGGACGTCGCGATCGCCCAGCAGGGCCTCGACGTCGGGCAGCCACCTCTCGCTCGTGAGCACCGAGCGCGGCTCGTGGCCGGCGCGCAGCGCCCGCCCGATGACCGTGAGCGACTCGGCGAGGTACAGCCCGCCCTCGGGCTCGGTCAGGCGACGCAGCGCGACGTCCGTGAGGCGCGCGTAGTCGGCGAGGTCCGGATGCTCCAGGCCCTCGATCCGCACGATCCGCATCGAGATCCCCGCCTTCCGATCGCGGCGTTCGCCGAGGGCGCTCCCCGGTCGCACAGCCTCCGGAAACATATCCGAAACCCGGCGCGTTTACTCTGCGAGAGACCCCGCAGGGAGGCACCATGGCGCACTCGTCGGCCCCGGCTCAGCCGCTGCCGCTCGGCGATGCCGCTCGCGCGAGCCTCGACGAGGCGATCGCGCTGCTCGCGGGCCGCCGCATCGCCGTCCTCACCGGAGCCGGGATCAGCACCGACTCGGGCATCCCCGACTACCGCGGGGCCGGCGCCCCCGTGCGCACGCCCATGACCTTCAGCCAGTTCCTCGCCGACGAGCCCTACCGCAAGCGCTACTGGGCGGGCAGCCACCTCGGCTGGAGCCGCTTCGCCTCCGCGCGCCCCAACGACGGCCACCGCGCCCTCGCCGAGCTCGAGGATCACGGCCGCATCGCGGGCGTCGTCACGCAGAACGTCGACGGTCTGCACGTGCGCGCCGGCAGCCGCCGCGTCGTCGACCTGCACGGCTCGATGGATCGCGTCGTGTGCCTGCACTGCGGCCAGGCCTTCGCGCGCGACTCGATCGCCGACCGCATCACGGCCCTGAACCCGTGGCTCGACGTCGACGCCGAGCACCGCGTGAACCCCGACGGCGACGCCGAGGTCGACGACGTGTCGCGCTTCGCCATCCCCGAGTGCACCGTGTGCGGCGGGACCCTCAAGCCCGACATCGTCTTCTTCG
Source organism: Microcella sp. (assembly GCF_030645145.1). Lineage (GTDB taxonomy): Bacteria > Actinomycetota > Actinomycetes > Actinomycetales > Microbacteriaceae > Microcella. Next base: position 11,093 of record NZ_JAUSMI010000165.1, on the reverse strand, counting down.
GCGAGTTCGTCCCTCCCGTGAAGTTCGAGGAGGCCCGCGGCATCGTCGCCCGCGCCGACGCCCTGCTCGTCCTCGGCTCCTCGCTCGTCGTGAACTCGGGCGTGCGGCTCGTGGGGCTCGCCGCGAAGCGCCGCATCCCGACGATCATCGTCAACCGGGGAGAGACGAAGGCCGACGCGCGCGCCGCCGTTAAGATCGACGCGGGCACCACCGAGACGCTCGCGGCCCTCCGCGACGCCCTCATCGCCGACTAGCGCTCCCGCCGCCGTCCGCCCCGGTCGCCCGCCCCGATCCGGAAAGGCCACCATGACCGCGTTCGCCCTCGTCCGCCACGGCGAGACCGACTGGAATCGCGCGCGTCGCATCCAGGGCTCGACCGACATCCCGCTCAACGACACGGGCCGCGCGCAGGCGGCCGCGACCGGCCAGCTGCTGCGCGGCCGCCAGTGGTCCCGCATCATCGCCTCGCCGCTCGGTCGCGCCGCCGAGACCGCCGCGATCATCGCCGAGGCGATCGGGATGCCCGGCCCGGAGCTCGACGCGGCCTTCGTCGAGCGCAACTACGGCGACGCCGAGGGCCTGACGGGCGCCGAGCTCGACGCCCGCTACCCCGAGGGCGCCGAGGTCCCCGGCCGTGAGACGCGGGAGGCCGTCGCGGAGCGCGTCGTCGCGGCCCTTCATCGCCTCGCCGCCGAGCACCCGGGCGAGTCGATCGTCGTGGTCGCGCACGGCGGGGTGATCCGCAGCGTGCTCGAGGCGGTCGTGCCCGGCCGGCACCGCGAGCCCATCACGAACGGGTCGGTGCACTCGTTCCTGCACGCCGACGGCGATCTCGCCCTCTCGCGCTTCGACGACCCGATCGACGAGCAGTCGATCTTCGGGCTCGCCGAGGACTTCGAGGAGCAGAACCCCCTCGCCCGTCGCGAAGAGGGTCGCGAGGCGGCCCGCTGATGGCGACGGGCGCCGAGCGCTTCGCCGCGGCGACCGCCGACCTGGGGCTGCGCCCGGTGCGGATGCCCGACTCGACCCACACGGCGGCCGCGGCCGCGGCGGCGGTCGGCTGCGAAGTCGGCGCGATCGTCAAGTCGCTCGTCTTCGTCGCGCTCGACGGCGACGAGCGCACGCCTCTGCTCGCGCTCGTCGCGGGCGACCGCCGCGCCGACCTCGATCTGCTCGCCGAGGCCGTCGGTCTGCCGGTCGAGAAGGCGGATGCGAAGCTCGTCAAGGCCGCGACGGGCTACTCGATCGGCGGCGTGCCCCCGATCGGGCATCCGAGCCCCGTGCGCACGATCGTCGATGACAGCCTGCTCCGCTTCGACGAGGTGTGGGCGGCGGCGGGCGACGCGCAGAGCGTCTTCCCCGCCGACCCGGAGCGCCTCGTCGAGTGGGCGGGCGGCCGCGTCGCCCGCATCGCGACCCCCGGCTGAGTCCGCTCGCCTCCGCCGCGGCGGGTGCGAGCAGGCGTACAGTGCGGCCATGCCCTCCCGCCGCCTGCTCGCCGCGATCATCGCGGTCGCCGTCGCGACGATCATCGCCGTGGTCGTCCTGCTCGTCGTCGCCGCTCCCCCGGCCGAGGCGCCCGGGTCGGATCTGGGCGGTCCGGGGCTGCCCGTCCAGGCGCCGGGCGAGACCTACACGGGTGAGCCCGTCGCTCTCGAGGCGGCGCTCGTCGTCGGCTCGGAGGGCTGCTTCCGCCTCGACACGGCCGACGGCGAACGGTTCGTGATCTGGCCGCGCGGGTTCACGACGGGCGGTGACGCGGTCGTCGACGCCGACGGCGAGGTGATCCCCGACGGTGCGACGGTCGCGGCCGAGGGCGTCGAGATGGCCTACGACGCGCTCCTCGCGATCGAGGGTCCCGACGGCTACTGGGCGAACGTCGCCGGCTTCTGCATCGGCGACGACGAGACGGTCCTGGTCCTCGACGCGGCGCAGCTCCTCGACTGAACCTCCGATGACCGCACGCCGTCTCGCCGTCCTTCGATAAGTGCGGACGAGCCGAAACGACCTCATGCGTTCCGCACTTATCGAAGCGCCGCCCATCAGGGCACCGCCCGCGTCGAGCGCGCACTGCGCCCGTCGCGGAGCGCTGCGGCGCGTGCGCCGCGCGCTGCGCTCAGCGCCGCGGCGCCGCCGCGAGCTCGCGCAGCAGGTCGAGCAGGATGCCCGCGCTGCGCGACCAGTCGAACCGCGCCGCCTGCGCGTACCCGGCCCGCGATCGCGCCTCCCACTCCCCCGGAGCGAGAAGCTCGCGCACCCGCTGCGCGAACCTGGCGGCGTCGTCGGGGGCCGCGTACAGCGCCGCCGACCCCCCGATCTCGCGGAAGATGGCCGTGTCGGCGACGACGACGGGCGTGCCGCGCCCCATCGCCTCGACGAGCGGGATGCCGAAGCCCTCCTCGCGGGAGGCGTGCACGAGGGCCGTGGCCCCGTCGAGGATGGACGCGTACTCCTCGTCGGTGACCCCGTCGTAGACCACGAGCGCGCCGGAGGGTGCGAGCTCTTCGAGCCGCGCGCGATCCTCGCCGCGGATGCGGCTGAGCAGGTGCAGGCGCGCTCCCGGCAGCTCGTGCAGCGCCCGGCACAGCGTCTCGACGTTCTTGTACGGCATGAACGAGCCCATGTAGACGAGCTCGACGCCCTCGGGGCGCTCGCGCTCGCGCGGAGCGGGCAGATCGGTCGCGTTCGGCACGACGACGACGCGCCGCGAGGTCAGACGGTGCGTCTCGATGAGGGCGCGCGTCGTCTCGCTCACGGTGACCACGGCATCCGCGCGATTCAGCAGGAGCCGCTGCGGCCACCAGGCGAGGTGGTAGAGCCGCCACAGGCCCCGCACGGGCGCCGGCAGGTCGCGCGGCGGCGTCGGGTGCGCGTAGTAGATGAGGTCGTGCAGCGTGAGGGCGAGCGGGTATCGGCGCCCGATCGTGCCCATCGTCTGCATGGGGCTGAAGACGACGTCGGGCCGGATGCGGTTGACCTGGCTCGCGACCCACGGCTCGCGCGCGCTCGTCGGCGCGCTCACGCGATGCACGGCGGGCACAGGCGGCAGCATCTCGAGCTGCCGGTCGTCGTGGATGATCGCGACGAGCTCGTCGTCGGGACCGAGGAGGGGCAGCAGGTGCTCGACGAGGCTCGCGGTGAACCGGCTGATGCCGTCGTGCCGGCCGATGCGCACGTAGCGGCAGTCGATCGCGATTCTCATGCGCGCGGCCCCGCGCCGGCCCCGCTCACGCGAGGAACTCGCGGATCGCGCGCGCCGCCGCCGCCGGCGCCTCGTAGTGCACGAGGTGGCCGACATCGGGCACGACGACGAGCCGCGCGTCGGGGAAGAGCCGGACGAGACGGTGCTGCGCCTCGAGGGGCGTGATGTCGTCCTGCTCGGCGGCGATGAGCAGCGTCGGCACCGTCACCTCGGCCGCGAAGTCGGAGACGTCGTTCGAGACCGACGCCCGGAACGCCTCGAGCAGGCTGTCGCGCTCCGCGAAGCCCGAGAAGTAGCGGTCGTGCTCCTCGTGGATCCACCGACGCAGGCTCGTCTCGCGCGTCTTCGCCATCGACGCGCTCATGATGCGCGTGATGGCGCGGCTGCGGAGGAGCGCGAAGCCCGCGCGCTCGGGCAGCATCGCGCCGAGCCTGTAGAACGCGACCGCGCCGCGGGTGAGGATGCCCCGGGGCCCTGCGAGGGCGGGCTGGCCGATGGGGTTGATGAGCACCGATCGCGGCGCGGGCACGCCCGCCGCGAGCGCCCCCGCCACGACGATCGAGCCGAAGCTGTGGCCGAGGAGCACCGCCGTGCCGCGCACGCCCAGGGCAGTGAGCAGGGCGTCGAGCCACTCGGCGTACCCCCCGATGTCGTGCTCGCGGTCGGGCAGCGGGGCCGACGCGCCGAACCCCGGCAGATCCGGAGCGATGATGCGCAGGTCGGGCAGGTGCGCGATGACGGGCTCGAGGCCGTGGTGATCGCCTCGGAAGCCGTGCACCACGACGAGCGTGCGCGGGGCATCCGCCGGGCCGTACTCGGCGACGTGCGTGCGCGCTCCGAGGATCGTCAGGTCGCGATCGCGACGCGGGATCGCGCTCAGGGCGGCGGCGTAGGGAGAGGGCGCGGGCATCCCGCACAGTCTAGGTCGGGGCGCCCGCGCGAGCGTCGGCGGCACCCGGTCTACAGTGGAACGCGATCGCGTGCGCGCGACGCCAGCCCCCTCTCCCCTCCGTCGCCGAGGAGCCTCGTGAACTTCACCGCACCCATCACCCTGCCCGGACTCGCGCTCGACCCGCAGTGGTATCGGCGCAGCGTCTTCTACGAGGTCATGGTGCGGTCGTTCATGGACTCCAACGGCGACGGCACGGGCGACCTCGGCGGTCTCATCGGCAAGCTCGACTACCTGCAGTGGCTCGGCATCGACGCCCTGTGGCTGCCGCCGTTCTTCCAGAGCCCGCTGCGCGACGGCGGCTACGACGTGAGCGACTACACCGCGATCCTGCCCGAGTTCGGCACGATCGAGGAGTTCCGCGAGCTCGTCACGAAGGCGCACGAGCGGAACATGCGCATCGTCATCGACCTCGTCGTCAACCACACCTCCGACCAGCACCCCTGGTTCCAGGCGTCGCGGGAGGACCCGGACGGGCCGTACGGCGACTTCTACGTCTGGAGCGACACCGACGAGAAGTACGAGAACGTGCGAGTCATCTTCGTCGACACGGAGGAGTCGAACTGGGCGTTCGACCCCGTGCGCCGGCAGTTCTACTGGCACCGCTTCTTCTCGCACCAGCCCGACCTCAACTTCGAGAACCCGGCCGTGCACGAGGCCCTCTTCGACGTCGTGCGCTTCTGGCTCGACCTCGGCGTCGACGGCTTCCGCCTCGATGCGATCCCGTACCTCTACGAGACCGACGAGGGCAACGGCGAGGGTGAGCCCGCGACGCATGAGTTCATCGCCAAGATGCGCGCGATGGTCGACAAGGAGTACCCGGGCCGCGTTCTCATCGCCGAGGCGAACCAGTGGCCGCACGAGGTCGTCGAGTTCTTCGGCTCGGAGGAGGCGCCGGAGTGCCACATGGCCTTCGACTTCCCCGTCATGCCGCGCATCTTCTACGCGCTGCGCTCGCAGCAGGCGACCGAGCTGCAGCGTCAGCTGAGCGAGGAGATCAACGCGCCCGACGGCGCCGCGTGGGGCGTGTTCCTCCGCAACCACGACGAGCTCACGCTCGAGATGGTGAGCGAGGAGTACCGGCAGGCGATGTACGGCTGGTACGCCTACGACCCGCGCATGCGCGCCAACATCGGCATCCGTCGCCGCCTCGCGCCGCTGCTCGACAACTCGCGCGCCGAGCTCGAGCTCGCGCACGCGCTGCTGTTCTCGCTCCCTGGCAGCCCGTTCCTCTACTACGGCGACGAGATCGGCATGGGCGACAACATCTGGCTGCCGGATCGCGACAGCTCGCGCACGCCCATGCAGTGGACGCCGGACCGCAACGCGGGCTTCTCGCACGCTGACCCCGGCAAGCTCTACCTGCCGGTCGTGCAGTCGCTCGTGTACCACTACAACCAGATCAACGTGGAGAGCCAGCTCGCGCAGTCGCGCTCGCTCCTGCACTGGATCCGCAACGTCATCCACGTCCGGAAGGCCCACCCGACCTTCGGACTCGGGTCGATCCGCATCCTGCCGACCAACCACGAGTCGGTGCTCGCGTTCGTGCGCGAGTACGCCGGGAGCGGCACGCACCTCGGCGACGCGCCCGAGCGCATCCTGTGCGTGTTCTCGTTCGCCCACAACCCGGTCGCCGCGACGATCGACATGTCGGGCTTCGAGGGTGCGCCGCTGTGGGATCTCTTCGGCGGCGCCGACTTCCCCTCGGTCGACGAGAACGGTCACGTGACGCTCACGATGGCGACGCAGAGCTTCTACTGGCTGCACGTCGGCGATCGCGACCCGCACCCGCACCACGGCGGCGGAGGCTTCGGCGTCGGTGCTCACGCCTAGGCTCGCGGCATGAACCAGCCGGGTGCAGGCCACTGGAGCGATCGCCTCGCCGTCTTCGACCTCGAAACGACGGGCGTCGACGTCACGACGTCGCGCATCGTCACCGCCCACATCGGCGTGATCGGCCCCGACGGCGAGCAGCTCGAGTCGTGGTCGTGGCTCGCTGATCCTGGCGTGGAGATTCCGGCCGGGGCGACCGCCGTGCACGGCATCACGACCGAGCGCGCCCGCGCGGAGGGCCGGCCCGCGCGTGAGGTCGTCGCCGAGATCGTGGATGCCCTGCGCGCGCTCCTCGCCCGCCCCCTGCCGCTCGTGGTCTACAACGCGGCCTACGATCTGAGCCTGCTCGAGCACGAGGCCCGACGCCACGGCGTGGAGCCGCTCGCCTCCCCCGCCCCCGTGGTCGACCCGCTCGTGATCGACAAGGCCGTCGATCGCTACCGCCGCGGCAAGCGCACGCTCGAGGCCGCGGCCGCGCACTATGGCGTCGTGCTCACGGGCGCCCACGATGCGGCGGCCGACGCGATCGCCGCGGGCCGGGTCGCGCAGGCCCTCGCCCGGAAGCACCTCGACGCCCTGCCGGAGGACCTCGCGGCGCTCCACGGCGCGCAGGTGTCGTGGCACGACCAGCAGTGCGACTCGTTCGAGGACTACATGCGTCGCGAGCGCGACCACCGCTTCACGGCCGACCGCGGCTGGCCCGTCCGCTCCTGACCGACCGATCGCGCACGGGGCGCCGAGCATCCGCGCACGAGAAAGGGCCCCGTCCGAGGACGGGGCCCTTCGTCGTTGGTGCTGCGGCTTACTTGCCGAAGTTCTTGAAGCGCTGGTTGAACTTCTCGACGCGACCGGCCGAGTCCATGATGCGCTGCTTGCCCGTGTAGAACGGGTGCGAGGCCGACGAGATCTCGACGTCGATGACGGGGTACTCCACGCCGTCGAGCTCGATCGTCTTGTCGCTCGACACGGTCGAGCGCGTGAGGAAGGTCTCACCCGACGCGAGGTCGCGGAACACGATCGCCTTGTACTCGGGGTGGATGTCAGTCTTCATGAACGGTTCCTTGGATTCTCTGTTCAGCGGGGTGCCCCCGCTGCGGGCAGGTTGATGGGCAGGCGAAGGGCGAACCTTCGAGGCCGACTCTCAAGACTAGCAGAGCGCGGCCCGGAGCTCGGGTCGGGTCAGGCGCCGCGCGCCGCGTACCGGTCGCCCTCGCGGCTGACCTGGAGCGGAATCCCGAAGGCCTCCGTGAGGTGCTCGGCCGTGATGACCTCGTCGATCGGCCCGGCCGCGGAGACGCGGCCCTCCGCGAGGAGCAGCGCGTGGGTGAAGCCGGCCGGGATCTCCTCGACGTGGTGGGTGACCATGACCATCGCCGGCGAGTCGGGCGAGCTCGCGAAGCTGCCGAGCAGGAGGACGAGCTCCTCGCGCGCGCCGAGGTCGAGGCTCGCGGCCGGCTCGTCGAGGAGGAGCAGCTCGGGGTCGGTCATGATCGAGCGCGCGATCTGCACGCGCTTCTGCTCGCCGTCGCTCAGGCTGCCGAACCGGCGGTCGGCGAAGCGCTCGAGGTGCCACTCGCGCAGCACGCGGCGGGCGCGGCGCTCGTCGACGTCCTCGTACTCCTCGTTCCAGCGACCCGTGACGGAGTGCGCGGCGGTCATGACGACGTCGAGCACGCGCTCGTCGGCGGGCACGCGCCGCGCCATCGCGGTCGAGGCGAAGCCGATGCGCGGGCGCAGCGAGGCGAGGTCGGAGTGGCCGATCTCCTCCTCGAGCACCGTGACGCGACCGCTCGTCGGGTGCAGGTTCGCCGCGGCGAGCTGGAGGAGCGTGGTCTTGCCGGCGCCGTTCGGGCCGAGGACGACCCAGCGATCGGTGTCCTCGACGTTCCAGCGGATGCCATCGAGGATGGCGGCGCCATCGCGGCTGAGGGAGACATCGTCGAACTCGAGAACGCTGGCCATGATGCGTCCAGCTTAGACGAGCAGGCTCGCGTAGAGCGCGCGTGTCCGTTCCGCGATCGCCCCCCACGCGAAGTGCTCCTCCGCGCGGGCGCGGCCCGCGCGGCCCATGGCCGCGGCGTGCTCCGGGTCGCTCACGACCTCGCCGAGGACGGTCGCGAGATCGGCGACGAACGTCGCCGGATCGACGGGGATCCCGGTGCCGTCCTGCACCTGCTCGATCGGAACGAGGCGACCGGTCTCGCCGTCGGCGACGACCTCCGGGATTCCTCCCGTCGCGGTGCCGACGACGGCGACGCCGCACGCCATGGCCTCGAGGTTGACGATGCCGAGGGGCTCGTAGACGCTCGGGCACACGAACGTCGTGGCGTGCGACAGGACGGCCGCGAGCTCGCGCTGCGAGAGCATCCGCTCGATCCAGACGACGCCCGTGCGCTCCGCCTGGAGCGCGGCGACGCCGTTCTGCACCTCCCGCAGGATCTCCGGCGTGTCGGGCGCGCCCGCGCACAGCACGAGCTGGACGTCCTTCGGCAGCGACCGCACGGCCTCGAGCAGGTACGGCAGGCCCTTCTGGCGCGTGATGCGGCCGACGAAGACGATCGTCGGGCGGTCGGGGTCGATGCCGAGGGTGCGGACGAACTCGTGGTCGATCGTCCGCTGCCAGCCGTCGAGGTCGATGCCGTTGTGGATGACGCCGACCTTCTGCTCGTCCAGCTGCGGGTAGCAGCGCAGGATGTCGCGACGCATGCCGTCGCTCACGGCGATCACGGCATCCGCCGTCTCGAACGCCTCGCGCTCGATCCAGCTGGAGATCCGGTAGCCGCCGCCGAGCTGCTCGGCCTTCCACGGCCGCAGCGGCTCGAGGCTGTGGGCGGTGACGACGTGCGGGATCCCGTGCAGCATCTGCGCGAGCTGCCCGGCCGCGTTCGCGTACCAGGTGTGCGAGTGCACGATGTCGGCGCCGTCGACGTCGTCGGCGATCGCGAGGTCGACGCCGAGCGTCGCGAGGGCGGGATTCGCCGAGGAGAGGGCGCCGGGCACGAGGTAGGCGTGCGTGTCGGCCTCGTTGCGCGGCGCGCCGAAGCAGCGGACGCGGACATCCAGAGCATCGTGCCGGAGCGCGCGCACGAGCTCCGCGACGTGGACTCCCGCCCCTCCGTAGACCTCGGGCGGATACTCACGGGAGATGACGTCGACGCGCATGGTGATGACGCTAGTACAGCGCCTGTGCGTCGCCTACTGTGGGGGCATGGCGACCCCCAAGGTGTTCGGAATCGTGCTCGCTGGCGGCGAGGGGAAGCGGCTCATGCCGCTCACGGCAGACAGGGCGAAGCCCGCCGTGCCCTTCGCGGGGGGCTACCGCCTCATTGACTTCGCGCTGTCGAACCTCATCAACTCGGGGCTGCGCCAGATCGTCGTCCTCACGCAGTACAAGAGCCACTCGCTCGACCGGCACGTGTCGCAGACGTGGCGGCTGAGCGGCATGCTCAACGCCTACGTCGCCTCTGTTCCGGCGCAGCAGCGCCTCGGCAAGCGCTGGTTCTCCGGCAGCGCCGACGCGATCTTCCAGAGCCTCAACCTGATCCGCGACGAGAAGCCCGACATCGTCGTCGTGGTGGGCGCGGACCACGTCTACCGCATGGACTTCACGCAGATGATCGATGCGCACATCGCCTCCGGTGCGGGCGTCACGGTCGCCGGCATCCGCCAGCCGATCGAGCTCGCCGACCAGTTCGGCATCATCGAGACCGACCCCGCGAACCCCTCGCGCATCGCCGCCTTCCACGAGAAGCCGAAGGAGGCGGTCGGCCTCGCCGACGCCCCCGACCAGGTGCTCGCCTCGATGGGCAACTACGTTTTCGACGCCGACGTGCTCATGGACGCCGTGACGCGCGACGCCGAGCTCGACAACTCCGCGCACGACATGGGCGGCGACATCGTCCCCGACTTCGTGAACCGCGGCGAGGCGTTCGTCTACGACCTCAACCACAACGACGTGCCGGGCGCGACCGAGCGCGACCGCTTCTATTGGCGCGACGTGGGCACGATCGAGTCGTTCTTCGACGCCCACCAGGACCTCATCGCCGCCCTCCCCGTCTTCAACCTCTACAACACAGACTGGCCGATCTACACGCAGCAGCTCAACATGCCGCCGGCGAAGTTCGTGCGCGACGGCGCGGGCTCGACCGGGCATGTTATCGACTCGATCGTGTCGCTCGGCTCGGTGCTTTCGGGCGCCCGGATCGAGCGCAGCGTGCTCGGCACCTGGGTCACGGTCGAGTCGGCCGAGGTCACCGATTCCGTCATCTTCGAGCGCACGACGATCGGCGCGGGCGCCATCGTCCGGCGGGCTATTCTCGACAAGGAGGTCGTGGTCTCCCCCGGCGCGCAGGTCGGCGTCGACCACGCCGCCGACCGAGCCCGCGGCTTCACGGTCACCGACACCGGCATCACGGTCGTCGGGAAGGGCATCCGCATCGAGTGATCGGGCGCGTGCGCCCCCGACGAGGAGTGCCCGCCCCATGACCCGCTTCCTCGTCGTCCTTGACGTCGACTCCACGCTCATCGAGGAGGAGGCCATCGAGCTCCTCGCCGACGAGGCAGGGTCGGGACCCGCGGTCGCCGCCATCACCGACCGAGCGATGGCCGGCGAGCTCGATTTCGCCGCCTCGCTCGCCGAGCGGGTCGCGACGCTCGCAGGCCTCGATGACGGATGCTGCGCCCGCGTCGGCGCCCGCATCACTCTCACGACCGGAGCCCGCGAGCTCGTCGAGGCCGTCCACGCCGCCGGCGGGGCCGTCGGCGTCGTGTCCGGCGGGTTCCACGAGCTGCTCGACCCGATCGCCGCCGAGCTCGGGCTCGATCACCACCGCGCCAACCGGCTCGAGGTCGTCGAGGGCCGCTTCACGGGCCGCACGCTCGGCCCCGTGATCGACGCCGAGGCCAAGGCGATCGCTCTCCGCGAGTGGGCCGCCGGGCTCGGCGTGCCGATCGCCCGCACCGTCGCGATCGGCGACGGCGCGAACGATCTGCGCATGCTCGAGGCCGCGGGGCTCGGCGTCGCGTTCGCCGCGAAGCCCATCGTGCGCGAGCGCGCCGACGTGAGCATCGCGCGCCGCGACCTGCGGGATGCGCTCCCGCTGCTCGGCC
>NZ_JAUSMI010000163.1 GCF_030645145.1 Microcella sp. | reverse complement strand
GGCCTCCCGCCGCGATCGCGGCGACGGCTCCCCAGAGCGCGAGGTCGCCGACCACGAGCCAGGGGGCGGCGCGGCGAACGGCGGCCGCTCCCCCGCCCAGGCGGAGTGCGATGAGGGTGGCGGCGGTCGCGGCGCTCCAGGCGAGGGCGACGAGCCAGGGCTGCGCGGCGACGGCGAGGAGGGCGGTCGCGGCGAGCATCCCGCCGATCGCGACGGTGACGCCGACGCCGTGGCGGTCGCCGCGGAGGGACCGGTGCGCGTACGGCAGCACCGCGAGGGCGATGCCGACGACGAGCACGAGCAGAAGAACGGAGAGCGGTTCGAGGCTGAGGAGAGGGGCGGGCGGCATGGGCGAACCTCCTTACGCGTCACAGAATACACGTAATCTCTTTCGTGTGTTTTGCTTCGCGTTTTAGTGTCCGCGTGTTGCGCTGTGCGCTTCCGGCCGATCCGCGGCTGCGCGCCCTACAGTGAGCACGTGGCCGAGTGGACGTTCCTGACCAATCACTCGCACGTGCTCGTGTGCCTCGCCGCCGATCCCGAGCTGCGCATGCGCGAGATCGCCGAGCTCGTGGGCATCACCGAGCGCGCCACCCAGCGCATCATCGCCGAGCTCGTCGAGGGCGGCTACCTGCTCAAGGAGCGCGACGGCCGCCGCAACCGCTACACCGTCAACGGCAGCGCGAGCCTGCGCCACCGCGTCGAGGGCGACCACACGCTCGGGGAGCTGCTCGCCGCCGTCGCGCAGTCGCGTCGCGGACAGTCGACCGACTGACGCCGAATCCGGACGGCGCCCGCCCCGCAGGCGAGCGCCGTCCGATGCGGCGGATGCCCGGCTCAGGCGAGCTCGTTGCCCTCGAGCAGATCCGTCACGAGCGCCGCGATCGCGCTGCGCTCGCTGCGCGTGAGGGTGATGTGCCCGAACAGCCCGTGGCCCTTGAGCGTCTCGATGACGCTCGCGACGCCGTCGTGGCGACCGACGCGGAGGTTGTCGCGCTGGGCGACGTCGTGCGTGAGCACGACCTTCGAGTTCTGCCCGATGCGCGAGAGCACCGTGAGCAGGACGTTGCGCTCGAGCGACTGCGCCTCGTCGACGATCACGAACGCGTCGTGCAGCGACCGGCCGCGGATGTGCGTGAGCGGCAGCACCTCGAGCAGCCCGCGGTCGATGACCTCGTCGAGCACGTTCTGCGACACGACCGAGCTGAGCGTGTCGAACGTCGCCTGCGCCCACGGGTTCATCTTCTCGCTCGCGTCGCCCGGCAGGTAGCCGAGCTCCTGCCCGCCGACGGCGTAGAGCGGGCGGAAGACCATGATCTTGCGCTGCTGCTGCCGCTCGAGCACCGCCTCGAGCCCAGCGCACAGCGCGAGCGCCGACTTGCCGGTGCCCGCGCGGCCGCCGAGCGAGACGATGCCGATCTGCGGATCCATGAGCAGGTCGATCGCGAGCCGCTGCTCGGCCGAGCGGCCGTGCAGCCCGAAGACGTCGCGGTCGCCGCGCACGAGCCCGATGCGGCCCTTCTCGATGACGCGCCCGAGCGCCGACCCGCGATCGGAGTGGATCACGAGGCCCGTGTTGAGCGGCACATCGGCGACGGCCGCCGACTCGATCGTCTCGCGGTCGTACAGCTTCGCCATCTCGTCGCTCGAGAGCGTGACGTCCGCCTGCCCCGTCCAGCCGGAGTCGACGGCGAGCTCGGCGCGGTACTCCTGCGCCGCGAGGCCGATCGACGACGCCTTGACGCGCATCGGGAGGTCCTTCGAGACGACGACGACGTCGAGGCCGTCGCTCGCGAGGTTCATGGCGACGGCGAGGATGCGCGAGTCGTTGTCGCCGAGCTGCAGCCCCGAGGGCAGCACCGACTGGTTCGAGTGGTTGAGCTCGACGCGCAGCGAGCCGCCGTCGCCCACGGCGATGGGGAAGTCGAGGCGCTCGTGCTGCACGCGCAGGTCATCCAGATTGCGCAGCGCCTGGCGCGCGAAGTAGCCGATCTCGGGGTCGTTGCGCTTGGCCTCGAGCTCGCCGATGACGACGACGGGGATGACGACGGCGTGCTCCTTGAAGCGGAACAGCGCTTTCGGGTCGCTCAGCAGCACCGACGTGTCGAGAACGTAGGTGAGCTGGCCCACCTCCCCCGACGTCGCGCTGCTGGTTGCTGCCTGGCGAGTAGTGCGGGAAGAGGCCACCGGTGCTCCATCCCCGGGGAGCGCGGGCGTCCCCGGACCATTGTCGCGACGGAGACGGCCAGGGGCTCGCGAGACGATTCGAGGCCGTCCCGACCGGGCGCGGTGCCCGATGCGGCTGACGCTAGACCTGCTCGATCGAACCCGAGGGAACGACACGCCCGTGTCACGCGATGGTCATGCTGTCCGACCGTTCCGACCGGGTCGCGCGACCCGACGGCTCAGATGCGCGTGCCCGCCTGGTACTCGGCGAGCGCCGTGCGCAGCAGCTCGATCGTCTCGTCGGTCGTCGACGCGTGCGGCCCGAGACGCACCCGGCCCCCGCGGACCGTGGTCGACACCCCGTGGTTGTGCAGGGCCGCGGTGAGGATGCTCAGCTGCTCCGCCGGCGGATCGATCACGACGATCCCCGCGCGCTCGGCGTCGTCCCGCGGCGAGCCGACCGGCAGCCCCACCTCGTCCGCTGCGGCGATGATCGCCGAGGCGCGCTCGAGCACGCGGTCGCGGATGACCCCCACGCCCACCGAGACGACCTCCTCGACGGCACCGGCCAGGCGCGCCTGCGCGACCGGATCGGCGTAGCCGACGCGGAACGCGCGGGCCGTCGGGTGCGGCGCGACGATCTCGTGGACGGGCCCGTCGGCCATCGGGTCGTCGATCGCGTTCCAGCCCGACCACACGGGCGTGAGCTGCTCGCGCGCGCGATCGCTGAGTGCGAGGAAGCCGGTGCCGTACCCCGCCCGCAGCCACTTCTGCCCGCCGGCGACGATGACGTCGCAGACCTCCCACGGCGCCTCGACGACGCCGAGGCCCTGGATGGCGTCGACGATGAGCAGCCGGTCGCCGATGACCTGGCGGATGCCCTCGAGATCGATGAGGTGCCCCGTGCGGTAGTCGACGAGGCTCACGGCGACCGCGACGACCGAGCTCGCCATCTGGTCGCGCACGACGGCGGGGGTCACGCGCTCGTGATCGGGCGTGATCGTGTGCGGCACGAGCACGCCGAGCGCCTCGGCCGCGCGCGCCATGCCGTACCCGATCGACGGGAACTCGTCGGGGCTCGCCGCGACGCCGCCCGTCACGCCGAACATCGCGTGCATGAGCGCCTGGCTCGTGGAGGGCTGGAAGACGACCTGATCGGGGCGGAAGCCGATCAGGGAGGCGACCGCGGCATCCACGCGCTCCTCCTCCGCCTCCATCGACGGCATCGAGCCGAAGCGAGCGCGGGCCATGAGCTCCGACTGGGCGCGCTGCTCGCCGAGCGCGGCCTCCCCGAGCGGGCCGAAGGAGGGGAAGTTCAAGTAGCCGGGCTCCTCGGAGAAGCGAGCGGCGTAGTCGTCGATGGCGGGCATCCGTCTGCTCCTCTCAGGCGCCGAAGCGGCGCTGACGGCGGGCGAAGTCGCGGAGGGCGCGGAGGAAGTCGACCTCGCGCAGGTCGGGGCCGAGGGCCTCGACGAAGTAGAACTCGCTGTGCGCGCTCTGCCACAGCATGAAGTCGCTCAGGCGCTGCTCGCCGGAGGTGCGGATCACGAGGTCGGGGTCGGGCTGGCCGCCCGTGTACAGGTGCTCGGCGATCTTCTCGGGCGTGACCTCCTCGGCGAGCTCGTCGAGAGTGCCGCCGCGCTCGGCGTGGTGGTGCACGATCGATCGCACCGCGTCGGCGATCTCGCGCCGGCCGCCGTAGCCCACGGCGAGGTTGATGTGGAGGCCCCGGTCGTCGGCGGTGCGCGCCTCGGCCGCGTCGAGAGCGGCGAGCAGCTCGTCGGGGAGCCCCTCCCGACTCCCGACGTGCTGCACGCGCCACTGCGGCACGCGCGAGAGCTCATCGGCGAGCTCGGCGATGATGCGCGTGAGGGCCGTGAGCTCGGCCTCGTCGCGGCCCGTCAGGTTGTCGGTCGAGAGCAGGTAGAGGGTGACGACGCCGATGCCGGCCTCGTCGCACCAGGAGAGGAACTCGCGCATCTTGTCGGCGCCCGCGCGGTGGCCGTGCTCGGTCGTGCCGCCGAACTGCCGGGCCCAGCGCCGGTTGCCGTCGATGATCATCGCGACGTGGCGGGGGTGCGTCGTCTCAGCCAGCTGACGCCGCAGCCGACGCATGTAGAGCTCGTAGAGCAGCCCGCTCCCGCCGGGGATTCTCCTCGAACGCACAGGCTTACGGTAGTCCACCGCCGGGGGCTTGTCCCCCAGCGCCAAGGGATTGGGTCGGGCACCCCCGGCCGCGTAGCGTGAGGGCATGACCTCGTCCCCCTCCCCCGGCTCGCAGCGATCGCACGACGAGTCGGCGCACGAGGCGGCCGTCGACCGCGAGCCCGGCGCGGACATCCCGAACATCCCCCTCCTGGAGGACGAGCTCGAGCACCCGCCGGTCGAGGGCAAGCCGCTGTGGCGCGGCTGGATCCACGCCGGCACCTTCCCGCTCGCGATCGTGCTCGGCGTCGTCCTGCTCGTCGCCGCCGACGGCGCGGATGCGACCTGGTCGAGCGCGGTGTTCATGACGACGTCGCTGCTGCTCTTCGGCATCTCGGCGACCTACCACCGCTTCACGTGGAGCGAGCGCACGCGCATCCTGCTCAAGCGCCTCGACCACGCGAACATCTTCCTGCTCATCGCGGGCACCTACACGCCGCTCGCGGTGCTCGCGCTGCCGCCCGACAAGGGCTACCTGCTGCTCGTGCTCGTCTGGGCGGGCGCCGCGGTCGGCATCGGCTTCCGCGTCTTCTGGATCCACGCGCCGCGCTGGGCCTACGTGCCGCTCTACGTCCTGCTCGGCTGGGCCGCTGTGCTGTACATGGCCGACCTCTACGCCGCGAACCCCGCGATGATGGTTCTCGTCATCGCGGGCGGTCTCGCGTACACGGCGGGCGCGGTGATCTACGGCATGAAGCGCCCGAACCCCGTGCCGGGCGTCTTCGGCTTCCACGAGATCTTCCACACGCTCACGGTCGTGGCGTTCCTATGCCACTGGGCGGGGATCCTGCTCGTCGCCATCGACCCGCCGTTCGGCGGCTGAGTCGGCGCCGTCCGCTCCCTCGCCGCTCGCGGCACGGAGCTCGGCCTCGGCGCGCTCGGCCTCGAGCTGCTCGCGCACCTCGCCGCGGTACCGCACGCGGCGCACGCGGCGCGACATGTCGATGATGAGCAGGATCGCCGCGATCGTCACGAGCGCGATGGCGACGAAGCCGATGACGCCCGGGGTGACCGAGTTCGGGTCGACCTCGATCGGCGGGATAAGCGGGTCGCCCGGGTCGTCGACGGGCCCGGGGCCCACGGTGAGGGGGGCGAGAGACGACAGCCAGTTCACGACGAGCTCCTCGAGAAGGGGGCCGCGCTGCGCGGCCCGGTGCGGTCGGCGCCCAGCGCCGCGCAGTAACGTTGCTCCAGACTATCCGTCCTATTCCGTGAGCAGACAGGATGCCCTCCGCGCGATGCCCGACGACGCGACGCCCGACCCCGCCCTGACGGATGCCGCCCGGCCGATGACCGCGCAGGCGCGACTCGATGCGCGCTACGGCCGCACGCCCGGCGAGCGCCGCCGCACGCGCACCATCGTCATCGCGGCCGCCGTCGCCTTCGTCGTCGTCTTCGCCGCGTGGGTCGTGTGGGGCGGGCTGTCGGGCACGAACGCGACGCTCGAGGTGCGCGAGCTCGGCTACCGCGACGCGACCGACACGTCGATCTCGGTGCGCTGGGAGGTCTCGACCGAGCCCGGGACGGAGGTGTCGTGCGCGATCCAGGCGCTCAACGGCAGCTTCGGCATCGTGGGCTGGCGGATCATCGAGCTCGGGGCGTCCGAGCGGCGCACGCGCGTCTTCGAGGAGTCGCTGCGCACCGCGGAGCCCGCGGTGACGGGTTTGCCGTATCGCTGCTGGCTTCCGTAGAATCCACGGAATCGATCCGCGGAACCGGCCCATGAGGCCGGTTCTCGTGCGTTGACACGACCGACCGACCGAAGGGCACCCCATGAGCGACACCGGCAGCTCCACCAAGTGGCTCACGCAGGAGGCGCACGACCGTCTGAGCTCCGAGCTCGAGTACCTGTCGACGACGGGGCGCTCCGACATCGCCAAGCGCATCGAGGCCGCGCGCGACGAGGGCGACCTGAAGGAGAACGGCGGCTACCACGCGGCGAAGGACGAGCAGGGCAAGATCGAGGCGCGCATCCGCCAGCTCACCGAGCTCCTGCGCACCGCGACGGTCGGCGAGGTCCCCGAGGCGACCGACGTCGTCGAGCCGGGCACGGTCGTCACGGCCAAGGTCATGGGCGACGAGGAGAAGTTCCTGCTCGGCAGCCGCGAGATCCTCGCCGACGGCAGCGACCTCGACGTCTACAGCGAGCAGAGCCCCCTCGGCGCGGCCATCCTCGGCCTCACGATCGGCGAGTTCACGACCTACACCGCTCCGAGCGGCAAGGAGATCGACGTCGAGATCCTCGACGTGCAGACCTACCGGCCGTAGGCGCTGCTCGGCTCGAGCTCGTTACAGCGTGCGCCGCGGGTCGTAGCCGGCCTCCCGCAGCGCCGTGAGCACCTGCTCGGCGTGCTCGGGGCCGCGAGTCTCGATGTGCAGCTCGAGCTCGACCTGGCTGATCTGCAGGCCCGAGCCGTGGCGCGTATGCAGGACCTCGACAACGTTGGCGTTCTGCGAGGCGACGATCTCGCTCGTGCGCGCGAGCTGGCCGGGGCGGTCGGGCAGCGGGATGCGCAGCTTGAGGTAGCGCTCGCTCGCGGCGAGGCCGTGGCTGATGACGCGCTCCATGATGAGCGGGTCGATGTTTCCGCCCGAGAGCACGACGACGGTCTTCCCCGTCGCGCGGATGCGGCCCGTGATCACGGCCGCGACCCCGACGGCCCCCGCGGGCTCGACGACGAGCTTGGCGCGCTCGAGCAGCACGAGCATCGCGCGCGCGATGTCGTCGTCGTCGACCGTGACGACCTCGTCGACGGTCTCGCGGATGATCACGAAGTTGAGCTTGCCCGGCTTGGCGACCGCGATGCCGTCGGCGATCGTCGGTGTCATCGTGATCGCGGTCGGCTCGCCGGCTGCGAGGCTCGCGGGGTAGGCCGCGGCGTTCGCGGCCTGCACCCCGATGACCCGGATGCTGCGGCCCTCGGCCGACGCCCGCTGCTTGAGCACGGTCGCCACGCCCGAGATGAGGCCGCCGCCGCCGATCGGGACGACGATCGTCTCGAGGTCGGGCACCTGGTCGAGGATGTCGAGCGCGAGCGCTCCCTGCCCCGCGATGACGTCGGGGTGGTCGAAGGGCGGGATGAACACCGCGCCCGTCGCGGTCGCGTGCTCCTGCGCGGCGCGGCGCGACTCGTCGAAGGTGTGGCCGCGCAGCACCACGTCGGCGCCGTAGTGGCGGGTCGCCTGCAGCTTCGGCAGGGCGACGCCGACGGGCATGAAGATCGTGGCGCGGATGCCCAGCTCACGTGCGGCGAACGCGACGCCCTGGGCGTGGTTGCCGGCGCTCGCCGCGACGACGCCGTGCGCTCTCTCGTCGGCCGTCAGCCGGGACATCCGGTAATAGGCGCCGCGGATCTTGTACGAGCCGGTGCGCTGCAGGTTCTCGGCCTTGAGCAGCACGGGCGCGCCGAGGATGTCGCTGAGGTAGCGCGAGGTCTCCATCGGCGTGAGCTCGGCGACGGCGCTCACGACGCGGCGCGCCTCCTCGACCTCGGCGAGCGACGGGCCGGGGTAGCGCGGGAGGGCGCCGGCCGTCGGCGCGGCGGCGATGTCGGTCATCGGGGTCTCTTGTCTGCGAGAGGTGGTGGCGAGGCCCCCGGGGTGAGCGGGCCGGGTGCGAGCGCTGCCGGGTCGGCGCGCCATGCCCCCGTCGCAATGTACCGGACGAAGACGTTGAGGAAGGCCACGATCGGCACCGCGAAGAGGGTGCCGGGGATGCCCGCGAGGAAGCCGCCCGCCGCGACGGCGAGCACGACGGCGAGCGGGTGGACCTTGATCGCGCTGCCCATGACGAGCGGCTGGAGCACGTTGCCCTCGATCTGCTGCACGAGCAGGACGCCCGCGAGCATGATGAGCGCCGGCAGCGGCCCGGCGTAGATGAGGGCGACGACGACCGCGAGGCTGCCCGTGACGACGGCGCCGACGATCGGCACGAAGCTGCCGAGGAAGACGGCGACGGCGATCGGCAGCACGAGCGGCAGCTGCAGGGCGAGCGCCACGAGGCCGATGCCGAGCGCATCGACGAAGGCGACGAAGATCTGCACCTTGGCGAACTCGGTGACCGTGCGCCACCCGGCGCTCGCGGCGCCGTCGACGGCCTCGCGCGCGGTGCGCGGGAAGAGCCCGACGACGAAGAGCCAGATGCGACGGCCGTCGAGCAGGAAGAACAGGAGCGCGAAGAGCGCGAGGACGGCTCCGGTCAGGATCTCCGTCGCGGTCGAGCCGATCCGCAGCGCGCCGTTCACGAACCAGTCGTCCGTGAGGTCGAACTGCCCGAAGAACTCGTCGATCGACGCCTGGATGTCGCTCTGCGACAGCCCGAACGTCGTCGCGGCCCACGACAGCAGCTCGTCGAAGCGCTCGGCCGAGCGCTCCTGCAGGTCGGCGAGGCCCGATCGGACCTGGCTGACGACGAGCCAGACGAGCGCGGTCACGACGCCGAGGAGGGTCAGCAGCCCGATCGTCGCGGCGAGGCCGTTGGGCACGCGGCGGCGGCGCATCCAGCTCACGAACGGCCCGAGCAGCGCCGCGAGCAGGACGCCCACGAAGACCGGGATGACGAGCAGGCTCAGCTGCATCACGAGGAAGATGACGACCGCGACGACCCCCGCGATCGCGAGGAGGCGCCACGAGTAGGCGCCGGCGATGCGCATGCCGCGCGGCACGTCGTCCGGGCGGAGCGTCGTGGAGTCGACGGGCGTGCGCAGGCGTCGGAACATCGCCCCAGTCTACGAGCGGCGCATTCTCACCGCGGCGCGACGGCCACGGGACGCCCGGCGAGGCGCACGTGCACCCGATCGCCCGGGTGGGCGGCCGATCCCGCCGGGTGCTGGACGACGACCTCCGCACCTTCGTCGAGGAGGACGCGCGTGCGTCGGAAGGCTCCGAGGAACGAGGTCGTCAGGACCCGGCCCGCGTGCGCGCCCGGCTCGTGCTCGCCGACGAGCTCGACGTCCTCTGGTCGGACGAGGGCGTGCACGTCGCCGCTCGCCGAGCCCGGGTCGAGCAGAGGGAGCGGCTGGCCCGCGACGAGGACGACGTCGTCGACGACGCAGCCGGGCATCCGATTCGACAGACCGACGAAGTCGGCGACGAAGGCGCTCGCGGGGCGCGCGTAGAGCTCCTCGGGGCTGCCGATCTGCTCGATGCGGCCGGCGCGCATGACCGCGACGCGGTCGGCGACGGCGAGGGCCTCCTCCTGGTCGTGCGTCACGAAGAGGGTCGTGATGCCGAGCTCGGTCTGGATGCGGCGGATCTCGTCGCGCAGCTGCACCCGCACCTTCGCGTCGAGCGCGCTCAGCGGCTCGTCGAGCAGGAGCACGCGCGGGCGCGTGACGAGGGCGCGGGCGAGGGCGACGCGCTGCTGCTGGCCTCCGGAGAGCTGGTGCGCGTAGCGGGATGCGTGGTGGTCGAGACCGACGAGCTCGAGCGCCTCGGCCGCGCGCGAGCGGCGGTCGGCGGCGGGCACCCGGCGCATGCGGAGCCCGAACTCGACGTTCTCGATCGCCGTCAGGTGCGGGAAGAGCGAGTACGACTGGAAGACCATGCCGATGTCGCGCTTGTTCGTCGGGGTGCCGATCACGTCGTCGCCGTCGATGAGGATGCTGCCCTCGTCGGCCGCCTCGAGCCCGGCCAGGACCCGCAGGGCCGTCGTCTTGCCGCAGCCGGAGGGCCCGAGCAGGGCGACGAGCTCGCCCGGCGCGAGATCGAGGGAGACCCCGTCGAGCGCGGTGAGCCCCGGGAACCGCTTGACGACGCCGCGGAGCGAGACGGGGGCCGAGATGCGAGGGGCAGTGGCGGGAGCGGAGGTCATGGGGTCCTTCCGGGGCGGATGCGGCCGAGGCGGCCGATCACGAGCAGCAGGGCGAGGGCGAGGAGCAGGGCGAGGAGCGCGACGATGACGGCGATGAACGGGTCGTCCTTCTGCACGATGACGAGCGCCGTCTGCAGGTTCTGGCGATTGAGCAGCGACGCGATCGTGAACTCGCCGAGCACGACCGCGACCGTGATGAAGGCGCCCGCGAGGAGGCCCGGGCGGAGGTTCGGCAGCAGGACGCGCGCGATCACGACGGGCCAGCTCGCGCCGAGCGACCGCGCCGCCTCGGTGAGCGTCGCGACGTCGATCGCGTCGAGGTTCGACTGCACGGCGCGGTAGGCGAACGGCAGCACGAGGATGCCGTAGGCGAAGGCGAGGCTCCAGACGCCGCTGCCGGCCGCGCGCGCGATCACTCCGTAGACGGGGGCGAGGCCGACGACGAGCACGATCGCGGGGATGCTGATCGGCAGCAGGCAGACGAACTCGAGCACCGGGCGGAGGCGCGGCAGCCGCAGGTGGACGACGATCATCGTCGGCACGAGCAGCACGAGCACGATCGCGACCGTCGCCGCCGCGAGCACGAGCGAGTTGCCGATCGCGGTGCCGAGCACGCGGTACTCCGGCCCGAGGCTCCCCGTGAGCACGGCGACCCAGCGAGAGACGTCGTAGCCGCCTTCGAGCCCGCGCCGCAGCGTGAACTCGAGCATCGCGACGAGCGGGATCGCGAACACCGCGCCGACGAGGCCGAGGATGGCCCAGCGCGTGAGGCGGGAGGGGACGGGGATGCCCGCGCCGGGCATCCCGCTCATCGCTGCCACCGGGAGGCGCGGCGCTGCAGCAGGCCGTACAGGAGCATGACGACCGCCATGACGAGGATCATCGCGAGGGCGAGGGCTCCGGCGAGGTTCTCGCGGCCGAGCAGGGTCTCGCTCGTGAGCGCCGCCCGGATCTGCAGCGGCAGGATCGCCTGGCCCTGACTCGTGAGCGCGGCCGCCGTCGCGTACGACGAGAAGGCGTTCGCGAACAGCAGCAGGAGCGAGCCGAGGAACGACGGTGCGAGCACCGGCAGGCCGATGCGCCACCAGAAGGTCGCGGTCGTGCCGCCGAGCGTCGCGCTCGCCTCGGCCCACTGCGGCTTGAGCGCCTCGAGGGCCGGCATGAAGATGATGACCATGAGCGGCACCTGGAAGTAGATGTAGGGCAGCACGAGCCCCGGAGCCTCGTAGAGCCAGACGCCGTCGGCGAAGATGTCGATGCCGAGGCGATCGCGCAGCAGGACGGTGATGAACCCCTGGATGCCGATGGTCGCGACGAAGGCGAAAGCGAGCATGACGCCGCCGAACTGCGCGAGCACGCCGCTCGCCGCATCGATGACCGAGCGCAGCGGCCCCTCCGGCCGGGCTCCGAGCAGGGCGTAGCAGACGAGGGCGCCGAGGACGGCGCCGACGACGGCGGTGAGCGCCGAGAGCTGCACCGAGGTCAGGAGCCCGCTCACGACGAACGGGTCGCCGAGGGCGGCGAGATTGTCGAGCGTGAACGCGCCCTCGCCGTCGAGGAAGCCCGTTCCGAGGGCGATGCCCGTGGGGAGGGCGAGGAAGAGCAGCACGTAAAGCAGGAACGGCGCGATGCCCCACAGCGGGTGGGCGAGCGCACGTCGGGCGGCACGGGATGCGCGAGCGGTCCGTACGGTGCGGGCGGTGCCGGCGGTGCCGGTCGCGCGGGTCGACCCCCGGGGCTCGTCGCCCCGGGGGTCGGCCGCGATCGCGACGGGCGCGCTACTGGACAGCCGTCGCCCACTTCTCGCCGAGGAGCGCTGCCGCGGCCTCGCTCTGCTCGGCCGTCGGCACGACGGTCTCGGCCGGAGCCTCGGGAAGGGCGGCGTAGAGCGCCTCGTCGATCTCGCCGGCCTCGACCATCGCGGCCTCGAGCACGGGGCGAGCGCCGCCCTTCAGCCAGAGGTTCTGCACCTCGGCCGAGTAGAGGAACTCCATCCAGAGGCGCGCGGCGGCGGGGTTCGGAGCGTCGATGTTGATCGCCTGGTTGTAGTAGCCGGCGTAGCCGACGCCGTCGAAGACGACGACCTCCCAGTTGCGCTGGCCTTCGAGCTCAGCCGCGTAACCGCTGTTGAGGTAGTCCCAGTCGAAGACGACGGGCGTCTCGCCCGAGGCGACCGTGGCGGGGGTCGGGTCGATCTTCACGAAGTTGCCGACCTCGTTGAGCTCGGCGAAGAAGTCGATGCCCGCCTGGAAGTCGTCGAGCTCGCCGCCGTTCTGCACGGTCGCCATGCCCACGGCCGCGAAGGCGGCTCCAGCCTGCGTCGGGTCGCCGTTGATGGCGACCTTGCCGCGGTACTCCTCGCCGAGGAGATCCTCGAGCGACTCGGGCGCCGGCACGGCGTCGGGGTCGTAGCCGACCGCCATGTACCCGCCGTAGTCGCCGACGAAGAGCCCCTCGGGGTGCTTGAGCTCGTCGGGGATCTCATCCCAGCGCTGCACCGTGTACGGGGCGAAGTAGTCGGTGCTGCTGAGCGCGACCGCGAGGCCGAGGTCGAAGACGTCGGGAGCGGTGTCCTGCCCCTTGAGGTTCTCGGCCGCCTGGATCTCCTCGGCGCTCGACGCGTCGGGCGAGGCCTCGTTGATGGTGATCTCGGGGTAGCGCTCGGCGAAGAGGTCGATGATCTCGCCGTAGTTGGCCCAGTCGCGGGGCAGGGCGATGACGTTGAGCTGCCCCTCCGCCTTCGCGGCGGCCTCGAGGGCCTCGAACGAGCCGAAGTCGGCGAGGCTCGTCGCGCCCGCGGCGTCGACGTCGGAGACGGGCTCGGCGTCGACGGCGCACGCCGACAGGCTGATCGCGGTCGCGGCGAGCAGGGCGGCGCCGGCGAGAGTGCGAGAACGGATCACTGTGTTTCCTCCGTGGGTGCGTCGCGGCGGCTCGAGGGCTGCCGAGCACGGGGAACCGCGACTCGTCGAACCGTACGAAGGCCGCGTGTCCGGGCGGCCCCCGGCGGGTGAACGGCGGGCCAACCGCCGGTGTCGGTCCGAGCCGATACGGTGACGGCGTGGACCGCCTCTCCGCCGCCGCCACGCGCCGCCTCGCGCTCGCCGCGCAGGGCTTCGACCGCGCGCATCCGCCCGCCGTCGGGTCGCGGCAGCTCACCGCCGCGGTCGACCGGCTGCAGGTGCTGCAGCTCGACTCGGTCTCGGTGTTCGCGCGCTCGCACTACCTGCCCCTGTTCGCGCGGCTCGGCGCGTACGACCGGGCCGCCCTCGACGGGCTGCTCTTCGCACGTGGCGGCCGCTACACCGAGTACTGGGCGCACGAGGCGGCGATCGTCCGGCGGGAGGACTGGCCGCTCTGGCACTGGAAGCGCGGCGAGCTGCGCGAGCGATTCACGCGGAAGGTGCCGTGGGTCGGCGAGAACGCCGCGCTCATGGCGCGGCTGCGCGCCGAGCTCGCCGAGAAGGGCCCGCTCACCGTCGCGGAGGTCGAGCACGACGCGACCGCGCGCCGCGGCCCCTGGTGGGGCTGGTCGGACGTCAAGAACGGGCTCGAGTACCTCTTCGCCTTCGGCGACGTCGTGAGCGGCGGGCGCCGCGGCTTCTCGCGCGTCTACGCGCTGCCCGAGCATGTGGGCCTCGCCGAGCTGCACGAGGTCGCCGTGCCCAAGGCCGACGCGGTGCGCGAGCTCGTGCTGCGCGGCGTGCGCGCCCTCGGCGTCGGCACCGTCGGCGACATCGCCGACTACCACCGGCTGAAGATCGCGCCGACGCAGGTCGCGCTCCGCGAGCTCGTGGAGGCCGGCGCCATCGAGCAGGTCGCGGTCGAGGGGTGGGAGCGGGGCGGCAGGCCGCTGCCGGCGTTCTGGGTGCCGGGCACGCGCATCCCCCGTCGCATCGAGGCGACGGCGCTGCTGTCGCCCTTCGACCCCGTGGTGTGGAACCGCGATCGGGCGCTGCGGATGTTCGGCTTCCACTACCGGATCGAGATCTACACGCCCGCGCCCAAGCGCCTCTACGGCTACTACTCGCTGCCCGTGCTCGTCGACGACGCGCTGCCGGGGCGCATCGACCTCAAGAGCGATCGCGCCGCGGGCGTGCTGCGCGTGCAGTCGGCGTGGGTCGAGGAGGGCGCCGACGCGG
>NZ_JAUSMI010000152.1 GCF_030645145.1 Microcella sp. | reverse complement strand
CGCCTCGTCGCCGCGCGGCGCGGGAGTGCGCGGCATCGTCGACGCCGCGACGAGAGTCACGACGGCGGCGACGAGGGTCGCGGCGAACACCGCCGCCGAGGCCGCGATGATCGCCTCGGAGCTCACGCCCTCCGCTGCCGGAACGCCCTCGCGGCCGATGATGCCATTCGCGATCGCGCCGAAGATCGCGACGCCGACGGCGCTGCCGATCGAGCGGGCGAAGAGGTTGGTGCCGGTGACGACGCCGCGCTCGTTCCACGGCACGCTCGACTGCGCGGCGATGAGCGAGGGCGTCGCGACGAGTCCCATCCCGAGCCCGCTGATGAAGCACGCGAGCGCGACGACGGCGACCGAGGGCGCGGCGGCCGATGCCGCGAGCACGGCCGGCCCGGCGATCACGAGCACCATGCCGATGAGCACGGTGCGCTTGAACCCGAGCGTGAGGTAGAGCCGCCCCGACTGGGCGGCCGAGATCGGCCAGCCGATCGTGAGGGCGCCGAGCGCGAGGCCCGCGATGAGCGGCGAGACCCCGATCGACCCCTCGAGGTAGGTCGGCACGTACGAGGTGAGCCCGAACAGCACCGCGCCGACGCCGGTCGACACGAGCGTCGTCGTCAGCAGCAGCCGCCGTGAGAACACCCACATCGGCAGGATCGGCTCGGCCGCCCGTCGCTCGGCGAGCCCGAACGCGATGAGCAGCGCTCCCCCGCCGCCGAACGCGACCGCGCTCTGCCACGAGAGCCACTCCCAGGCCTGGCCGCCCTCGAGCACTCCGACGAGGAGCAGCGCGAGTGCGGCGGTGAGCAGCACCGCGCCGAGGTAGTCGACCCGGTGCGTGCGGCGCTCGACGTTCTCGTGCAGGTGGCGGATGAGCATCCACCCCGCAAGAAGACACAGCGGGATGTTGACGAAGAAGATCCAGCGCCACGCGTCGAGCTCGGCGAACAGGCCGCCCAGCAGGGGCCCGATGACGGCGGATGCCCCCCACACGCTCGCGATGTAGCCCTGCACCTTGGCGCGCTCGGCGACGGAGTAGATGTCGCCCGCGATCGTGATCGACATCGGGCCGACCGCGCCGGCGCCGAGGCCCTGCACGGCGCGGAAGGCGATGAGGGCCGGCATGCTCCAGGCGAGGCCGCACAGGATCGACCCGACGAGGAACAGCCCGATGCCGGTGAGGATGATCGGCTTGCGCCCGACGACGTCGCTGAGCTTGGCGTAGATCGGCACCGAGACGGCCTGGGCGAGCAGGTAGATCGAGAACAGCCACGGGAACTGCTCGAACCCGCCGAGCTCGTCGACGAGCGTCGGCACGGCGGTCGCGAGGATGGTCGCGTCGATCGCGACGAGGCCCGTGGTGACCATGAGCGAGAGCAGGATCGGGCCGCGCGAGGAGCGGAGTCCGACGTCGGCAGTGCTCAGGGGTCGCTCCTTCGTGCGGGGACGCGGGCGGCGTGCAGTGCGCGGCGTGCAGGGTGCCGTGGCGCGCGGTCGGCTCATGCTGGCACCGCTGTCTGGGAGGCGACCGCTCGCGAGCCGATCATCCGCCAGGCGATCATCCGCCCGTCGCTGATCCGCCCGTGGCTCCTCCGCCGCCGCGAAGGTGGCACTGCGAGGATGGCCCCGTGCTCACCCCCGACGACCCGCTCAGCCGCGGCATCGCGGTCTCGGTCGCGCTCGGGCTCGTCGCGCTCCTGATCTGGCGGGCGATCCGCAAGGACCGCCGCGAGTACTCGCGCTTCCGCCGCTACCGCTCGACGGCGAAGCGCCAGGCGATGATGCGGCGCTGGCTGATCGAGTCGATGCTCCTGTTCGGCGGCTCGGCGATCGCGCTGGCCGTGGTCGTGCATCCGCTCACGGGGTCGGTTCTCGAGGCGGCCCGATCGGTCGGTTGGGTCGCGGCGGTCGTCGGCTGGTTCCAGGGTCCGGTCGGGATCCTCGTCCTCGCGCTCGCCGTCGCCCTCGCCGTGGCGCTCACGATCGTGGGCGTGCGCTCCGCCCGCCGCGAGGGCGGCGTCGTGATGATCGGCGACATCGCCGCGCTGCTGCCCCGCAACAGGCCCGAGCTCGGCTGGGCGTCGGCGCTCGCGGTCAATGCGGGAGTGGTCGAGGAGCTGCTGTTCCGGCTCTGCCTGCCTGCCCTGCTGTTCGTCGTGACGGACGAGCCGCTCAGCGCGTTCGGACTCGCAGTGCTGCTGTTCGCCGCTCTGCACGCCTATCAGGGGGTGCCGGGCGTCGTCGGCACGCTCGTCGTCGGGCTCCTGCTGACCGCGGCCTACGTGCTGAGCGGCAGCATCATCGTGGCGATCGTGCTGCACGCGCTGCTCGACCTACGCACGCTCGTGCTCGTGCCCGTCGCCGTGTACGACGTGCACCGGGTGCCGGGGTCGCGGCGGTTCCCGCCGGCGCTCGCGGCGGTGTCGCTCAGCGAGCCCGCTGATCGCTCAGACGTCGCTCAGGACGACGATGTCGACGGCGCGGGCTCAGTCGCGTAGAGGTTCGTGAGCGCCGAGCCGACCCAGGCGATGAGGTCGTCGTCGCTCGCATCCTTCGGCAGCGGCATCGTCGCGACCTTCTGCTGCGCGAAGTACTTCGAGCCCGGGTACATGCGCTGCAGGCGCAGCTGCCGGGAATCGGGGAGCTCCTTCCCGACGAGGCGCAGGTTGGAGCCCATGACGACGACGTCGCTGAGTCCGAGCGCCTGGGCCTGGCGGCGCAGGCGCGACACGGCGAGGAGCGCGAGCACCGGCTTCGGCGGGTCGCCGTAGCGGTCGGTGAGCTCGTCGAGCACGGCATCCAGCGCCTCATCGGGGCTCGCGGGGCCCGCCGCCGCCGAGAGCTTCTGGTACGCCTCGAGACGCAGGCGCTCGGATTCGATGAACTCCTCGGGGATGTGCGCGTCGACCGGCAGCTCGAGCCGCAGCTCGGTCTGCTCGTCGGCCGCGTCACCGCGGAACGCGCTCACGGCCTCGCCGATCATGCGCAGGTAGAGGTCGAAGCCGACGCCCGCGATGTGGCCGGCCTGCTCGGCGCCGAGGAGGTTGCCGGCGCCGCGGATCTCGAGATCCTTCATCGCGATCTGCATGCCGCCGCCGAGGTCGGTGTTCGCGGCGAGGGTCTGCAGGCGGTCGTTCGCGGTGTCGGTGAGCGGCTTGAGCTCGTCGTAGAGGAAGTACGCGTACGCGCGCTCGCGGCCGCGACCGACGCGCCCCCGCAGCTGGTGCATCTGCGACAGCCCGTACTTGTCGGCCCGGTCGATGATGAGCGTGTTGGCGTTCGCGACGTCGAGGCCGGTCTCGATGATGGTCGTCGAGACGAGCACGTCGAAGCGGCGCTCCCAGAAGTCGACCATGACCTGCTCGAGGAGCGACTCGCTCATCTGCCCGTGCGCGACGGCGATGCGGGCCTCGGGGACGAGCTCGGCGAGATGGCTCGCGACGCGCTGGATGCTCGAGACGCGGTTGTGCACGTAGAACACCTGCCCTTCGCGCAGCAGCTCGCGGTGGATCGCGGCGGCGACCTGCTTGTCGCTGTACGGGCCGACGAAGGTCAGGATCGGGTGGCGGTCCTCCGGGGGCGTCGCGAGGGTCGACATCTCACGGATGCCCGTCACGGCCATCTCGAGGGTGCGCGGGATCGGCGTGGCCGACATCGCGAGCACGTCGACGTTCGTCTTGAGCTTCTTGAGCGCGTCCTTGTGCTCGACGCCGAAGCGCTGCTCCTCGTCGATGATCACGAGGCCGAGGTCCTTGAACGTCACGCCCTGGCTCAGGATGCGGTGGGTGCCGAGGACGACATCGACCGTCCCGCGGGCGAGCCCCTCGATCGTCTCCCTCGCCTCCTTGTCGCTCTGGAACCGGCTGAGTGCCCGCACGTGCACCGGGAAGCCGGCGAAGCGGTCGG
Source organism: Microcella sp. (assembly GCF_030645145.1). GTDB lineage: Bacteria > Actinomycetota > Actinomycetes > Actinomycetales > Microbacteriaceae > Microcella. The sequence continues at coordinate 5,763 of NZ_JAUSMI010000152.1, read as the reverse complement.
CGAAGGTCTCCATGTGCTGCTTCACGAGCAGCGTCGTCGGCACGATCATCGCGACCTGCTTGCCGCCCTGCACGGCCTTGAACGCGGCGCGCACGGCGACCTCGGTCTTGCCGTAGCCGACGTCGCCCGCGAGGAGGCGATCCATCGGGATGGGCGACTCCATGTCTCGCTTGACCTCGTCGATGGTCGTGAGCTGGTCGGGCGTCTCGGCGTACGGAAACGCCTCCTCGAGCTCGCGCTGCCACGGGGTGTCGGGCGCGAAGGCGTGCCCGCGGCTCGACATGCGCGCCGAGTAGAGCTTGACGAGCTCGACGGCGATGTCGCGGACGGCCTTGCGCGCCTTGCCCTTCGCCGCCGCCCAGTCGCTGCCGCCCATCTTGCTGAGCGCGGGCGCCTCGCCGCCGACGTACCGCGTGAGCAGGTCGAGCTGGTCGGTCGGCACGTAGAGCTTGTCGCCCGGGTAGCCGCGCTTGGAGGGCGCGTACTCGATGAGGAGGAACTCGCGCGTGCTCTTGACCGCGCTGCGGCCGCCGCCCGTCGACACCTCGCGCTGCACGAGCTCGAGGAAGCGCCCGATGCCGTGCGTCGCGTGGACGACGAAGTCGCCGGTCTTGAGCTGCAGCGGGTCGACGACGTTCTTGCGGCGGCTCGCGAGCTTCTTCGGCTGGCGCGAGTCGTAACCGACGGCGCGGCCGTAGAACTCGGTCTCGCTCAGCAGGCCGATCCTGAGCTCGGGCAGCTCGAAGCCGTGCTCGACGCTGCCGCGTACGAGGTGCACGACGCCGGGCTCGAGCGGGTCGGGCAGCTCGTCGACGATGCGCGCGGCGACCTGCTGCTCGGAGAGCACGTCGCTCGCGCGCTCGAGCAGGCCCGCACCGCCCGCGACGACGACCATGGCCCAGCCGTCGCGCACGCGATCGACGACGTGGTCGACGGCTCCCCCGGCGATGCCGGCGAAGCTCGGCGGCTCGGTCGCGTCGATGCGCAGGACATCCGGGTCGTCGGCGTCGAACGCGCTGATCGTGTACCAGGGGCGGTCGCCGGATGCCGCGCGCAAGCCGTTCACGGTGAGGAAGTCGCCCGCGTCGAGGTCGATGGGCGCCTCGGCTCCGGCCGTGGCCGCGTGCCATGCCGCCGACAGGAACTCGCGGTTCGTCTCGACGAGCGTCGTGGCCCGGCTCGCGACGCGCTCGGGGCTCAGGACGGCGACAGACGCACGGGCCGGGAGGTAGTGCGTGAGGGGCACGAGCTCGTCGACGAGCGCGGGGGCGAGGCTCTCCATGCCCTCGACGGGGATGCCCTCGCCAATCTTGGCGAGCATCTGCGCGAGGCTCGGGAACTCGTGCTGCATCTCGCGCGCCCGCTGCCTGACGCTCTCGGTGAGCAGCAGCTCGCGCGTCGGCGGCAGCTCGATGCGCTCGACGACCTCGGGCAGCGAGCGCTGGTCGGCGACCGAGAACTCGCGCAGCTGCTCGACCTCGTCGCCGAAGAACTCGACGCGGACGGGGTGCTCGGCGACCGCGGGGAACACGTCGAGGATGCCGCCGCGCACCGCGAACTCGCCGCGGCGCGTGACCATGTCGACGCGCGCGTAGGCGAGGTCGATGAGCCGCTCGACCGTCGGGGCGAGCTCGTGCCCGCGCTCGCCCGCGGCGAGGACGACGGGCTCGATGCTCGTGAGACCCGTGGGCAGGGGCTGGAGCGCCGCGCGCACGGAGGCGACGACGATCAGGTGGCCGGTGGGGGCATCCGCCCACTGCGCGAGCGCCCGCAGGGTGCGGATGCGGCGGCCGACGGTCTCGGCGCTCGGGCTCAGGCGCTCGTGGGGCAGGGTCTCCCACGCCGGCAGGTCGAGGATCGTCGCGTCGGGCAGCAGGCAGCGCAGCGCGTCGATCAGGCCCTCGGACTCGCGCCCGGTCGCGGTGATCGCGAGCAGGCACTGCGGCGCATCACGAGCGGCGAGGATGCTCGCCACGAGCGGAGCGCGGAGGCCCTCGACGACCGAGAAATCGGTCGAGACCCTCGCGGCCTCGAGCGCCTCCTGAAGCGTGCGGGCGCGCGACAGGGCCGGGATCAAGCGCTCGAGACTCACTGGAGTGAGTGTACGCGCGGGCGGCTGGGGGTTGCGCAGGGCGGTTGACGGTGGCGGGGTGGCGGCGCGGCTCAGGCGCGCGGGCCGTGAAACCTCTGCTGCGCCGCGAGCAGCCCCTGCTCGACGAGCAGCTCGACCGCGTCGGCCGCGTCGTCGAGGAGGAACGGCAGGCGCGCCTTCTCGGCGGCTGGGAAGTCCTTGAGGACGTAGTCGGCGGCATCCTGTCGCCCGGGGGGCCGGCCGATGCCGATGCGGACGCGCGGGAACTCCTGCGTGCCGAGCGCCTTGATGATGTCGCGCACGCCGTTCTGGCCGCCGTGGCCGCCGTCGGCCTTGAGCTTGATCGACTCGAACGGCAGGTCGAGGTCGTCGTGCAGGACGACGACGCGCTCGGGCGGGATCCCGAAGTACTTGGCGGCGCTCGAGACGGGCCCGCCGGAGGTGTTCATGTAGCTGAGCGGCTTGACGAGCACGAGCTTCGGGCCGCCGGGGCGCAGCCGCACCTCGGCGAGCATCGTCGTCGACCTGTGGCGCGAGAACTTCCCGCCGAGCCGCCGCGCGAGCTCGTCGAGCGCCATCTGGCCGACATTGTGCCGATTGCCGGCGTAGCCGGGCCCGGGGTTCCCGAGCCCGGCTACGAGCCAGACGTTGTCGGCCACAGCCGGAGGTGCCTGACGCCTCGTGAATCCGAAGATGATGCCTACTCGGCGGCCTCGGCGGAGTCGCCCTCGGCGCCCTCGCCGGCCTCGTCGCCCTCAGCGCCCTCGGCGTCGTCGCCCGCGGCCGCCTCATCGGCGGTGCCGTCGGCGTCGGAGGTCGTGTCGAGCTGCGGGGTCGACACGACGACGACGAGCGCCTCCGGGTCGGTGATGAGGGTCGTGCCCTTGGGGAGCTCGACCTGGCCCGCGTGGATCTGCGTGCCCTCCTCGAGGCCCTCGATCGAGACGACGAAGTTCTCGGGGATGTGCGTGGCCTCGGCCTCGACCGTGAGGGTCGTGTGCTCGAGCATCGCGATGGTGCCGGCGAAGCTCTCGCCCTCGAGGTGCACGGGGACGTCGACGACGACCTTCTCGCCCTTGCGGACGACGATGAGGTCGATGTGCTCGATGAGCTGGCGCACCGGGTCCTTCTGCACGTCCTTGACGAGCGCGAGCTGCTCGTCGCCCTCGATGTCGAGCGTGAGCACGACGTTCTTCTTGCGCAGCAGAAGAGCCGTCTCGTGACCCGGCAGGGTGACGTGGCGGGGCTCGGTGCCGTGGCCGTAGATGACGGCGGGGATCTTGTTGGTCGCACGGATCTTGCGCGCGGCGCCCTTGCCGAAGCTCGAGCGCACCTCCGCTGCGAGGTGGGTGTTCTCGGACATGCCGGACTCCTTGATTGTCGGTGGGCCTCTCAGGACCCGGTCGTGGGTGTCAACTCGAACGCAGAAGCGCGTGAGGAAAGACCAGTGCCTTGCCCACCGCGTCGATCACGAAGAGCTCGCGCTCTTCCTCGCCGAAGTTCAGCGGCCCAGTCTACGCGAGATCGCGCCCCTGCGGCACCGCGAGACGGTCGGCCACCTGCTGGGCGAGAACGGGGATGCTCAGCTCGCCATCGAGCACCGTGACGAGCTCGCCCGGCCCGGGGCTCTCGAGCGTCGCGAGCTGCGAGTCGAGCAAGCTCGGCGGCATGTAGTGGCCCGCGCGCTTCGCGAGGCGCTGCTCGAGCACGGGGCGGGGCACGTCGAGCAGGGCGAAGAGCGTCTCCGGAGCGAGCTCGCGCAGTCGAGCGCGGTAGGAGCGCTTGAGAGCGCTGCAGGCCATGATGCAGGGTCGGTGGTCGCGCAGGGCCGCGCCCACGGCATCCAGCCAGGGGGCTCGGTCGGCGTCGTCGAGCGGATGCCCCGCGGCCATCTTCGCCACGTTCGCGGCCGGGTGCAGGTCGTCGGCGTCGAGGAAGGTCACGCTCGCGCGGGCTGCGGCGTCGCGCCCGACGACCGTCTTGCCGGCCGCCGAGACGCCCATGAGCACGAGGGAGGGGGCGGTCATGCGTCCACCGTAGGCGTGGCGCGGGGCCGGACGACGACAGAGTGCGCAGGGAATAGGCTGGAGGCGGTCGTGCCACCACCTCCGTGACCGCGGCGCCGCGTGCGCCCCCACCCCCAGGAGCACCCCGTGACCCAGCCCCAGGCCAACATCGGCGTCGTCGGACTCGCCGTGATGGGTTCGAACCTCGCCCGCAACCTCGCCAGCCGCGAGGGCAACACCGTGGCGATCTTCAACCGCTCGTACGAGAAGACCGCGACGCTCATCGAGCAGCACCCCGAGGCGGGCTTCATCGCGACCTCGACCTACGAGGAGTTCGCCGCCTCGCTGCAGAAGCCGCGCACCGCGATCATCATGGTGCAGGCCGGCCGCGGCACCGACGCCGTCATCGACGCGCTCACCCAGGTCTTCGAGCCGGGCGACATCATCGTCGACGGCGGCAACGCGCTCTTCACCGACACCATCCGCCGCGAGGCCGCCGTGCGCTCGACGGGCATCAACTTCGTCGGCGCCGGCATCTCGGGCGGCGAGGAGGGCGCGCTCAACGGCCCCTCGATCATGCCCGGCGGCTCGGCAGAGGCGTGGCAGACCCTCGGGCCGATCCTGCGCTCGATCGCCGCGGTCGCCGAGGGCGAGCCGTGCGTGACGCACGTCGGCACTGACGGCGCCGGACACTTCGTCAAGATGATCCACAACGGCATCGAGTACGCCGATATGCAGCTCATCGCCGAGGGCTACGACCTGCTCCGCCGCGTCGGCGGGCTCGAGCCGGCTGAGATCGCCGAGATCTTCGCCGAGTGGAACACCGGCGAGCTCGAGAGCTACCTCATCGAGATCACCGCCGAGGTGCTGCGCCAGGTGGATGCGACGACCGGCAAGCCGCTCGTCGACGTCATCCTCGACCAGGCCGGCGCCAAGGGCACCGGCGCGTGGACGGTGCAGTCGGCGCTCGACCTCGGCGTTCCCGTGTCGGGCATCGCGGAGGCCGTGTTCGCCCGCTCGCTCTCGTCGAAGCCCGCGCAGCGCCTCGCCGCGCGCGGCCTGCCGGCCGGCAGCGAGGAGTGGTCGGTCACCGACCGCGCCGCGTTCGTCGAGGACGTGCGCCGCGCGCTCTACGCCTCGAAGATCATCGCCTACAGCCAGGGCTTCGACGCGATCGTCGCGGGCGCCGAGCAGTACTCGTGGGACATCAAGAAGGGCGAGATCGCGAAGATCTGGCGCGCGGGCTGCATCATCCGCGCGCAGTTCCTCAACCGCATCACCGAGGCCTACGCGGAGGACCCGGAGCTCGTCGCGCTCGTCACGGCGCCGTACTTCGCCGACGCGGTCGGAGGCGCGCTGCCCGCCTGGCGGCGCGTCGTCTCGGGGGCCGCGCTCGCGGGCATCCCGACCCCGACGTTCGCGTCCAGCCTCTCTTACTACGACGGGCTGCGGGCCGACCGCCTGCCGGCCGCGCTCGTGCAGGGCCAGCGCGATTTCTTCGGCGCGCACACGTACAAGCGCGTCGACCAGGAGGGCACGTTCCACACGCTGTGGAGCGGCGACCGCTCGGAGATCTCGGCGACCGACGCGCACTGAGCCGTCTGGTCGCGCCGCCGCTCCTGCGGCGCGACGCCGCTCCGCGCGGCGAGCGCGGTCGCCGCGCTC
>NZ_JAUSMI010000040.1 GCF_030645145.1 Microcella sp. | reverse complement strand
ACCCTGCGCGCCGCGGCGCGCGCCCTCGCGCGAGCGGGCGCCGCGGTCGTGGGATGCGCCGCGATCGCCGCGACGCCGCGGCGGGCGGGCGAGTCGGCCATCCCGTGGACCGCGCCGGGGGTCGTCTCGACGACGGTCAGCACCTTCATAGGTCGCGCAGGCGAGAACGGCAGGGGCGTCGGTGACATCGGGCGCGGAGAGGACTAGCGTGTCGTCATGGAAGGCGTGATCACCGCCTGACCGCAGGCGGCACGCTCAACGGTCAAGGAGGTCGACGTGGACATCAGCATCACGGGTCGGAACATCGGTATCACCGACAGGTTCCGGGACTACGCCACCGAGAAGGCGGAGAAGGTCTCCCACCTCGCCGATCGTGCGCTCGCGCTCGAGATCAAGGTCTCGCGACACCACGAAAAGGCCGGCGGGCACGCAGGAGACGACCGTGTGGAGATGACCCTCGTCGGGCCGGGCCCGGTGGTGCGGGCCGAATCGGCCGGCAGCGACAAGTACGTCGCCTTCGATCTCGCGATCGACAAGCTCCTGGAACGACTGAGACGGGCCAAGGACAAGAAGAAGGTGCACCGCGGCCAGCATCGGCCGGTCTCGCTGCGCGAGGCCTCGGCCGACGGCTTCCGGGTCGTCGACATCACGCCGGCCGACGTCGAGATGATCGAGAAGGTCGCGACCGGCCAGCACCCGATCGTCGAGGAGCCCGCGGCGGAGGGCGAGGAGTCGTACTCGCCCGTCGTCGTGCGCGAGAAGGTCTTCCCCGCGGTCTCGATGACGGTCGACGAGGCGGTCGATCAGCTCGAGCTCGTCGGCCACGACTTCTTCCTCTTCATCGATGCGGCCTCCGACCGACCGAGCGTCGTGTACCGGCGCACCGGCTGGAACTACGGAGTCATCGGCCTCGAGACGGAGGAGGAGGCCCCGGCGAAGACGCGCCGTCGCGGCTGAGCGCCGCCGCCGCCCCTCGCGCGGGATGCCCGGAGCGCCGGGTGCGTGCACGTCGCGCACCCGGCGCTCCCGCGTCCGCCGCCCGGCACCCGTCGAGCGCACCTTGCTAGCATGGGCCCGCCGCACCTCGCGGTGGGCCGCCGCATGCCCGGGAACGATCCCGTGCGGCGACCCCGAGACCTGAGGGCCCCGATCGTGCGGGCTCGATGAGTGGAGTTACCGAAGTGGCGAATGTTCTCGAGCGAGTCCTCCGGGTCGGCGAAGGCCGCATCCTCCGTCGACTGAAGGCGTACGCCGACGCGATCAACCAGCTCGAGGACGACTTCACCGACCTCACCGATGACGAGCTGAAGAACGAGACCGCCGAGCTGCGCGAGCGCTACGGCAACGGCGAGTCCCTCGACGATCTCCTGCCCGAGGCCTTCGCGGCGGTGCGCGAGGCCGCGAAGCGGACCCTCGGGATGCGCCACTTCGACGTCCAGCTCATGGGCGGCGCCGCCCTGCACCTCGGCAACATCGCCGAGATGAAGACCGGTGAGGGCAAGACCCTCGTCGCGACGCTCGCCGCGTACCTCAACGCGATCCCGGCGCGCGGCGTGCACGTCATCACGGTCAACGACTACCTCGCGAGCTACCAGTCCGAGCTCATGGGCCGCATCTTCCGCGCCCTCGGCATGACGACGGGCTGCATCCTCTCCGGCCAGACGCCCGAGGTCCGCCGTCAGCAGTACGCGTCCGACATCACCTACGGCACGAACAACGAGTTCGGCTTCGACTACCTGCGCGACAACATGGCCTGGCAGTCGAGCGACATGGTGCAGCGCGGCCACTTCTTCGCGATCGTCGACGAGGTCGACTCGATCCTCATCGACGAGGCGCGCACGCCGCTCATCATCTCCGGCCCGTCCTCGGGTGAGGCGAACCGCTGGTTCCAGGAGTTCGCGCGCATCGCGACCCGGCTCGTCCCGGGCGAGGACTTCGAGGTCGACGAGAAGAAGCGCACCGTCGGCGTGCTCGAGCCCGGCATCGAGAAGGTCGAGGACTACCTCGGCATCGACAACCTCTACGAGTCGGCGAACACCCCGCTCATCTCCTTCCTCAACAACGCGATCAAGGCCGCCGCCCTGTTCAAGCGCGACAAGGACTACGTCGTCATGAACGGCGAGGTCCTCATCGTCGACGAGCACACCGGCCGCATCCTGGTCGGCCGCCGCTACAACGAGGGCATCCACCAGGCGATCGAGGCCAAGGAGGGCGTGACGGTCAAGGCCGAGAACCAGACCCTCGCCACGGTCACGCTGCAGAACTACTTCCGCCTGTACTCGAAGCTCTCCGGCATGACCGGTACGGCCGAGACCGAGGCCGCCGAGTTCATGAGCACCTACAAGCTCGGCGTCGTCGCGATCCCCACGAACAAGCCGATGCAGCGCATCGACCAGCCCGACCTCGTCTACAAGAACGAGCAGTCGAAGTTCGAGCAGGTCGTGGAGGACATCGTCCGCCGTCACGAGAAGGGCCAGCCCGTCCTCGTCGGCACGACGAGCGTCGAGAAGAGCGAGCTGCTCTCGCGCATGCTCGCCAAGCGCGGCGTGCGCCACGAGGTGCTCAATGCCAAGAACCACGCGCGCGAGGCCGCGATCATCGCGCAGGCCGGCCGCGTGGGCGCCGTCACCGTCGCCACGAACATGGCGGGCCGCGGCACCGACATCATGCTCGGCGGCAACGCCGAGTTCCTCGCCGTGTCGGAGATGAACGGGCGCGGGCTCAGCCCCATCGACACCCCCGACGAGTACGAGGCGGAGTGGGACGCCGTGTTCGACCGCGTCAAGGAGCAGGTCGCCGTCGAGGCCGAGAAGGTCATCGCCGCCGGTGGCCTCTACGTGCTCGGCACCGAGCGCCACGAGTCGCGCCGCATCGACAACCAGCTGCGCGGTCGCTCGGGCCGTCAGGGCGACCCCGGTGAGAGCCGCTTCTACCTCTCGCTGCAGGACGACCTCATGCGCCTGTTCAACGCGGGCGCC
>NZ_JAUSMI010000138.1 GCF_030645145.1 Microcella sp. | reverse complement strand
TCGACGGGCTCCCACCCATCAGCCGAGTGTCACCAAGGTGACTGCCGAGTACACCTAGCCCGCGCCGGCCTCCCGAATCGAGCCCCTAGGCTCGACCATCATGGCGCTCCCCTCGCACGACACCCTCGTCAGCTACCCCGACGGCGCGACCGTCTCGACCGGCACCGTCCTCCACGTCGAGCCACTCGATGACGGGCTGAGCGCCGTCATCCTCGACACGACCGCCTTCCACCCCGTGGACACCGCCTGGCCCGACCAGCCCTCCGACCGCGGCGTCCTGCGCGGCCCGTCCGGTGAGGCTCGGATCGAGCGGGCCGTCATGGGCGGCATCCGCGACGGCGCGCTGCACCTCGGCCGCGAGCTGCCCGTCCGCACCGGCACCGAGGGCTGGACCTTCGTCGTCGCGCACCTCGTCGACGGCGCGGCACCGGCGGAGGGCGAGAGCGTCGAGGTCGTCGCCGACGCCGAACTGCGCGCGGCGCTCTGCGCGGGGCACACGGCCTGCCACCTCGCCTCGCTCGCGCTCGACGGCGCGCTCGCGGACTCGTGGACGAAGGAGACGCCGCGCGACGCGCTCGGGCATCCCGCGTTCGACCAGCTCGCGATCGTGACCTCGCGCATCCACGAGCACGGGTCGATCGACACCTACCGCATCGGCAAGTCGCTGCGCCGGAAGGGCTTCGCGCCCGCCGGGCTCGACGACCTCGACGCTGTCGCGGCGCGGGCGAACGCGCTGCTCGCCGACTGGGTGTCGCGCGGCGGACGCGTGCGCATCGAGCGCGACCACGACGCGATCACCGCGCGACGCACGTGGGTGTGCGCGCTGCCCGACGGCGAGGTGCGCATCCCGTGCGGAGGCACGCATGTCGACGACCTCTCCGCGTTCGCGGGCATCGAGGTCGTGCTCGAGCGGTCCGACGTCGACGGCGCGATCGAGCTCCTCATGACGACGACCGCGCGGATGGCCTGAGCGCGATCGGCGTCAGGCGCTCGGGAGAGGTCCGCGGCCGAGCCGGAGCGCCACTCCCCACGCGGTGACGCGCCACAGCGCCTCCCCCACGATGCCCGCGTGCATCTTCGAGCGGCCCGTGGCGCGCTCGACGAAGGCGATGGGGTGCTCGAGCACGCGACCGCCGCGGCGCTCGATGCGCCAGGCGAGCTCGACCTGGAAGCAGTAGCCGTGCGACGACACCACGGATCCGTCGAGGCCCGTGAGCGCGGCGGTGCGGTAGACGCGGAATCCGGCCGTGAGGTCCTGGATGCGCGAGCGCAGCATCCCCCGTGCGTAGCGGTTGCCGCCGCGGGAGATCGCCCGCCGCACCCCCGGCCAGTTCACGATGGCGCCGCCGGGGACCCAGCGCGAGCCGATCACGAGGTCGGCGGACTCGGCGTCGGCGAGGGCGATCATCGACGGGAGCTCGGCGGGGTCGTGTGAGCCGTCGGCGTCGATCTCGACGACGAAGCGGTAGCCCTCCCGCGCGGCGCGGGCGAAGCCGGCGAGGTAGGCCGAGCCGAGGCCGTTCTTCCCCGGGCGGTGGAGCACGCGCACGCCGGGGTCGTCAGCGGCGAGCTCGTCGGCGATGCGGCCGGTGCCGTCCGGTGAGGCGTCGTCGACGATGAGGACGTCGGCCTCGGGCACGGCGACGCGGATGCGCGCGAGGACGCCGCGGATGCTCTCGGCCTCGTTGTACGTCGGCAGCACGATGAGCGTGCTCGCGCCCGAGCGGCTCGCGCCCGAGCGGCTCGCGCCGCTCGCGAACCGGTCGAGCGGCGGTCGATCGGCGGTCACGCGTCCCTCCTCGGCGCGCTCGCGCGTCGAGCGGCGAACCCGGCGATCGCGAGGGCGCCGGCCGCGAGCAGGCACACGAACCACTCGAGCGTGCGGCCGAGGGCGTGCGCGGGCGTGATGACGTCGCTCAGCGGCACCTCCTGCACCATGACGCCCGCGGTGAAGAGCGGCAGGTCATCGATCGTCGAGCCGTCGGGCGCGATGATCGCGCTCGCGCCGACCGTCGACGCCTGCACGACGCTGCGGCCGGACTCGATCGCGCGCAGGCGGGCGATCGCGAGCTGCTGCACGCTCTGATCGGTGCGCCCGAAGTCGGCGTTGTTGGTCGGCGCGAAGAGCACGTTCGCGTCCTCATCGATCATGCGCGCGAGGAGGTCGTCGTCGACGATGTCGTAGCAGATCGCGACGCCCGCGATCACGCCGTCGAGCTCGAGCACGTTGTCGCGCTGGCCGATCGAGTAGTCGCGCGGCACGAGGTCGAAGAGGTCGGGGGCGAGCGGGTAGAGGAACTCGCGCTCGGGCAGGTACTCGGCGAACGGCACGGGATGGATCTTGTCGTACTGGTCGACCGCGCCCTCGCCCTCCCGCCACAGGAGGACGGAGTTGAACGTCTCATCGCCGTCGGCGGTGATGGTGCCGACCACCACCGGCGCTCCGAGTCGGGTCGACACCGAGTCGAGCGCCGCTGACGCGTAGTCCGAGCGCAGCGGGTCGAGATCGGAGGCGTTCTCGGGCCACACGACGACGTCGAGCGGCTCGTCGAGCTCGTAGAGCGGCAGCGTCGCGTCGAGGTGGTCCTGCAGGATGTCGCCCGGCTCGTACTGCGCGAACAGCCCCGTCTCGGAGTTGCCCTGCACCGCGCCGACGCGCACGCTGCCGCTCGTGACCGTGGGGAACGCCGGCCAGACGAGCATCGTCGCCGCGAGGCCCGAGACGAGCACGGCGCGCGACGCGACGGGCGTGCGCCGCTCGATCGCGACGGCCGCAAGGACCGCGGCGAGGAGGGCGAGGAGGAAGCTCAGGCCGGACATGCCGATCCACGCGACCCAGTGCGCGAGCGGGCCCTCGGATTGCGAGATCGCGAGCCTCCCCCACGCGAAGCCGCCCCACGGCCACACGTTCGAGATGCCCTCGCGCGCCGTCCACAGCCCGGCGAGGACGATCGGGAGGAGCAGCAGACGTCCGGCGACGCCGGGGAAGGCCACGGGCATC
>NZ_JAUSMI010000123.1 GCF_030645145.1 Microcella sp. | reverse complement strand
CGGTGGGGCGGGTGCAGCCCTCCGTCCGGCGCAGAGCTCGCCGCAGGTGGCGCGGCGGGAGGCGGAGCATCCGTCGCCGGAGAGATCGGGGCCGCGGGCGCTGAGGACGGCGAGCTCCCCGCGAACCCGGGATGCGCGCCCACGGCGTCGGCGATGCCGCCGTCGAGCGCATCGAAGGGCGGCGCGAGCACGCTCAGATCGATGGGAGCTCCCGGCAGGACGCGGAGGATGTCGTGGACGCCGAGAAGGCGCGCCGTCGCGGATACGGCATCGTCGGCGCGCACGAGACAGGTCCGCACGCCGAGGAGGTCGCATGCGCCGACGACCTCCGTCGTCGCGACGGCCGGGTCGTCGGCGACGAGGATGACGTCGGGCACGCTCTCGCCGAGGAGGGTCAGGAGCGCCTCGCGGTCGGCGGCCCGCCACGCGATGCGGTGGCCGGCGCGCAGGAGCTCGAGCTCGACCGCGTCGGAGAGCGGACCGGGAACGGCGAGAGCGACGCGCATGTCAGCGGCTCACGGCGAGCGAGACGGGCACGGCCGCGAGGGCATCGCCGTTCGCGAGCGCGTCGAGGATGCGCGCGACATCGCGTCGCGGGACCAGCAGCTCGACGCGCGCGGCCTGGGCTCCCGCGACGAGCCCCTCGTCGGCGACCTCGCGCACGAGCTGCGCGCCCGAGCTGATCACGACAGGAGCGCCGAAGCGACCCGCCTCCTCCTGCGGCGACGCCCACACATCGAGCTGATCGCCCGAGCGGACCGTGGCCCCGAGCGGAGTCGTGAGGGCGACGACGATCGTGGTCGTCGATGGTCCGCGCTCGTCGCCGATGGCCGCGGAGGGGATGAGCTCGCCCTCGCCGATCGTGCGGGCGACGACCACGCCCGCCTCCGGGAGAGCGTCGGCCGCGAGGTAGGTCGACGCGCCGGCGCCCAGCGACACCCGTCGCAGCTCGAGATCCTCCGCGGTGATCAGCTCGCCGGCCGTGAGCAGTCGCGGGGCCGCGTAGACCTCGACTCCGTCGTCGTTCGCGGCGACGATCCCCACGACTCCCGCGATCGAGGCCGCGACCAGCGCGAGACCGATGAGGAGGCGCGGATCGGGCGCGCGCCGTCGGGCGGGGCGGTCGTCGCGATCGCGCTGGCTCATGGGACTCCTCGGCGGGGGGAGGCGGGTCGGTCGGCGCGAGCACCGCCCGGGCGGACGCGAACGATGATGAGCAATGCCCGCGGCTGTCGAGCGCAGTTATCCACACTCCTGCGCGCGTCGAGGGGGTGGTGCGAAGATCGGAGCATGCCAGAACCGACCGCCGACGCGATGGGGCGGTTCCTGACCCTCACCGACGTGGCCGAGGTGCTCAGTCTCACCGCCGCCGAAGTGCTCGCCCTCGTGCGCTCGGGCGAGCTGCCGGCGATCCGCCTCGGGTCGATCGGGCAGTGGCGGGTCGAGCACGCGGTGCTCGAGTCGTTCATTGCCGACAAGTACGACGAGAGCCGGCGCCTGGCGCTCTGGCACGAGGCGGAGTACGCCGACGTGGCGGAGATCTTCCCCGATCAGAGGCGCAGCACGAGCACCTGATCGAGCGCGATCACGCGGATGTGGTCGACGGCGCTCTCACGGCGAGGCGTCTCGAGCTCGTGGACGGCGACGTCGAGGTGGTCGCGCCCCACACGATCGATGGTGCCCGTCACCGTCGCGCTCGTCGTCTCGACCGTGAGCGGCGTCCGGCGTCGGCACAGATCGCGCAGGAGGAAAGCGATGCCGAGCCGAGCGGCGAGCACGGGACCCTCCGGGCCGGCCGTGAGCGAGTCGGCCACATGACCGCGATCGATGAGCAGAGCCTCGATCGCCGAGAACGGGACGACACCCTGGATGCCCGGACGATCGTCCAGGTCGCCGGCCATCCAGTCGCGGCCGACGGTCAGAGGTCGCAGGGTGTGGACCTCCCCCGAGCGCGACCGATAGCGGACGCGCCGGGCAGCGGGATCGGACGAGCGCTGCAGCGCCGCGATCCGATCGCGGATCGTCAGCCGCCCCAGCCGGAGTCGCTCCTCCTCGTGCTGCAGGTCGGCCTCCTCCGCGCGCAGCTCGTGCTCGAGCTGCCCGGCGAGGTCGTCGAAGAGGTGGTCCCAGCGCATGCGGGCGACGGTAGTGACGCCCTCCGACGGTCGCGACACCGTTCTCCACAGTTCGCGCCACCCCCTGGACACTGAGAAATCATTCTGCTTGAGTATCCCCGCCCCCCGAACGGGGGTGAACGCAACGGTCTGCCACCCGCACCGCGAGCGGCACCCTGGATCCCTCGGAGAAGAGGAGTCGGAATGAGCCCTGCCGCCGCACCCGCAGAGTCCCCCGTCGTCGAAGCGGAGCTCGACCAGGCCGCCACCCCTCGCGCTCGCACGCGATCCGGCCGCACCATCCACGCCCGCATCGCGCACGAGGAGTTCTTCGACTACCAGCCGACGTCGACGGCAGACCTGCCCGATCCGCGGCCCCTCGTCGAGAACCTGACGCGCTGCGTCATCGAGATCCTCGCCGGCGCGCGCGAGCTCGAGCAGATCGCCCGCTGGGTCACCGACGACGTGTACTCGGGCCTGCTCAAGCGCCAGGTCATCTCCGCGCGCGCCCGCGCCGCTCGCGGCCGCCCTGCCGTTCGCCCCGCGTTCGCCCTCGGCTCCACGATCATCTGCGAGCCCCGCGACGGCATCATCGAGGCTGTCGTCGTGGTCAACTCCCGCGCCCGGTCGCGCGCCGTCGCCGTGCGGCTCGAAGGGCTCGACCGCCGCTGGCGGGCGAGCGCCATCCACGTCCTGTAGCGGGTCGCGCCCTCTCTGCTCCTTGACGGCGCTATGCACGCCGTCTACCGTCAGATCAAGACGGTGTCTCAACTGCTCGCGCAGGAGCGCCACGACGCTCCGGCGACGACGATCGAGAGGCCCCATGGCGGCGCGCCCCACGCTCGTCCTTGCGCTCGCCGTCGCGCTGCTCGTGCAGTTCGCCCAGCACGCCACGCGCCCCATGGCCTCGTACCGTGCTCTCGGCCTCGACGCCTCGGTCGAGCAGCTCGGTCTTCTCGCGTTCGGATTCGGGGCGCTGTCGATCCTCATCGCGATCCCGATCGGCCGCCACGTCGACCGGCGCGGCGCCCGCGCGACGACGATCGGCGGCATCGCCCTCATGGGCGGAGCGGCGGCCGCTCACGCGCTCGTCGCCTCGATCCCCCAGCTCATCGCGGCGCACGCGCTGCTGGGGCTCGGCCTGATCTTCGCCGTCGTCGGTCTGCAGGCTGTCGTCGCCCATGCGGGCCCCTCCGAGGGGGCGGATGCTCGATTCGGCCTCTTCGGAGCCACCATTTCGCTCGGCCAGATGCTCGGGCCGCTCGTCGCCGGCGGTCTCGCCGAGCTCATGATCGCGCTCGACCTCGCCGCCGCGGACGATCGCTACGGCACGGCGCCGACCTTCGTGCTCGCCGCCACGCTGTGCGTCGCCGCCGCCGTCGCCGCCACGCGACTGCCGCATCACCCCGGCGGCTCCCGCTCGGCGCGGGCGGCAGAGTCGGAACCGGCTCGGCCCGAGGGCATCGGCACCGTCCTGCGCGCGCCGCACATGGGCAAGGCGCTGTGGGCGAGCGCGATCGTGCTCACGGCGACCGACGTGCTCACGGTGTACCTGCCGGCGATCGGCGCGGAGCGCGGCTGGTCGGTCGCGTTCGTGAGCATCCTGCTCGCCGTTCGGGCGGGGCTGTCGTTCGCCGTGCGGGTCGGCATCGCGCCGCTCGTTCGCCGCATCGGTCGGAAGCCGCTCCTCGTCGGAGCCTGCGGGATCGGAGCGACTGCTCTGCTGCTCATGGCGCCGGAGTCGCCCGACTGGACGACTGTAGCGCTCATGGCCATCATCGGCCTCGTCCTCGGGCTCGGTCAGCCGGTGACGATGGCGTGGGTGTCGCGCTCGGCGCCCGAGCGGCTGCGCGCCACCGCGCTCGCCGCGCGGCTGACCGGCAATCGGCTGGGTCAGTCGGTCATCCCGGTCGCGGTCGGAGCGGCCACGGCGATCGCCGGATCGGGCGCGGTGTTCGTCGTGCTCTCGGCGCTGCTCGTCTCGACGTCGGTCGCGGTCGCGCGCTCCGACCTCCGCTGACGGAGGAGCGGGAGCGCGCGACCGGCCGGACTACTTGCCCTTGCCCTGCGAGCGGCGCTGGGCGCGGTTGGCCGGCGCCGGAGCATCGCCCTCGGTGCGCTGACCGAACGCGCCGACTCCGCCGGCCGCGGGTCGCGCCGGAGCGGCGCCACGGGCAGCCGCGGGAGCGATGGGGGCGGCGGTCGTCGCAGCCGGGGCCGCCTCGCGCGCCTTCGCGGTCTCGGCCTGCTGGAGCTGGCCGCGCTGGTTGCGGACCTCGACGTCGCCGTCCGCGCTCGGCGCCGTGTAGCTGAGGTTCTGCGGCGTCTGCGGGGCGTTGAGTCCCTTGGCCGTGACCTGCGCCGTGCCCTTGCCCCCCGTGACCTCGACCTCGAGGTTGAACAGGAAGCCGACGGCGTCCTCGCGGATCTGACCCATCATCGACTGGAACAGGGCGAAGCCCTCGCGCTGGTACTCCACGAGCGGGTCGCGCTGCGCCATCGCGCGCAGGCCGATGCCGTCCTTCAGGTAGTCCATCTCGTAGAGGTGGTCGCGCCAGCGGCGATCGATCACGCTGAGGACGACGCGGCGCTCGAGCTCTCGGGTGGCGGTGCGCCCCAGGCTCTCCTCGCGCTGGGCGTAGGCGAGCTTCGCGTCGGAGACGAGCTCGCGCACGAGGAACGCGCTCGTGAGCTTCGGCCCGGCCTCGCTGATGACCTCGTCGATCGTGAGCGAGACGGGGTAGAGCGTCTTGAGCTCGGTCCAGAGCTGGTCGAGATCCCAGTCGTCGGAGTGCCCGGCGGCGGTGTGGGAGTCGACGACCTCGGTGATGACCGACTCGATGAACGTCTGCACGCGGTCCTGCAGGTCGTCTCCCTCGAGGATGTGGCGCCGGTCGGTGTAGATCGCCTCGCGCTGGCGGTTGAGCACGTCGTCGTACTTGAGGACGTTCTTGCGGATCTCGGCGTTGCGCGACTCGACCTGGGACTGCGCCGAGCGGATGGCGCGGCTGACGACCTTCGACTCGATCGCGAGGTCGTCCGGAACGTTGGAGCGGCCCATGAGGGCCTCCGCGGCGCCCGCGTTGAACAGGCGCATGAGGTCGTCCTGCAGCGAGAGGTAGAAGCGGCTCTCGCCCGGGTCACCCTGACGGCCGGAGCGACCGCGCAGCTGGTTGTCGATGCGGCGAGACTCGTGCCGCTCGGTGCCGAGCACGTACAGACCACCGGCAGCGATCACCTTCTCGGCTTCCTGCTTGACCTCCGCCTGAACGCGCTTGAACACGGCATCCCACTCGGCCTCATACTCATCGGGCGTGTCGACGGGTGAGAGTCCGCGGTTGTTCATCTCAGTGACGGCGAGGAACTCGGCGTTGCCGCCGAGCATGATGTCG
>NZ_JAUSMI010000118.1 GCF_030645145.1 Microcella sp. | reverse complement strand
GCGGTCGCGGCGGCGGCGTCGTCGATCGCCCCGGCGCCGCGCGCGCGCGACCCGGCGAGCACGCGCGCCGACGCCTCACGCGCGTGCACGCTCACGAGGGTCTCAGGGCTCGCGCCGACGAGCCCGTCGACGGCGAACGTGAGCGTGTCGGGGTAGGCCTCGGCGAGCTCCTGCAGCAGCGCCCGGCGGTCGGCATCGGCGGGGATGCTCGCGCGCGCGTCCCGCGCCATGACGACCTTCTCGACCTCGCCCGAGCGGATCCGGGCGACGGCGTCGCGCACGAGCTCCACGTACTCCTGCCGCGACAGGGATGCCGCCGCGAGCGTCGCCCGGGGCCGGGCCCCGACCCGCGTCGCGACGGGCGGGGCGAGCTCGAGGTCGCGCCCGCCGTCGTCGGTCGTGATGCGCGTCACCCAGCTGACGGGACCGCGGCGCCCGACCACGATCTCGGGCACGATGAGCACGCTCTCGACCGCGGAGGTGTCGGCGAACGCGAAGGCGCCGAAGGCGACGAGCCCCGACCCCGGCTCGTGCACCGCGTCATCGACGCGCGCGGCGGCGGAGAGCTCGCGCCAGGCGGCCGCGGCGCGCGCGAGACGGTCGGGCCCGGTGAACGAGAGCCGCGCGATCTCGCCGATGCCGACGATGCCGTCGCCCCGCCGGAGGGCGACGAGGGGATGCGCGGCCGAGGCGTACTCGAGCAGGGCGGTCGCGTCGTCGACGGGCTCGGAGACCGCGCGGAGGGCGGCTCCCGACGACGCGGAGGTGGGCACGTCCGCCAGCGTACCGTCGGCACCCCGGGCGCCCAGCCCGCTCGCGGGCAACGTGCAGTGACCACTCACTAGACTGAACCGTGTGACGAGGGCCGATCTGAGCAAGAAGTCGCGCGAGGTCGCGGCGATGTTCGACGGCGTCGCCCGCGGCTACGACCGCACGAACGCCGTTCTCTCGGTCGGCAACGCCTCGCTCTGGCGACTGCACACGGTGCGCGCGATCGACCCGCAGCCGGGCGAGCGCATCCTCGACATCGCCGCCGGCACGGGCACGAGCTCGGCCGCGATCGCGAAGTCGGGTGCGCGGGTGATCGCGTTCGACTTCTCCGCGGGCATGATCGAGGAGGGGCGCAAGCGCCACCCCGAGCTCGAGTTCGTCGAGGGCGATGCGCAGAAGCTGCCCTTCGGCGACGACGAGTTCGACGCCGTCACGATCAGCTTCGGCCTTCGCAACGTGGAGGACCCGCGGCTCGCCCTGAGCGAGATGTACCGCGTGCTCAAGCCCGGCGGCCGCGTCGTCATCTGCGAGTTCTCGCGCCCGCCCATCGGCATCCTCCGCCGCGGCTACTTCGCCTACCTGCAGAAGGTCATGCCGTTCATCGCGGGCGCCGCGAGCACGAACCCCGACGCCTACCGGTACCTGTTCGAGTCGATCGCGGACTGGCCCGAGCAGGGCATCCTCTGCCAGTGGATGCGCGCCGCGGGCTTCACGCGCGTCGCCTACCGCAATCTCACGGTCGGGGTCGTGGCCCTGCACCGCGGTCGCAAGCCGATCGATGCCGCGATCCGGGCATCCGCCGCCAAGAAGCGCGTCGCCCGCCGACGCCCCACCTCGTCGGCCGCGGCCGAGTGACCCCCCGACAGATCGGCACACCGTGACCTGGAGCACTCCTCTCGCTCGCCGCAGCAAGACGCTCAGCGCCTCGCTCGGGCTCGGCGAGAAGCTCTTCGCCTCGAGCGAGGAGCGCCGCTTCGCGGACGCGATCGAGTCGGGCCTCGAGACCGTCGAGGCGGGCCTTCTCAAAGAGGTCGCCTTCGCCGACGACATGGCGGATGTCACGTCCCGCTACCTGCTCGAGGCGGGCGGCAAGCGCATCCGACCCGTGCTCACGCTCCTCACCGCCCAGCTCGGCGACGGAGCCACCCCCGCGGTGATCACGGCCGCGCAGGCCATCGAGATCACGCACCTCGCCTCGCTGTACCACGACGACGTCATGGATGAGGCGGAGCTGCGCCGAGGCGTGCCGACCGCGCAGCACGTGTGGGGCAACTCGGTCGCGATCCTCACCGGCGACCTGCTCTTCGCCCGCGCCTCGAAGCTCGTCGCGAGTCTCGGCGAGGGCGCCATCAAGCTCCAGGCCGACACGTTCGAGCGGCTCTGCCTCGGCCAGCTGCACGAGACGCTCGGGCCGCGCGCGAGCGACGACCCGATTGAGCACTACCTGCAGGTGCTCGCCGACAAGACCGGCTCGCTCATCGCAGCCGCCGCGCAGATGGGCGTGATCTTCTCGGATGCCCCTTCCGAGTTCGAGGAGCCCGTCGTCGCCTTCGGCGAGAAGATCGGCGTCGCCTTCCAGCTCATCGACGACGTCATCGACCTCGCCGAGGCCGACGCCGAGACGGGCAAGGCGCAGGGCACCGACCTGCGCAGCGGCGTCGCGACGCTCCCGCTGCTCTTCCTGCGCCGCGCGGCCGCGACGGACGCAGGCGCCGCCGAGCTCCTCGGTCGCATCGAGCGCAACGTCGACGAGCTCGACGACGACGCGACCTCCGCGGAGGACCGCGCGACCGACGAGGCCGAGCTCGCCGCGGCCATCGCCGAGCTGCGCGGTCACCCCGTGACGGAGGAGACCCTGCTCGAGGCCCGCCGCTGGGCCGACGACGCCGTCGCCGCGCTCGCGCCGCTGCCCGACGGGCCGGTCAAGAAGGCGCTCACGAAGTTCGCCGAAGCGGTCGTCGACCGCAGCAAGTAGGGCCGCGAGCCCCCACCACCCCCGCCGATCGAGGAACGGAACCACCCGCATGACCAAGCTCAGGCTCGCCATCGTCGGGGCAGGCCCCGCCGGCATCTACGCCGCTGACATCCTGCTCAAGCACGAGCGCTCGTTCGAGGTCTCGATCGACCTGTTCGATCAGCTGCCCGCCCCGTACGGGCTCGTCCGCTACGGCGTCGCGCCCGACCACCCGCGCATCAAGGGCATCATCAACGCTCTGCGCGACGTGCTCGACTCCGGCGACATCCGCATCTTCGGCAACGTCCGCTACGGCACCGACATCACGCTCGACGATCTCAAGCGGCACTACAACGCCGTGATCTTCGCGACGGGGGCGGTGCGGGATGCCTCGCTGGACATCCCGGGCATCGATCTGGAGGGCTCGTACGGCGCCGCCGATTTCGTCAGCTGGTACGACGGGCACCCCGACGTTCCGCGCGAGTGGCCGCTCACCGCGCAGTCGGTCGCGGTCGTCGGCAACGGCAACGTCGCGCTCGACGTCGCCCGCGTGCTCGCGAAGCACCCGGAGGATCTACTGCCGACGGAGATCCCCGACAACGTGCTCGCGGGGCTTGAGGCGTCGCCCGTGACCGATGTGCACGTCTTCGGCCGTCGCGGACCGATGCAGGTGAAGTTCACGCCGCTCGAGCTGCGCGAGCTCGGCGAGCTGCGCGACGTCGACATGATCGTGCACGACGAGGACTTCGAGTACGACGACGCCGCGCGTGCGGCGATCGCGTCGAACAAGCAGCTCTTCGTGATCGACAAGGTGTTCACGCAGTGGCGCGCGCGCGAGACCGGCCAGGCGTCGCGACGTCTGCACCTGCACTTCTACGCGAAGCCCGTCGAGGTGCTCGGCGAGGACGGTCGCGTGGTCGGATTCCGGTACGAGCGGACGCGCCCGGATGGCGCCGGCGGCGTCGTCGGGACGGGGGAGTTCCGCGAGGTCGAGGTGCAGGCCGTGTACCGCGCGGTCGGGTACTTCGGCTCGCCGCTGGACGGCATCCCCTTCGACGAGCGCCACGGCGTCATCCCCAACCACGAGGGCCGCGTGCTCGACGATGACAACGCCGTCGTCCCGGGCGTGTACGCGACGGGCTGGATCAAGCGCGGTCCCGTCGGACTCATCGGCCACACGAAGAGCGATGCGATGGAGACGATCCAGCACGTGCTCAACGGCCAGGCC
>NZ_JAUSMI010000117.1 GCF_030645145.1 Microcella sp. | reverse complement strand
CTCGGCCGGCGCGAGGGCGCTCGGCCGGTCGCTCGGGTCGGGCACGGGGTCGGGCATTCGCAGCACGGGGCCGACGGCGGTGCCGCGGCCGATGCCGACGCCGCGCATGAGGCTCGGGCGCGTCGAGGTGCCGCTCACGCGTCGTGGTCCTGCTCGAGGAAGGCGGCGAGCTCGGCGAGCACGTGCTCGTCGTCGTCACCCGTGACGGTCAGGGTCACCTCGTCGCCGTGCTCGATGCCGAGCGAGACGACGCCGAGGATGCTCGCGGCGTTGACGCTGCGCTCGCCCTTCTTCAGCTGCACCGCGCAGCCCGACTCGGTCACCGACTTCACGAACAGCGCGGCGGGGCGGGCGTGGAGCCCGTGGGCCGATGCGACGACGAGAGTGCGGTCAGCCATGGTGCTCTCCTTCGGAGGGGGCGGCGGTGGAGGGGGCGGCGCCAGTGGACGCGGCAGCAGGGGAAGCCATGAGGTGCGAGACGGCCGACGCGACGGCCTCGGGGCCGGTGCCGAAGGCGTCGAGGACGACGGCGGGCACGCGACCCTCGAGCGCCGAGGCGATCGAGTCGGCGCTGCCGGCGAGGTGGCGACCGAGGATCACGAGATCGAGGTCGGCGGCGCGGTCGGCCAGTTCGCCCATCGAGAGGGGCTCGACCCGCCAGTCGAGCGAGCGCTCGGCGATCGCGCCGCGGATCCCGCGGGCGAGGAAGGTGCTCGAGACGCCCGAACCGCAGACGACGGCGACCGTGCGGGTCATGAGCGCCTCCTCGCGATCGTGTGCGGAACGTACTCATGCTCGCCCGCGAGCGGCCGCGCCTCCAGCAGACTTCCTTCCCACCCCTGCGGAAGGCGCGCCGAGCATCCGCGCCGCCGCGACCGCCGCCGCGCCTGGCGCGTCCGACGCGCTGGTCTACAGTGAGCCGGACATGGCCGACAAGTACGAGCGGATGCTCGAGCTCCTGCTGCACGCCGACGACTGGGTGACCGCCACCGAGCTCGCGGAGCGCCTCGGCGTCACGACGCGGTCGGTGCGCAGCTACGTCGCCGCCGCGAAGACCGCCGCGCACCCGCTCGTCATCGTGACCGCGTCGACCTCCGGCTACCGCCTCAACAGAGAGGCCTACGCGGAGTTCCTCGCCGCGGGCCGCGGTCGCGGCACCACGATCGAGACCCCGCAGGCGCGCGTGCACCACCTCGTGCGGCGGCTGACCGACGCCGACGCGGGCCTCGACGCGTACGCACTGGCCGAGAGCCTCTACGTGAGCGACTCGACCCTCGAGGCCGACCTGCGCAAGGTGAAGGCGCTCGCGGAGGAGAGCGGGGCATCCCTTACCCGACGCGGCAGCACGATCGCGCTCGCCGGGTCGGAGGCCGCGAGCCGTCGCCTGCTCAGCCGCCTCCTCCAGAGCGAGAGCGCGCAGGGCGTGCTCGAGCTCGACGCGATCGAGAGCGAGTTCGGAGTCGACGGGCTCGGGGCGTTCAAGACCGAGCTCATCCAGGCGCTCGACGCCGATGGCTTCTTCATCAACGAGTACGGGATCGACGCGGTGATCCTGCACGTCGCGATCGCGGTCGAGCGCGCCCGGCGCGAGCTGCATCTGCCGCCGACGGCGACCTCGGCGACGTCCGCGACCGACGCGGCTCCCATCAACGCGGCCCTGCACCGGCTCATCCCCGACCACTTCGACATCGTCGTCACCGAGGCCGACGTCGAGTACCTCGCACGGCTGCTCACGACGCGCGTGATCGCGCCGGGCGCGGGCTCCGAGGGCGCGCCGCACGTCGACGAGGCCGACCTCGAGACCGTGCGCCGCATCGTCGACCTCGTGGCGGAGGAGTACCTCGTCGACTTCCGCGACGACGCGTTCATCGCGCGGCTCGCCCTGCACCTCGGCAACCTCGTGACGCGCGCTCGGGAGGACGCGCGCTCGCGGAACCCGCTCGCGCGCTCGATCAAGAGCTCGTACCCGCTCATCTTCGATATCGCCGTCTTCATCGCCTCGATCGTGCAGCGCGAGCGCGGCATCACGGTCGACGACGACGAGATCTCGTACATCGCGCTGCACCTCGGCTCGCACCTCGAGCGCGTCGCCCGCCGCGAGGAGCGCGTGACCGGCACGATCATCTGCCCGAGCTACTACGACCTGCACGCGATCCTGCGCAGGCGCATCGAGCGCGAGCTCGGGGCCGACCTGTCGATCGAGTTCGTCGTCACGCGCACCGACGTCGACCCGCGCGAGCTCACGAGCGACCTCGTGATCTCGACCATCCCCTCCCCCGCGCTGCGCGAGGGCGTCGTCGTCGTGCAGCCCTTCCTCACCGACGACGACATCGACGCGATCCGCCAGGCGATCTCGCGCGTGCGACGGCAGCGGCGCCGCCAGCGGATCACCGACGAGCTGCTGGAGTACTTCGACGCCGAGCTCTTCTTCGCCGAGCCCCCGGGCGACGACCCCGAGTCGATCATCCGCGGGCTCGGGGCATCGCTCGTGGCCGCGGGCATCGTCGACGACCGCTACGTCGAGGGCGCCCTCGAGCGCGAGCGCATGTCGTCGACCGCCTTCAGCGAGACCCTCGCGATGCCCCACGCCATGGGCCTCTCGGCCGCGCGCACCGCGATCGCCCTCGCGCTGTGCCCCACCCCCGTCGCGTGGGGGGATGCCCGGGTCTCGGTCGTGGCTCTCATCGCGTTCAGCCCCGAGGGCCGGGCGCGATTCCAGCCCCTGTTCGACCAGTTCGTCGACGTCTTCGCCTCGCGCCGCGAGGTCGGCGAGCTCGTGCGAGTCGGCGACGACTTCGCGAGCTTCATCGGCGAGCTCGCGCAGGTCATCGAGCGCCGCTAGGTGTACCCGGTCAGGACGTTGGTGACACAAGGCTGAAGAGAAGGCCTTCATTCTGAGTGGTGTCTAGACACTTCGAAGAGGAAGGCCTTCTCGTGGTCCACCGTAATGCGAGGCTGGCGCCTGCCGGTCGGATGATCCTGGTTCAACGGGTGCTGCAGGGCCGCCCGATCTCTCATGTCGCCAAAGAGCTCGGCGTCTCCCGGCAGTGCGCTCATCGGTGGGTTTCCCGGTTCCGAAGCCTGGGTGTCGCGGGCTTGATCGATCGCTCATCGCGGCCGCGCCAATCACCCGCCGCGACGCCCGCTTCGGTCGTGGGCGAGCTGATCGCGACGCGTCAGCTCGAACGGATCGGTCGGGATGAGTTGGCGGCGCGGTTCGCGGTGAGCGCCTCGACTGCATCGCGGATCATTGCCCGAGCCGGGCTGCCGCGTCTGCATGAGCTGGACCCGGTGACCGGGATCCGCATTCGTGCTTCCCGGACCACGCAGCTGCGTTACGAGCACGACAACCCCGGCGATCTGGTCCACATTGACGTGAAGAAGCTCGGTCGGCTCCCGGATGGCGGCGGGGGGAGGATCGATGGGCCCGCCGCCATCAGCCATGACCGCCACCGGGATCGAGCCCGGGGGCTGGGGTTCGACTATGTCCACGTCGCCGTCGATGACCACTCCCGGCTCGCGTTCGCGCAGATCCTGCCCGACGAGAAAGGCACCACCTGCGCGGCGTTCCTCACCGCGGCGGCGTCCTTCTTTGCTGAGCATGGCGTTGCGATCCGCGCCGTGATGACCGACAACGCCAAG
>NZ_JAUSMI010000116.1 GCF_030645145.1 Microcella sp. | reverse complement strand
ACACGCCCGACACGATCGCCGGCCCGCTCCTGCTCGCCGAGATCGACGGTGTGCAGTACGTCGGGCTGCTCGCGGGCGACGACGACTCGATCGGGCGTCTCGGCGGCGCGCCGACCTTCTGCCTGTGGATCGCCGATCGCGAGAGCAACGGCGGCGGATGCGCGCCCGTCGAGAGCTTCGCCGTCGAGGGGATCGAGATCTCCATCGACGGGGTCGCCGCGCGCTGGCTGCCGAGCGGCGAGCTCGTGCGGGGCGAGCCGTGATCGGCGCCGCGGCCCGCGGGCCGGGCGTCCGCGCGCTCGCCCTCACGGGCATCCTCGCCCTGTCGGCGGCCGGTACGGTCGCACTCACCGCGCCGGGCGAGCCCTCGCTCGCCGTCTTCGACCGCCCCGCGACCGAGCTCGAGACCGAGAAGGCGGAGCAGCTCGCCGCCGACGGCATCCTCGGCGGCACGCGGAACGACATCGACGCGCGACTGCTGCTCGAGGCGCCGAGCCGCACGCGCGAGACGGGGCAGCGCATCTGGGCCTACCGCAGCGCGGGCTCGGAGGCGAGCTTCTTCGGCGATGACGACGTGGTCTGCCTCTCGGTCGAGACGACGCCGGGCACGGTCGGCACCGTGCAGGGGTGCATGACGATCGACGACATCGAGCGCCGCGGCTTCGTGCCGCTGAGCTCGCCGCGGCCGTTCCTGTTCGTCGACGGCGACGAGTTCGTCATCCAGTGGCGCCCGAGAGGGGATGCCCGGCTCATCGAGCGGCCGAGGCCCCCGTCGCCCGACCCTGCGCCCGACGAGCCCCCGCCCGACGAGCCCGGCTCCGACGGCTGAGCCGCGCCGCTACCGCGCGCGCGGGTGCGCCGTCGCCCACGCCTCGCGCATCGCGTCGGCCGTGACGAGCGTGTAGATCTGGGTCGTCGCGACGCTCGCGTGGCCGAGGAGCTCCTGCACGACGCGCACGTCGGCGCCGCCCTCGATGAGGTGCGTCGCGAACGAGTGGCGCAGCGTGTGCGGCGAGAGCTCGACGTCGAGGTGCGCGCGCTCGGCCGCCGCGCGGATCACGAGCCACGCCGACTGCCGACTGAGCCGCGCGCCGCGCGCGCCGAGGAAGAGGGCGGGCGTCGCCGCTCCGCGCGGAGCCGCGAGCGGCCGCGCCCGCACGAGGTACGCATCGAGAGCCTCCTGCGCGTACCGGCCGAGCGGCACGATGCGCTGCTTGCGGCCCTTGCCGAAGAGCCGCACGGCTGTGCCGACGCGCGCGTCGTCGCCGATCACGTCGTCGACGTTGAGGTCGATGGCCTCGCTCACGCGGGCACCCGTCGCGTAGAGCAGCTCGAGCAGGGCGCGGTCGCGCAGCATGAGCGGGTCCTCCCCCGCGCACGCCTCGAGTAGCCGCTCGACCTCGGCGATCGAGATCGCCTTCGGCAGGCGCTTCGGCTGGCGGGGCGGCTTCTGGTCGACCGCGACGTCGGTGACGAGGATGCCCTCCTCGACGAGGAAGCGGTGCCACCCGCGCACGCTCGACAGCATGCGCGCGGCGCTCGACGCGCTCACGGGGGGCGGAGCCGCGCCGCTCTCGTCGAGGGGCCCGCGCGGGTCGCGCAGCTCGGTCACGAAAGCCGCGACGTCGGCGCTCGTGATCTCGGCGGGCTCCTGCCGCCCGAGCCCGCCGACGAAGGAGGCGTAGCGGAGCAGGTCGCGGCGGTACGCCGCCACGGTGTGCGGGCTGCGTCCGCGCTCGAGAGCGATGTGCCTCACGTACGTCTCGATCGCGCGCACGAGCGCGGGAGGGGCATCCCCCGCGATCGTCGCGATCGAGGTCACGAGCGGGTGCGTCGCGCGTGCGCGGCGAGCACCGCGGCGATGAGGATGCCGTTGCGGACGCGGCCCGCGAGCACGGCGTCGACCGCCTCGTCGAGCGGCACCCAGCGCAGGGTCATGTCGAGCTCCTCCGCCTCGCGGGCGAAGGCCTCCTCGGTGGGCGAGAGGCCCGTCGCGAGGTAGATCGTGATGACCTCGTCCGAGCCGCCGGGGGTCGTGTGCAGGGTGAGCAGCGGCTCCCAGTGCTCGGCGACGAGGTCGACCTCCTCGGCGAGCTCGCGCTGGGCGGCGACGAGAGGGTCCTCCCCCTCGATGTCGAGCAGGCCCGCCGGCATCTCCCAGTCGCGCGCCTGGATCGGGTGCCGGTACTGCTGGATGAGCAGCACGCGCTCCGCCTCGTCCATGACGAGCACCGCGACCGCGCCGGGGTGCTCCATGAACTCGCGGACGAG
Source organism: Microcella sp. (assembly GCF_030645145.1). Taxonomy (GTDB): domain Bacteria; phylum Actinomycetota; class Actinomycetes; order Actinomycetales; family Microbacteriaceae; genus Microcella. Next base: position 10,087 of record NZ_JAUSMI010000116.1, on the reverse strand, counting down.
CGTCACGTCGCCGTAGGCGAAGCGCTCGCGCCGGATGTCCCAGACCTTCCCGTCGAACACGACGTCGGAGTCGAGCACCTCGACGGAGTGCGCCGCGTCGGCGAGCGGCTCGACGACCTCGTCGCCCGCCGCCACGCCCGCGCTCGCGCTCACGCCTCGGCCGCCGCCTCGTCGTCGAACAGCCGGCTCGCGAGCTGGCGCTCGATCGCGGCGCCGACGAGCCCGGCGAACAGGGGGTGCGCGTTGTTCGGGCGCGAGCGCAGCTCGGGGTGCGCCTGCGTCGCGACGTAGTACGGGTGCGCCTCGCGCGGCAGCTCGACGTACTCCACGAGGGTGCCGTCGGGGCTCGTGCCCGAGAACTGCAGGCCCGCGGCCGAGATCTGCTCGCGGTAGGCGTTGTTGACCTCGTAGCGGTGGCGGTGGCGCTCGTGCGAGACCTCCGCGCCGTACACCTCGGCGACGATCGAGCCGGGCGCGAGCGCGGCCTCGTACAGGCCCAGGCGCATCGTGCCGCCGAGGTCGCCTCCGGCGATGATGTCGACCTGCTCGGCCATCGTCGCGATGACGGGGAACTCGGTCTCCGGGTCGAACTCGGTCGAGGATGCCCCCGGCAGGTTCGCCTCGTTGCGCGCATACTCGATGACCATGCACTGCAGCCCCAGGCACAGGCCGAGCGTCGGGATCTTGTTCTCGCGGGCGAACTTGAGCGCCCCGAGCTTTCCCTCGATGCCGCGGACGCCGAAGCCGCCCGGCACGCAGATGCCGTCGAGGTCGCCGAGCATCTTCGCCGCGCCCTCGGGGGTCTCGCACTCGTCGCTCGGGATCCATCGGATGACGACCTTCGCCTGGTGCGCGAAGCCGCCGGCCCGCAGCGCCTCGGTGACGCTCAGGTAGGCGTCGGGCAGGTCGATGTACTTGCCGACGAGGCCGATCGTGACCTCGCGCTTGGGCTCATGCACGGCCGTGAGGAGTTCGCGCCAGCCGTCCCAGACGACCTCGCCCGCCTCGAGGTCGAGCTGGTCGATGATGTAGGCGTCGAGGCCCTGGCTGTGCAGCATCGACGGGATGTCGTAGATCGAGGGCACGTCGACCGCGTTGACGACACCGGCCTCCTCGACGTCGCACATGAGCGCGATCTTGCGGCGGTTGGCGCTCGTGACGGGGCGGTCCGATCGCAGCACCAGGGCATCCGGCTGAATGCCGATGGATCGCAGGGCGGCGACCGAGTGCTGCGTCGGCTTTGTCTTCTGCTCGCCCGACGCGCCCATGAACGGCACGAGGCTCACGTGCACGAAGAAGACGTTCTTGCGGCCGAGCTCGTGGCGCACCTGGCGCGCCGACTCGATGAACGGCTGCGACTCGATGTCGCCGACCGTGCCGCCGATCTCGGTGATGATGACGTCGGGCTGCGGGTCGTCCTGCGCCTGCAGGCGCATGCGGCGCTTGATCTCGTCGGTGATGTGCGGGATCACCTGCACGGTGTCGCCGAGGTACTCGCCGCGGCGCTCCTTGGCGATGACCTGCGAGTAGATCTGCCCCGTCGTGACGTTCGCCGACTGGCCGAGATTGATGTCGAGGAAGCGCTCGTAGTGCCCGATGTCGAGGTCGGTCTCGGCGCCGTCGTCGGTCACGAAGACCTCGCCGTGCTGGAACGGGTTCATCGTCCCCGGGTCGACGTTGAGATACGGGTCGAGCTTCTGCATGACGACGCGCAGCCCGCGCGCGGTGAGCAGATTGCCCAGACTCGCGGCGGTGAGGCCCTTGCCCAGAGAGGAGACGACACCCCCGGTCACGAAGATGTGCTTGGTGATCTTGGGGCCCGAGTCGGAAGTGTTCGCCACGGGGTTCCATGCTATCCGAATCGTGACCTGCCGCACCTCGACGCGCGCACGCCGTGAGCGTACGGTCGCAGCTATGTCGACGAAGCCTCCTGTTCGGGTCGCGGCGATCGCGCTGGCGGTCGCGTCCGCGGTCGTGATGAGCGGATGCGCGTCGCCGGCCGCGGCGCCCGAACCCGTCGCTCTCCTCGCGCAGCAGGGGTGGCCCGAGGCTGAGGCGCCCCGCCCGGCCCCGCTCATCGACACGTACCCGACGCCGCCCGTCGGCTGGGTCACCCAGGAGGGCGACCGGTTCTGGCTCGTCACGTGGGGCAGCGGCTCGTGCGTCTTCGACGCCACCGAGGTCGAGGCGGTCGACGGCACGACGGTCGCCGTGCGCTTCGAGCAGGCCCCCGCCGAGGGCTGCACCGACGATCTCGCGCCGCGCGCGCACGAGCTCGCCGTGCCGGAGGAGCTCATCGGGTCGCTCGAGACGGCCGAGGTCGTGCTCGTCGAGAGCGCCTTCGCGAGCTCCGGCTTCGAGTCGCCGACCTCGGAGTGGACGGTCGACCTCGTCGGCGGCTGGTTCGGGACCGTCGCGGAGACCTACGAGACGGGTCTGGCCTCGGGCCTGCCGCCTGGCGCCCCGGAGTCGTTCGAGCCGCGCGTTCTCCTGCGCGAGTCGGTCATCGCGCTCGTGACCTTCGGCAGCTCGAGCTGCCCGGCGCTGCCGACGGCCGCCTCGGTCGAGGGCGACGTGCTCGCGCTGACGGTCGAACCGCGACCGGCGGAGGTGTGCACGGCCGACATGTCGCCGACCACGAGCTTCTTCGCGGCGCCCGCGGGGTTCGACCCGGACTCCGTCCTGATGGCGAGCGTCACCCTCGTCGATCCGCCGGCACCGGACGCCGTGACGACGGTCACGATCGAGCGGCTCGACTAGCTCGATCGAGCCCGGCTGCGACCTACGCCCGCGCCTTCTCCTGCGCCACGTCGATGAGCTCGCGCGCGTGGGCGAGCCCGCTCTCGCTGTCGGGCAGACCGCTCAGGAGGCGCGCCATCTCGGCAATGCGCTCCTCCCCCTCGAGCTGCTGCACGCTCGACGCGGTCACCTCGCCGTCGTCGCCCTTGATCACCCGCAGGTGGTTGGTCGCGAACGCGGCCACCTGGGCGAGGTGGGTGACGACGATGACCTGCGCCGTCTCGGCGAGGCGCGCGAGCCGCCGGCCGATCTCGATCGCGCTCGCGCCGCCGACCCCCGCGTCGACCTCGTCGAAGATGAACGTGGGAACGGGGTCGGTGCCGGCGATGACGACCTCGAGGGCGAGCATCACTCGCGAGAGCTCGCCGCCGCTCGCGCCCTTCGCGATGGGTCGGGGCTCGGCGCCCGCGTGGGGCTGCAGCAGGATGGCGACGTCGTCGCGGCCGTGCCCGGCGAAGTCGTCGCGCGTCATCACGTCGACGGTGAGGCGCGCGTTGGGCATCGCGAGCGCGGCGAGCTCGGCGGTGACGGCCTCACCCAGCCGCTCGGCCGCTGCTCGCCGCAGCGCCGTCACCCGCTCGGCGAGGGCGGTGAGCGCGGCGAGGTCGGCGTCGACGCTCGCTCGGAGGCGCTCGACGCGGAGGTCGTCCTGGTCGAGCTCGAGCAGCCGCGCCGAGCCCTGCTCGAGTGTGTCGATGACGTCGTCGAGGCTCGAGCCGTGCTTGCGGACGAGCGCGGAGAGCTCGGCACGGCGCTCCTGCACGATCTCGAGCTCGCGGCCGCCGTCGGTGTCGAGCGAGGCGAGGTAGCCGGAGAGCTGCACGGCGGCCTCGCCGAGCACGTAGCCGGCGTTCGCGATCGCCTCGACGATCGGCTCGAGCTGGGCGTCGTGCCCCGCCACCCGGTCGACGGCGCGGCGCGCGGCCTCGACGAGGCTCACGGCGTCGCGGCCGTCGTCGACCGACTCGCTCGAGAGCAGGTCGTGGGCCTGCGCGGCGGCGAGACGGAGATCCTCGACGTTCGCGAGCCGATCGGCGCGCGCGGCGAGCTCGTCGTCCTCGCCGCGCTGGGGGGCCGCCGACTCGATCTCGTCGAGAGCGAGACGCAGCTCCTCCGCCTCCCGCACGCGCGCCTCGCGGTGCGCGACGAGCGTGTCGAGGTCGGCGCGGGCCTCGAGCCAGCGCTCGTGCACCTCGCGGTAGTCGCCGAGAACGGTCTGCAGCTCGGCGCCGGCGAAGCGGTCGAGGGTGTCGCGCTGCGCGGCGGTCGAGCGCAGGCGCAGCTGATCGCTCTGACCGTGGACGACGACGAGCTGCTCGCCGATCTCGGTGAGCACCCCGACGGGGGCGGAGCGACCGCCGACGACCGCGCGGCTGCGGCCCTCGGTCGAGAGCGAGCGGCTCAGGATCAGTTCGTCGCCGTCGATGTCGCCCCCGGCATCCCGCACCCGCTCGGCGACGGCCCCCTCGGGGTCGACGCGCCAGCGGCCCTCGACGAGCGCCTGGTCGCTGCCGAGGCGGACGGCGCCGGAGTCGGCGCGCGAGCCGAGCAGGAGCCCGAGCGCGGTGACGACCATCGTCTTGCCGGCGCCTGTCTCGCCCGTGAGCGCCGTGAAGCCGGGCCCGAGCGGCAGCGTGGCCTCGCCGATGACGCCGAGGCTGCGGATGCTGATCTCGTCGATCACGCCGCGGCGCCTCCCTCCGGCGCGTCGCCCGGTGCTCCGGGCATCGGGATGGCCCCGGTCGCCGGTGCGGCGGCGTCGGGCGCGTCGATCGGACCGCGCCATCCCGTCACGGGCAGGGCGAACTTGTTGACGAGCCGGTCGGTGAACGGCCCCTGGTGCAAGCGCGCGAGCCGCACCGGGGTGGAGGAGCGGCGGGCGACGACGCGCGCGCCGATCGGCAGGTCGAAGGCCCGGCGCCCGTCGCACCAGAGGATGCCGAGCCCCGGCGTGCGATCGAGCAGCTCCACCGCGAGCGAGGAGTTCGGGCCGACCACGAGCGGGCGGGCGAAGAGCGCGTGCGCGCTGAGCGGCACGAGCAGGAGGGCGTCGAGGCTCGGCCACACGATCGGACCGCCGGCCGAGAACGCGTAGGCGGTCGAGCCCGTGGGCGTCGCCATGACCACCCCATCGCAGCCGAAGCTCGACAGCGGGCGCCCGTCGACCTCGATGACGACGTCGAGCATGCGCTCGCGACTCGCCTTCTCGACGGTCGCCTCGTTGAGCGCCCAGGTCTCGTGGATGATCTCGTTGTCGAGCTTGACCCGAACAGAGAGCGTCATGCGCTCCTCGACGAGATAGTCGCGATCGAGAGCGCGCCCGACCGCGGCACCCAGGTCGTCGCGCTCGCTCTCGGCGAGGAAGCCGACGTGGCCGAGGTTGATGCCGAGCAGCGGGGCGCTCCCGCCGCGCACGAGCTCGGCCGCGCGCAGAATGGTGCCGTCGCCGCCGAGCACGATCGCGAGCTCGATGTCGCCGACGCCGATCTCACCGGCCGCGGCATCGGTGCCCAGAACGTGCAGCTCGCCGTCGCCCATCGCTCCGCGGAGGTCGTCGATCGCCTCGGGGTCGACCACGGGGACGAGGCCCGCGTCGCGCAGGAGACCGCACACCGTGACGGCCGCGTCGAGCGTCTCGCGCCGCCCCGTATGGGCGACGACGAGGATGTGGCGAGCGGTCACGGGGAGCCTTCCTTACAGGCGGGTGCCGCTCGCGCGATCGCGGCGACGCGGCTCCTCCATTCTGTCGGATGCTCCCCCGCGCCCGGCCGGAAGACCGCCAGATACTCGGAATTGCCGTTCGTCCCCACGATGGGCGAGGAGCGGACGTCGCTCGCGAGCAGCCCGAGATCGAACGCCGCCCAGAGCACGCCCATGATCGCGTCCTCCCGCAGCGCCGCGTCGTGCACGATGCCCTCGCGAATGCCCGTCCGGCCCACCTCGAACTGCGGCTTCACGAGCAGGATGACCGGCACCGAGGTGCCGACCGTCTCGACGATCGCCGGGAGGATGTGCGCGAGCGAGATGAAGCTCAGGTCGCCCACGACGAGGTCGGGCCGCTCGACCACGCCGCTCGCCTCGGCGAGCCGCGCGGCGGTCAGGAAGCGCGCGTTCTCGCCCTCGACCGCCACGACTCGGGGGTCGAGCGCGATGCTCGCGGCGAGCTGTCCGTGCCCGACATCGAGCGCGATCACCTGCCGGGCGCCGCGCTCGAGCAGCACCTGGGTGAACCCGCCCGTGCTCGCGCCGAGGTCGAGGCAGAGCATCCCCGCCGGATCGATGCCGCTGACGTCGAGCGCGGCGACGAGCTTGTGCGCCGCGCGGCTCACGTAGTGGTCCTCGCCCTCGACCTCGACGATTGACGACGTGGCGACCGGATGCGCGGCCTTCACGACCGCGCGCCCGTCGACGGAGACGCGCCCCGCTTCGATCGCGGCGCGGGCCGTGGCGCGGCTGCGAGCCAGCCCGCGCCCCACGAGGGCGACGTCGAGTCGGGAGATCGAGTCGTCGATCACGCCGCGGTCAGGCGCCGGGCCGGCGCACGTCGCCGTCGGTGCCCTCGAGGTGCGCCCGCAGCTCGTCCGCGAGCTGACCGAAGGACGCGGCGCGGTCGCCGAGCGGCTGGTCGTCGATGAGCGAGATGCGCGTGAGGAAGGCCTCATCGACCTGCACCTCGTGCACGACGCCCGGGTCGTTGACCGGGGCGCCACCGCTGCTGCTGATTCCCTCGGGGTCGCTCATGCGTCGAGGCTACTCCTCAGCCTCCGGCGAGGGCGAGCAGGGCGGGGTCGACGTCGATCCCGTAGATCTGCAGCCCGCTGCCGTGGATCGCCGCGGCGCCCGCGCGCAGCAGGTCGAGGTCGTCGCGACCGCGCGAGGCGACCCGCACGACGTTCTCGCGCATCATGACCACGGTCTCGCCGACCTCGATCGTGCGCACGCCGTCGGCGTCGGTCGTCTCGCGCACCTCCGGGTACGGCTCGAACAGCCCGCGCAGGTCGTCGAGGATGTACGTGGGCCGCATCGTCGCGTTGGCCGCGAGCACCTGCTTGGCGTGGTCGATTCCCGTGAGCACGAGCGCGGTGTCCATACCGGCGCGGTTGCCGCCGAGGATGTCGGTGTCGAGGCGGTCGCCGACGACGAGCGCGCGGGATGCCCCGAACCGCTCGGCGGCGACGTCGAAGATCGCCTTCTCGGGCTTGCCGGCGAACACGGGCAGGCGGCCGACGGCGAGGTGCACGGCCGAGACGAGCGTGCCGTTGCCGGGTGCGATGCCGCGCGCCACGGGGATCGTCCAGTCGGTGTTCGTCGCGACCCACGGGATGCCCGTGTGCAGCGCGAAGCTCGCCTCCGCGAGGTGCTCCCACCCGACGTGCGGCGCGAAGCCCTGGATGACCGCGGCCGGGTCGTCCTCGGCCGATCGCGTGACCGTGAAGCCCGCGCTCTCGACCTCGCTCACGAGGCCGTCGCCGCCGACGACGAGGATGCGCGAACCGGGCTCGACGAGGGTCGCGAGCACGCGGACCGCGGCCTGCGGGCTCGTCACGACGTCCGGCGCCGTGACGTGCAGGCCCAGCTCGCGCAGGTGCTCGGCGACCGACTCGTCGGTGCGCGAGGCGTTGTTCGTGATGTACCCGACCCGGAGCTGCTCGGCCGCACGGTTGATCGACTCGACCGCGTGCGGGATCGCGCCGGGGCCCGTGTACACGACGCCGTCGAGGTCGAGCAGCAGCGCATCCCGGTCGGTCAGCGGCGTCGGGAGCGCCTTGCGGAACCTACCGAGCATCCGCGCCCTCCTCGTCCACCCCGGCCTCGTCCTCGCCGGCCCCATCCTCCCCGGCCTCGGCGGCGCGCTCCGCGGCTCGCTCCACCGTCGACTCGGGGGCCTGCTCGCCCTCGAGCTCCTCGAGCTCCTCCTCGACGATCTCGATGATCTCGTCGACGTCGCCCTCGGCATCGCCGATCGCCTGCGCGGCGACATCCGCGCGCGAGGCCCACGTCGCGGCCTCCTCGTCGCGCCCGAGCTCGGCGAGCACGACCGCGTAGGAGTCGAAGAGCGCCGGGCTGTAGCTGTACGCCGTCGTCGGGTCGAGCTGCGGGATCTCCAGCTCGGTGAGCGCGAGCTCGTTCTGACCGAGGTCGAGGCGCGCGCCCGACATCGCGATCGCGAGCTCCACGCGCGTCGGCACGCTCAGCGTCGACCGGTCGACCGACCGCCCGAGCTCGAGGCCCTTCTCCGGCCGGCCGAGACCGCGCTCGCAGTCGACCATGAGGGGCAGCTGCTCGTTCGACCCCGAGAGCCGGCGATAGGTGCGCAGCTCGCGCAGCGCGAGCGAGAAGTCACCCGTCGCGTACGCCGTGATCGCGAGCGTCTCGCGCACGACCGCGACGCGGCCCGCGCGGCGCCCGGCCGCGAGAGCGTGCTCGTGCGCGAGCGCCGGGTCCTCCTCGATGAGCGTCGCCGCCATCACGAGGTGCTGCGCGACGCGGTCGGCGTTCTCCTTGCTGAGCGTCTTGAGCTCGAAGCGCGCGCTCTTGTCGAGCTCGCGCCCTGTGATGTCCTCGGGGATGCTCGGGTCGACATGACGAGGAGCCTCCACCTCGTCCGTTCGGCGCGTCCGCACGCCCTCCTGACGTGCGCCGGCGCTCCGAGCCGGACGGTCGCCCCGCTCGGGCCGCGCACCGCGCGGCGCATCATCGCGCCGCGGCCGGTCGTACCGCGGCGCATCGCCGTCGCGCTTCCACGGGCGGTCCCCGCTCGAGGCGCCGTCCTTCTTCCACGGGCGGTCACCCCGGGGGGCGTCTCCATCGCGGCGCGGACGGTCGGTGCGGTCCGGCCGTGCCCCGCGAGGAGCATCGCCGTCACGGCGAGGACGATCGGTGCGATCGGGTCGCGCACCTCGCGGGGCCTCGCCGTCGCGCTTCCACGGCTGATCGCGACGCGGAGCCTCGCCATCCCGCTTCCACGGGCGGTCGCCGCTAGGCGCGCCGTCCTTCTTCCACGGACGATCACTGCGAGGCGCGTCGCCCTCACGGCGGAGCCGATCGGAGCGATCCGGACGAGCGCCACGCGGGGCCTCGCCATCGCGCTTCCAGGGCTGGTCGCGACGCGGCGCCTCACCATCACGCTTCCACGGGCGGTCGGCGCTCGAGGCGCCGTCCTTCCTCCACGGACGATCACTTCGAGGGGCGTCGCCCTCACGACGGGGACGATCGGTGCGATCCGGGCGAGCACCACGCGGAGACTCGCCGTCGCGCTTCCACGGCTGATCCCGACGCGGAGCCTCACCATCGCGCTTCCAGGGACGATCGCCCCGAGGGGTATCGCCCTCGCGACGGGGGCGCGACGCACCGGAGGCCGACCGGCCACCACTGCCCGAACTGCCGGACCCGGCACCATTGCCGCGAGAGCCTCCACCGGTGGCGCCGCCCCGGGGCGCACCGCTGGCACCGCCGCGGCCGTTGCCGGTCGACGGCCGATCGTCTCGGCGGGGTCGATCGCGGTCGCGCTCGGGTCGATCGGGGCGCTCGGCCATGGTGACTCCTGTGGTGTTGTCTCGATGCGCGTCGTCGTGACGCTGCGTTAACGCAAAATGGCCACCCATTGCTGGGTGGCCATTTCACAAAGAAGTCCGGCGGTGTCCTACTCTCCCACGAGGTCACCCTCGCAGTACCATCGGCGCAGAAGGTCTTAGCTTCCGGGTTCGGAATGTAACCGGGCGTTTCCCCTTCGCTATGGCCGCCGAAACACTATTGATTTATCAATCGTTTACGGACAGAACACTAGAAGTGTGTCTGTGCGCGGATCCCGACCGTCAATCGAGAACCACAAAGTGGACGCAAGCGCATACTCAACCCCACCAAGGGTGGGGGTGTTGTCAAGTCATCGGCTTATTAGTACAGGTCAGCTGCAAGGGTCTTTAGTCCCCTCTTCCACATCCTGCCTATCAACCCAGTAATCTGGCTGGGAGCCTCTCACCCACAAGGGGTATGGAAGTCTCATCTTGAGGCCGGCTTCCCGCTTAGATGCTTTCAGCGGTTATCCATCCCGAACGTAGCTAATCAGCGGTGCTCCTGGCGGAACAACTGACACACCAGAGGTTCGTCCAACCCGGTCCTCTCGTACTAGGGTCAGATCCTCTCAAACTTCCTACGCGCGCAGCGGATAGGGACCGAACTGTCTCACGACGTTCTAAACCCAGCTCGCGTACCGCTTTAATGGGCGAACAGCCCAACCCTTGGGACCTACTCCAGCCCCAGGATGCGACGAGCCGACATCGAGGTGCCA
>NZ_JAUSMI010000113.1 GCF_030645145.1 Microcella sp. | reverse complement strand
GCGCGTGCTCGCTCGCCAGCGCCGCCAGCCTGGCCGCGTCGGTGGCGGCCTCGGCCATCGAGGCCTGCAGGGCGGCCTCGCGGGTGCTGAGCTTCTCGATCTGCCGCTCGATCCGGGTCACGGCCTTGCGGTCCTGACGGGCGACGCTCGAGGCAGAGCGGCCCTCCTCGCGCGGGGCGACGGCGCTGGACTCAGCCTTGGCGCCGGCATCGGCCGCCGCGCGCAGGCGCAGGTACTCCTCGACGCCACCGGGCAGGTGGCGCAGCCGGCCGTCCATGACGGCGTACTGGTGGTCGGTGACGCGCTCGAGGAGGTACCGGTCGTGGGAGACGACCAGCAGCGTCCCCGGCCAGGTGTCCAGGAGGTCCTCGATGGCCGCGAGCATGTCGGTGTCGAGATCGTTCGTGGGCTCGTCGAGGATCAGGACGTTCGGCTCGTCGAGCAGGATGAGCAGCAGCTGCAGCCGTCGGCGCTGCCCGCCGGAGAGGTCCTTGACGGGGGTGGCGAGCTGGACGCTGGTGAACCCGAGCCGCTCCAGCAGCTGGCTGGGCGTCATCTCCTTGCCGCCGGCGACGTAGGTGGTGCGGCTGCGGGCCACGACGTCGCTGACGCGCTCGTCGTCCAGGTCCTCCAGCTCCTCCAGTGACTGCGAGAGGGTGGCGACCCGCACCGTCTTGCCGCGCTTGACTCGGCCGGTGGTCGCCGTGACGTCGCCGGTGACCAGCCCGAGCAGCGTGCTCTTGCCGGCACCGTTGACGCCGAGGATGCCCGTGCGCTCGCCCGGCGCGATGCGCCACTCGATGTCGTGCAGGATCTCGCGGTCGCCGTACGACACCGACACGTCGAGCAGGTCGATGACGTCCTTGCCGAGCCGCGAGGTCGCCATCTGCGCGAGCTCGATCGGGTTGCGCAGCTCGGGCACGTCGGCGATGAGCGCGTTCGCCGCCTCGATGCGGAACTTCGGCTTCGCCGTGCGGGCCGGGGCGCCGCGGCGCAGCCACGCGAGCTCCTTCTTCATGAGGTTCTGGCGCTTGGCCTCCATGGTCGCGGCCTGCCGGTCGCGCTCCATGCGCTGCAGCACGTACGCCGCATACCCGCCCTCGAACGGCTCGACGATGCGGTCGTGCACCTCCCACGTGTCGAGGCTCACCTCGTCGAGGAACCACCGATCGTGCGTCACGACGAGCAACGCGCCCTGGCCGGTCGCCCAGCGGCGCTTGAGGTGCTCGGCGAGCCAGGCGACTCCCCCGATGTCGAGGTGGTTGGTGGGCTCGTCGAGCACGACGATGTCCCACTCCTGGCTCAGGAGCGCGGCGAGCGCGACGCGGCGCCGCTGGCCGCCGCTCAGGTCGTCGACGAGCGTGTCGCCGGGGATGTCCGCGATGAGCCCCGCGAGGACGTCGCGAACGTTGCGATCGCCCGCCCATTCGTGCTCGGGGCGCCCCCCCACGACCGTGTCGAGCACCGTGCGGCCCGTCGCCAGCTCGTCGCCCTGGTCGAGCATCCCGAGGGTGACGCCGCGGCGGCGCGTGACGCGACCGCCGTCCGGCTCCTGCTTGCCGGCGAGGATGCGCAGCAGGGTCGACTTGCCGTCGCCGTTGCGGCCGACGACGCCGATGCGGTCGCCGTCGCCGATGCCGACCGTCACCCCGTCGAGCACGACGCGGGTGGGGTATTCGACGCGGAGCTGCTCGGCTCCCAGCAGGTGGGCCACCCGTCGAGCCTACGGCGCGCGGCGGGGGCCTCCCTACCCGGCAGAATGGGTGCATGTCTTCGACCGATGGTCCCGCCGTGCCCACCGACGACGAGCAGGCGACCGCGCTCGACAACCCCGCCGTCCGCGCGCGCATCCGCCGGGTGCTGCCGTGGACGCTCCTGCTCGCGGCCGGCATCATCCTGCTCGACCAAGGCACGAAGTTCTGGGCCGAGGCCGAGCTCGAGCGCGGTGTCGGCATCCCCGTGATCGGCGAGCTCATCCAGTGGCGGCTCGTCTACAACCCGGGCGCGGCGTTCGGCATCGGCGGCGACTACACGTGGATCCTCTCGCTCGTCGCGGCGATCGCCGTCGTCGGGCTCGCGATCTTCGTCACGCGCCTGTCGAGCGCTCGCTGGGCCATCGCGGCCGGGGCGCTCTTCGGCGGCGCGATCAGCCACCTCGGCGACCGTCTCTTCCGCGAGCCGGGCTTCGCGCGCGGCGAGATCGTCGACTTCATCGACTACGCGGGCTACTTCATCGGCAACGTGGCCGACATCGCGCTCGTGCTCGGCGCCGTCGGCGTCGTGCTGCTGAGCCTGATGGGCGTCAGCCCGCGACGACCCGAGCCCCGTGAACCGGACCCGTCGCACGGATGACCGTGTGACGCCCGGCGCTCAGCTCGACCTGCAGCTCGAGCGCGGCGTCGGCGTCGGCGACGAGGAAGGCGACGGTCGGGCCCGAGCCTGACACGATGCCCGCGAGGGCTCCGGCCTTCTCGCCCGCCTCGAGCGTGCGGGCGAGGCCCGGCTCGAGGTGCAGCGCGGGAGCCTGCAGATCGTTGTGGAGGTACTCGGCGAGCTGGTGCGGGTCGCCCGCGCGCAGCGCCTGGAGAACCTCGATGTCGACGGTCGGCTGCTCGGGGGCGGGAGCGATGTCGTTGACGTGGCGCTCGCGGTGGCGGTCGAGCTCGGCGTAGACCTCGGGCGTCGACAGCCCCGCCTCGGAGAGCGCGAGCACCCAGTGGAACGTTCCCTGCGCGAGCGCGGGCGAGAGCGCGTCGCCGCGGCCCGTGCCGACGGCGGTGCCTCCCATGAGCGCGAACGGCACGTCGGCGCCGAGCTCGGCGGCGAGCGAGTGCAGCTCCTCCCGCCCGAGGCCCGTTCCCCAGAGGTGGTCGCACGCGAGGAGGGTCGCGGCGGCGTCGGCCGAGCCGCCCGCCATCCCGCCGGCGACCGGGATCGACTTGAGGATCTCGACGGCCTCGTGGCCGTGGCGCCCGGTCCGGGCGCGGATCACCTCGAGCGCACGGAAGGCGATGTTGCCGCCGCCGATCGGGACGTCGCCGGCGTCGATGTAGTCGGCGCACTCCAGCTCGAGCGAGGGCACCACCGCGCCGGTGAGGGTGACGTCGTCGTAGAGGCTGATGGCCTGGTAGACGGTGTCGAGCGGGTGGAAGCCGTCGTCACGCACAGCGCCGACGCCGAGGTGGAGGTTGATCTTCGCGGCGGCGCGGACGGAGACGGTGCTCACCACGGCATGCCCTCGGCGATCCGGGCGAAGTCGGCCACGGTGAGCACCTCGCCGCGCGCGGTCGGGTCGATGCCGGCCTGGACGAGGGCGTGC
>NZ_JAUSMI010000107.1 GCF_030645145.1 Microcella sp. | reverse complement strand
CTTCGACGACACGACGACGACGGTCTCCGCGAGGCGATGCTCGACGACGCCCCGCACCTGGCGGGGGTCGGTCGAGTCGAGGACGACGAGAAGGGCCCCGAGCGTGCGGGTGATGACCTCTGGGGCGAGCGACGAGCCGCCCATGCCGCACAGCACGACGCGCGTGACGCCGCGATCCACGAGCTCGTCGCGCAGCGCCAGGACCTCGGGCACCAGCGGGCGCGAGACCGACACGGCCTGCGTCCACCCGAGCCGCTTGCCAGCCTCCTCCTCCGCGGCGTCGCCCCACAGCGAGGCATCGCCTGCGGTGATCCGGCTCGCGACGAGCTGCTCCACGAGCACGGGGACGTGCCGCGCGATCGCCTCCGCGGCGGGGCCGCGGGCTCCGATCGTCGCCGTCATCGAGCGGCCTCGAGCGCGGCCGTGACGGTGTCCAGGAGCTCGTTCCAGCTCACGATGAACTTCTCGACGCCCTCCTTCTCGAGCAGCGCGGTCACCTCGGCGATCGAGATGCCGAGGCCCTCGAGCGCCGCGAGGACCTCGCGGGCCCCGTCGTACGAGCCGGTCACGGCGTCGCCCGCGATGACGCCATGGTCGAAGGTCGCCTCGAGGGTCTTCTCCGGCATCGTGTTGACGGTCGAGCCGACGGCGAGCTCCGTGACGTAGAGCGTGTCGGGCAGGGCCGGGTCCTTGACGCCGGTCGAGGCCCACAGCGGGCGCTGGACGTTCGCGCCGGCGCTGATGAGCTCCTGGGCCCGCGCGCTCGCGAACTCCTGCTCGAACAGCTCGTAGGCCAGGCGCGCGTTCGCGATGCCCGCCTTGCTCTTGAGCGCGAGCGCCTCGGGACTGCCGATCGCCGTGAGGCGCTTGTCGATCTCGGTGTCCACGCGCGAGACGAAGAACGAGGCGACGGAGTGGATCGTCGCGAGGTCGATCCCGGCATCGCGGGCCTTCTCGAGGCCGGCGAGGTACGCCTCGATGACCTCGCGGTAGCGCTCGAGGCTGAAGATGAGGGTCACGTTGACGCTGATGCCGGCGCCGATGGTCTCGGTGATGGCCTCGAGGCCCTCGCGCGTCGCGGGGATCTTGATCATCGCGTTCGGGCGGTCGACCTTGGCCCACAGCTGACGGGCCTGCTCGATCGTGCCCGCGGCGTCGTGCGCGAGGCCGGGCTCGACCTCGATCGAGACGCGGCCGTCCTGGCCCGCGGTGCTCGCGTAGATCGGGGCGAAGATGTCGCACGCCGACGCGACGTCGTCCGTCGTGATCTCGAAGACGGCGTCGGTGACGTCGACGCCCGCGGCCGCGAGGTCGCGCACCTGCGCGTCGTAGGTCGTGCCCGTCGCGAGCGCCGCGGCGAAGATCGTCGGGTTGGTGGTGACCCCGACGACGTCGCGGTTCTCGATGAGCGACGCGAGCGCGCCGGAATTGATGCGGTCGCGCGACAGGTCATCGAGCCAGATGCTGACTCCGAGGGCGCTCAGCTGGGCGGTGGGGGTGGAGCTCATGGTGTCCTCTTTTGTCTCGTGCCCGGGGCGGTTCAGGCGGCGGGCGGCGGAGCCGGTGGTGGCGGGGGAGGGGGACGGTCGTCTAGGAGGCGATCGATTCGAGAGCGGCGGCCACGGCGGCCTCCGCCGTGATGCCGAACTCGCGGAACAGCGTCTGGTAGTCGGCGGAGGCGCCGAAGTGCTCGATCGACACCGCGCGGCCGCGCGAGCCGAGGTAGCGGTGCCACGAGAGCGCGACGCCGGCCTCGATCGAGACGCGCGCCGTGACGCCGCTCGGCAGCACCGACTCGCGGTACTCCGCGCTCTGCTCCTCGAACCACTCCAGGCACGGGGCGGAGACGACGCGGGCGTGGACGCCCTGCGCGGCGAGCTGCTCGCGCGCGGCGAGAGCGACCTGCACCTCGGAGCCCGTCGCGATGAGGATGACGTCGGGCGAGCCGTTCAGGGCCTCGGCGAGCACGTAGGCGCCACGGGCGACATGGTGGGCGGCGGCCAGGACGTCGCCGGAGGCGGCGTCATCCCCCCGCTCGAAGACCGGGATGTTCTGGCGGGTGAGCGCGATGCCCGTGGGGCGGTCGTTGCGCTCGAGGATGGTCTTCCAGGCCCAGGCTGTCTCGTTCGCGTCGGCCGGACGCACGATGTCGAGGCCCGGGATGGCGCGCAGCGAGGCGAGCTGCTCGATCGGCTGGTGCGTCGGGCCGTCCTCGCCGAGGGCGACCGAGTCATGCGTCCAGACGTAGGTGACGGGCACGCGCATGAGGGCGGCGAGGCGCACGGCGGGGCGCATGTAGTCGCTGAAGATCAGGAACGTTCCGCCGAAGACCCGCGTGCGGCCGTGCAGGGCGATCCCGTTGAGGATCGCGCCCATCGCGTGCTCGCGGATCCCGAAGTGGAGGATGCGGCCGTAGGGGTTCGCCTGCCACTCGTGCGTCGAGTGCTCCGAGGGCGCGAACGAGCCGCCGTTCGCGATCGTCGTGAGGTTCGACTCAGCGAGGTCGGCCGAGCCGCCCCAGAACTCGGGGAGGACGGCGGCGATGGCGTTGATGACCTTGCCGCTCGCGGCGCGGGTCGACACGCTCGTGCCGCCCTCGAAGACGGGGAGCGCGGCGTCGAGGCCCTCGGGCAGCTCGCCCGCGAGCATCCGGTCGAGCAGCGCCTTGCGGTCGGGGTTCGCGGCGGCCCAGTCGTCGAAGCGCTCCTGCCAGGCGGCGTGGCGCTCGGCCCCGCGGGCGACGGCGCCGCGCGTGCGCGCGATGACCTCGTCCGCGACGACGAACGACTGCTCGGGGTCGAACCCCATGAGGGTCTTCGTCGCGGCGAGCTCCTCGGCGCCGAGGGCCGAGCCGTGGATCTTGCCGGTGTTCTGCTTCGTCGGCGCCGGCCAGCCGATGATCGTGCGGAGGATGATGATGCTCGGCTTCGTCGACTCGGCCTTCGCGGCCTCGATCGCGGCGTGCAGCGCGTGGAGGTCCTCGACGTACTCGCCCGTCTTCTTCCAGTCGACGGTCTGCACGTGCCAGCCGTACGCGCCGTAGCGCGCCGCGACGTCCTCGGTGAAGGCGATGTCGGTGTCGTCCTCGATCGAGATCTGGTTCGAGTCGTAGATGACGACGAGGTTGCCGAGCTGCTGGTGACCGGCGAGCGAGCCGGCCTCGCTCGTCACGCCCTCCTGGAGGTCGCCGTCGCCGGCGATCACGTAGACGTGGTGGTCGAAGGGGCTCTCGCCGGCCGGGGTCTCGGGGTCGAGGAGGCCGCGCTCGAAGCGGGCGGCGTAGGCGAAGCCGACGGCGGAGGCGAGGCCCTGGCCGAGCGGCCCCGTCGTGATCTCGACGCCGTCGGTGTGGCCGTACTCGGGGTGACCGGGGGTCTTCGAGCCCCACGTGCGCAGCGCCTTCAGGTCGTCGAGCTCGAGGCCGTAGCCGCCCAGGTAGAGCTGCACGTACTGCGTGAGCGAGCTGTGCCCGGCGGAGAGGATGAAGCGGTCGCGGCCGAGCCAGTTCGGGTCGGCGGGGTCGTGCTCCATGACCTTCTGGTGCAGGAGGTACGCCACGGGGGCGAGGCTCATGGCCGTGCCCGGATGCCCGTTCCCCACCTTCTCGACGGCATCGGCCGCCAGGAGTCGTGCGGTGTCCACCGCGGCGGAGTCGATCTCGTCCCAGTTCAGGTCGGTCATTCGGGGGTACAGCCCTTTCTCGAATCGAGCCCGGTGGTGGTCGGGCGAAAGACTCTTGCCCAGATCACCGTTGATCGAGACCGCGGCCTGCTCGGGCGCCCGAGCGCGAGGCGATCGGGATGCCCCCGTTTCGAGAGACGGACGTGGCGGCGGACAAGCCCCTCCAGTATAAGAGTCCGCTGGGAGGAGGGGTGCCCCGGCGCCCGGCGGAGGCTCGGGACGGCTCGCGTAGACTGGCCGAGCACGCCGTACGAAGAGGAGTCATGGACACAGCGCTGGATCAGCCCGACGTCGCCCGGCGCCCGACCCTCCGTCGCACCCTCGTCGCCTACGTGGCGCTCATGAAGCTCCGCGTCGTCGAACTGCTGCTCGTGACGACCGCGCCCGTCATGGTCCTCGCGCAGAACGGCCTCCCCGACGCCTGGCTCGTCGTCGCGACCCTCATCGGCGGCACGCTCTCGGCCGGCTCGGCGAACGCCTTCAACATGTACCTCGATCGCGACATCGACCGCCTCATGAACCGGACGCGCAACCGCCCGCTCGTCACGGGCGAGCTCACCGACCGGCAGGCGCTCGTCTTCGCCTACGTCTCCGGAGCGGTCTCGATCGTCTGGCTCGGCGTCTTCGCGAACTGGCTCGCGGCCTCGCTCTCGCTCGCCGCGATCCTCTTCTACGTCATCCTCTACACGATGGTGCTCAAGCGCCGCACCGAGCAGAACATCATCTGGGGCGGCATCGCCGGCTGCTTCCCCGTCCTCATCGGCTGGAGCGCCGTGACGGGCTCGCTCGACTGGGCCCCCGTGATCCTCTTCCTCGTCGTCTTCCTCTGGACGCCGCCGCACTACTGGCCGCTCTCGATGCGCTACCGCGACGACTACGCCTCGGCCTCGGTGCCGATGCTCGCGGTCGTCCGCGGCGGCACGGTCGTGGGCGTGCAGATCATCCTCTACGCGTGGGCGACGGTCGCGATGTCGCTCATCCTCATCCCCGTGGCGGGCATGGGCGTCGTCTACACGCTCGCCGCCCTCGGCGCGGGCGCGTGGTTCATCATCGAGAGCCACCGCCTGTACGGGCGCCTCCTGCGCGACGAGACGCCCGCGCCCATGCGGGTGTTCCACTCGAGCATCAGCTATCTGACGCTGCTGTTCGTCGCGGTCGG
The DNA here is from genome assembly GCF_030645145.1 of Microcella sp. Taxonomy (GTDB): domain Bacteria; phylum Actinomycetota; class Actinomycetes; order Actinomycetales; family Microbacteriaceae; genus Microcella. The sequence goes on along the minus strand of NZ_JAUSMI010000107.1, from coordinate 4,786 downwards.
AATCGACCCGCTCCTGCCGTTCTAGCGGGGCGGATGCCCGCTAGACGCTGACGGCGTCGCGCGCGCTGGGCGCGCCCTCCGCGGCGATCGCGGCGCGGGGTGCCCGCAGGCTCAGCAGCACGAGCGTCATGACCGCGACGAGCACGCACGCGAGCACCATGTGCACCCCGACGAGGATGACCGGCAGCCCGAGGCGCGCCTGGGCGAGGCCGACGCCGATCTGGACGAGCTCGACGGCGACGAGGGCGAGCGAGGCGCGCTGAAAGAGCGCGGGGCCGGTGCGGCGCGCGACGATCACCAGGAGCACGGCGCCCGCGAACGAGGCGTAGGCCGGCCACGAGTGGACGTGCTGCCAGAGCTCGGAGTCGAGACCGTTGCGGGCCGCGCCGCCGTCGCCCGCGTGCGGACCCGAGCCCGTGACGACGATGCCGACGAGCACGGTAATCCACACGACGACCGCCGTGCCGATCGCGAGCGGCCGCACGGCCCGGGGGAGCGGCTCGAGCGCACCCGCCGGGCCGCGGTAGACCCGGACGACCAGAACGGTCGCGAGAGCCACGAGCACGGCCGAGACGACGAAGTGGAAACCGACGATCCACGGGTTGAGGTCGGTGAGAACCGTGATGCCGCCGATGATCGCCTGCGCGGGGATCCCGAGGCCGAGCGCGATCGACAGGCGCAGGAGCTCGGGGCGCTCGCGGCGCATCCGCACCACGAAGGCGAACGCGACGATCGCGATGATGACGAGCACGAACGTCAGGAGGCGGTTGCCGAACTCGACGATGCCGTGGATGCCCATCTCGGGCGTCGCGACGAACGAGTCGGCGGTGCAGCGCGGCCACGTCGGGCACCCGAGGCCCGAGCCCGTGAGGCGCACGGCGCCGCCCGTGCCGACGATGAGCGTCTGGCTCACGAGCGAGGCCCACGCGATGACCCGCACGCGGCGGTCGACCGTCGTCGGGAGCCACTGCCACAGTCTCGACTGCCACAGACGATTCACGGCTCGCATCCTCCGATTCCCGGTGAGGCCCTGTAGAATCATGGAGCTCACCATCAGTGTCGATCACGGGCGTCGATGCGGCGCAGAATCGCCGGTCGGCCCGTGTGGCCAGTCTAGTTCTGGCTCCTTGAGCATCAGCCCCCAGCCCACCCCAGCGTGCGGTCCGGGGGAATGCGTCGACATCGCGACCGGTTGGGTTCGGCAAGAGAGAGGAACAGCATGTCCGACGTGCTCATCGACCGACCCGAGCTGGAGGGCCTGGGGCAGTACGAGTTCGGCTGGGCCGACTCCGACACCGCGGGCGCCACCGCTCGCCGCGGAATCTCCGCCGAGGTCGTCACCGACATCTCGAACCTGAAGAGCGAGCCCGAATGGATGCTCAAGCGGCGTCTTCGCGGCTACGACCTCTTCGGCAAGAAGCCCATGCCGCTGTGGGGCGCCGACCTGTCGGGCATCGACTTCGACAACATCAAGTACTTCGTGCGCTCGACCGAGAAGCAGGCGACCTCGTGGGAGGAGCTGCCCGACGACATCAAGGCCACGTACGAGAAGCTCGGCATCCCCGAGGCCGAGCGCCAGCGCCTCGTCGCGGGCGTCGCCGCCCAGTACGAGTCCGAGGTCGTCTACCACCAGATCCGCGAGGACCTCGAGGCCCAGGGCGTCATCTTCATGGACACCGACACGGCGCTCAAGGAGCACCCGGAGTTCTTCGAGGAGTACTTCGGCACGGTCATCCCCGCCGGCGACAACAAGTTCGCCGCGCTCAACACGGCCGTCTGGTCGGGCGGGTCGTTCGTCTACGTGCCCCCGGGTGTCCACGTCGAGATCCCGCTCCAGGCCTACTTCCGCATCAACACGGAGAACATGGGCCAGTTCGAGCGGACGCTCATCATCGCCGACGAGGGCTCGTACGTTCACTACATCGAGGGCTGCACCGCCCCGATCTACAAGAGCGACTCGCTCCACTCGGCCGTCGTCGAGATCATCGTGAAGAAGAACGCGCGCGTTCGCTACACGACGATCCAGAACTGGTCGAACAACGTCTACAACCTCGTCACCAAGCGCGCCGTGGCGCACGAGGGCGCGACGATGGAGTGGATCGACGGCAACATCGGCTCGAAGGTCACGATGAAGTACCCGTCGATCTTCCTGATGGGCGAGCACGCCAAGGGCGAGACCCTCTCGGTCGCCTTCGCGGGCCCCGGTCAGCACCAGGACGCCGGCGCGAAGATGATCCACATGGCGCCGTACACGACGTCGTCGATCGTCTCGAAGTCGATCGCGCGCGGCGGCGGTCGCGCGGGCTACCGCGGCGAGGTGCGAGTGGACGCGAACGCGCACCACTCGGCGAACACCGTGCGCTGCGACGCGCTCCTCGTCGACACGATCTCGCGCTCCGACACCTACCCGGCGATCGACATCCGCGTCGACGACGTGCAGCTCGGCCACGAGGCCACGGTCTCGCGCGTGAGCGAGGAGCAGCTGTTCTACCTGCAGTCGCGCGGGCTCCCGGAGGACGAAGCCATGGCGATGATCGTGCGCGGGTTCATCGAGCCCATCGCGCGCGAGCTTCCCATGGAGTACGCACTCGAACTCAACAAGCTCATCGAGATGAGCATGGAAGGCAGCGTCGGCTAGGAATGAGCTCCACCATCGAGACTGAGAAGCCCGATACCGATCAGAAGCAGGTCCCCGGCGCCGGCGCCCACTCGCACGGAGCGGACGACGTTCCCGTGCAGACCCGCTCCGAGCGCTTCGCGTCGGCTCTGCACGACGACTTCCCCGAGGTCACCGGGCGCGAGCTCGAATGGCGCCTCACGCCCGTCGAGAAGGTCCGCGACCTCATCGACGGCGAGCTCGACGGCGGCCGGTTCCCGGCCGTCGTGAGCGAGGCCGCCGGCGTCACGACCGAGTGGATCGGCCGCGACGACGCCCGCGTCGGCTCCGCCGGCCTCGCCGAGGAGCGCGCCGCGGCGAACGCCTGGTCGAGCTTCCGGGAGGCCCTCGCGGTCACCCTGACCGCCGAGGAGTTCACCGAGGTGGTCATCGATCGCACCGGTGCCGACCGCGCCCCGCGCGCCGCCCACACGATCCTCACCGCGGGCCCGAACGCGCGGGGGATCATCGTCATCGACAATCGCGGCAGCGCCCGCCTGAGCGAGAACGTCGAGATCGTCGTCGGCGACGGCGCCCACCTCACCGTCGTGAGCCTGCAGGAGTGGGACGACGAGAGCGTCCACCTGTCGAGCCAGTTCGCGCGCATCGGGCGCGACGCCGTGCTCAAGCACGTCGTCGTCTCGCTCGGCGGCTCCGTCGTCCGCGTGAACCCCTCGGCGCACCTCGCCGAGCAGGGCGCGACGGGCGAGCTCCTGGGCCTGTACTTCTCCGACGCCGGCCAGCACCTCGAGCAGCGCGTCTACGTGCACCACGACGCGCCGAACACCGTCAGCCGTGTGACCTACAAGGGCGCGCTGAACGGCGAGGGCGCCCGCACCGTGTGGGTGGGGGATGTCCTCATCGGCCGGACCGCCCCCGGCACCGACTCCTACGAGCAGAACCGCAACCTCGTGCTGAGCGACGGCACGCGCGCCGACTCGATCCCGAACCTCGAGATCGAGACGGGCGACATCGCCGGCGCCGGTCACGCGAGTGCGACGGGCCGCTTCGACGACGAGCAGCTGTTCTACCTGCGCTCGCGCGGAATCTCCGAGCAGGAGGCGCGTCGCCTCGTCGTGCTCGGCTTCCTGCTCGAGGTCGTCCAGAAGATCGGCCAGCCCGAGCTCGAGTCGCGCCTCCTGGCGGCGATCGAGGCCGAGCTCGCCGCCGTGGCGGTGGTGTGAGCATGACCGCGACGCGCGTCTGCGCCGACGCCGAGCTCGCTCCCGCGACGGCGATGAAGGTCGTCATCGACGGCAAGCCCATCGCCGTCGTGAAGGACTCCGCGGGCGCGGTCCACGCGCTCGGCGACACCTGCACCCACGGCGACATCTCGCTGAGCGAGGGCTTCGTCGAGGACGACAGCCTGGAGTGCTGGGCGCACGGCTCGAAGTTCGAGCTCGCGACCGGCAAGCCGAAGAACTTCCCGGCCTACGAGCCGGTCCCCGTCTACGCGGTCACGGTCGAGAACGGCGAGATCTTCGTCGACGCCGACCAGACCCTCACCACGTAAGGAAGACACAGACATGGCAACCCTCGAGATCCGCGATCTCCACGTCAGCATCGAGACCGACCAGGGCGTCAAGCAGATCCTGCGCGGCGTCGACCTGACCATCAACCAGGGCGAGATTCACGCCATCATGGGCCCCAACGGCTCGGGCAAGTCCACGCTCGCGTACACGATCGCCGGCCACCCCCGGTACACCGTCGACTCGGGCTCGATCACGCTCGACGGCGAGAACGTGCTCGAGATGAGCATCGACGAGCGCGCCAAGGCGGGCCTGTTCCTCGCCATGCAGTACCCCGTCGAGATCCCCGGCGTGACGGTGTCGAACTTCCTCCGCACCGCGAAGACCGCGATCGACGGCGAGGCGCCTGCGCTCCGCGGCTGGATCAAGGAGCTCCGCGGCTCGATGGAGGCCATGCGCATGGACACCTCGTTCGCCGAGCGCAACGTCAACGAGGGCTTCTCGGGCGGCGAGAAGAAGCGTCACGAGATCGTGCAGCTCGAGCTGCTCAAGCCGAAGATCGCCGTCCTCGACGAGACCGACTCGGGTCTCGACGTCGACGCCCTGCGGGTCGTGTCGGAGGGCGTCAACCGGGTCCGCGAGACCGGCGACACCGGCGTGC
>NZ_JAUSMI010000039.1 GCF_030645145.1 Microcella sp. | reverse complement strand
CCCCCGACCCCGCCTCTCGTCCCCGGCGCGGCCGCCGGTCACGACGAGCCCGCGGCGACCGAGAGCGTTCCTCTCGCCACTCCGCCGCGCCAGCGCGTGATCGCCGTGTGGGGCCCCGCGGGCGCCCCGGGCCGCACGACTCTCGCGATCGCGCTCGCCGCCGAGCTCGCCGCGCGGGGCCATCGCGTGTGCCTCGTCGACGCCGACACCTACGGCGGCACGATCGCGCCCGCGCTCGGGCTGCTCGACGAGGCGCCGGGCTTCGCCGCCGCGTGCCGGCTCGCGGGCGCCGACGCGCTCACCGAGGGCGAGCTCGACCGCATCGCGCTGACCTACGGAGGCACGGCGGCGCCGTTCCGCGTCCTCACGGGCATCGGCCGCCCGCACCGCTGGCCCGAGCTGTCCCGCGACCGCGTCTCCCGCGCGCTCGAGGCCGCCCGCCTCTGGAGCGACGTCGTCGTGGTCGACACGGGATTCAATCTCGAGACCGACGAGGAGGTCTCGAGCGACCTGCTCGCCCCGCGGCGCAACGCCGCGACGATCGCCGCCCTGCGCGCCGCCGACGAGGTCGTCGCGGTCGGCGCCGCCGACCCGGTCGGCCTCGCGCGGCTGCTGCGCACGCACGCCGATCTGCTCGAGACGGTGACGACCGACCGCGTGCACGTGGTCGCGAACCGGGTGCGCGCGAGCGTGCTCGGCATCGACCCGAGCGGGCAGGTGCGGCAGACCCTCGACCGCTTCGGCGGCATCGCCGATCCGATCCTCATCGCCGACGACCCGAGCGCGGCCGATGCGGCGCTCCTGAGCGCCCGAACGGTGCTCGACGTCGCCCCGCGTTCGGCGCTGCGGCAGGGCGCGGCGGCTCTCGCCGACCGTCTCGGGTACGGCGTCGCCGCGGGTCGCGGCCGCGGGGGAGCCACCGCCCGCGGTCGGGGGAGGCTCCGGCTGACGGGGTAGCCTTTCGGGGTGTCGACCCTCTCCGATCTCGTTCACGAGCACGCGGCACTGGGCGACGCCGACATCGAATGGCTCCACCTCCTGATCGCCGAGGGCCAGCTCCTCGCCGACCTCGCCTTCGCCGACATCGTCCTCTGGGTGCCGACGACCTCGGGCGGATTCGTCGCGGTCGCGCATGCGCGCCCCTCGAGCTCGGCGACGCTCTTCTACCGCGACTTCGTGGGGCAGGAGATCAAGCCCGAGTGGCGCCGGCAGGTCACGCAGGCCTTCGAGTCGGCGAAGATCGTCGACTCGAGCGCGCCCGACTGGTATGAGGAGACCCCGACGCGCGTGCGGGCCGTCCCCGTCGTGCGGCGGTTGTCGCCGGGCGGCAAGGCCGTGAGCGAGCATCCCATCGCCGTCATGACGCGCCACACCAACCTGAGCGAGGCGCGCATGCCGAGCCGCCAGGAGCTCACCTTCAACGAGTGCGCGAACGACCTGTTCGAGATGATCGCGAGCGCCGACTTCCCCGACATGGCGGCGCCGAGTGGGCCGCGTCGCGGAGCTCCGCGCGCCTCCGACGGGCTCATCCGTCTCGACGTCGACGGCACGGTCACCTTCGCGAGCCCCAACGGGCTCAGCGCGTTCAACCGCATGGGCTTCGCGGGCGAGCTGGAGGGCGAGTCGCTCGCCGACGTCACGACGCGACTGCTGCACGGCAAGCTCGTCGTCGACGAGTCGCTGCCTCTCGTGGTCACCGGCCGCGCGCCGTGGCGCACCGACATCGACGCGCGCGGGGTGACGGTGAGCCTGCGGGCGATCCCGCTGCGGCTCGGCGGCGTGAGGATCGGCGCGATCGTGCTCGTCCGCGACGTCACCGAGGTGCGCCACCAGGAGCGCGAGCTCATCACGAAGGATGCGACCATCCGCGAGATCCACCACCGGGTGAAGAACAATCTGCAGACGGTCGCCTCGCTGCTGCGCATCCAGGCCCGCCGCACCCACAGCGAGGGCGCGAGGGATGCCCTGACGCAGGCCATGCGTCGCGTCGCGGCGATCGCCGTCGTGCACGACACCCTCTCGGAGGGCCTCAGTCAGAACGTCGACTTCGACGAGGTCTTCGCGCGCGTGCTCATGCTCATCGCCGAGGTCGCCTCGAGCCACAACACGGTCGTTCGCCCGAAGTCGACGGGCAGCTTCGGGACGCTGCCGAGCGAGCACGCGACGCCGCTCGCGCTCGCGCTCACGGAGCTCGTCACGAACGCCGTCGAGCACGGGCTCGTCGGGCGCAGCGACGGCGAGGTCGAGATCGTCGCGAGTCGCACGGAGGAGAGTCTCGCGGTGAAGGTGCGCGACAACGGCGGAGGGCTTCCCGAAGGGAAGGTCGGCTCGGGCCTCGGCACGCAGATCGTGCGCACGCTCATCCAGGGTGAGCTCGGCGGCACGATCGACTGGCACACCCTCGAGGGGGAGGGCACCGAGGTCACGATCGAGGTGCCGCTGCTCTACCTCAAGCGTCGCGCCTAGGGGCGAGGCGCGAGCACCAGACGGAGGGCAGAAGAACGCCCCGCCTCCGCGCGATGCTCGCAGCGACGACGGGGCGGTCCGTGCGGAGCTACGAGGCGCGTCGGGCGCGAGCGGCGCGGCGCTTGAGAGCGCGGCGCTCGTCCTCGCTGAGGCCGCCCCAGACGCCCGAGTCCTGATTGGTCTCGAGGGCGTACTGCAGGCAGGTCTCGGTCACCGAGCAGCGACCGCACACCGTCTTGGCCTTCTCGATCTGATCGACCGCGGGGCCGGTGTTGCCGACCGGGAAGAACAGCTCGGGGTCAGCGGTGAGGCAGGCTGCCTTGTCACGCCAGTCCATGGGACAGTGCTCCTAGGGTTGGGGTTCGGGCGCCAGAGAAGTGCCGAGAAGTGCTTTGATTGGCGCACCGCGGTCTCGAACGAACGAGGCCAGTGAGTGGGGAGTGAAGAGGGATCTTCAGGACGGCCCACAGCGTTGTAGGCGGCACTTCAACCGCTACTAGGCTCGCATGTAACACGTTCGAAATCAAGGGTTTCCGCGAGAGGGGTTTGCGTGCAGGACACCGGCCGGACACCTCTCGTCATCCTGCTGGTCGTCATCCTGGGGGCCGAGGCCGCCCTCATGATCGGGGTGTCGCTCTTCCTGCTCGTCGAGCTCGTGACGGTTCCCGCGACGTCGGTCGCCACCGCGGTCGCCCTCCTCGTCGCCTGCGTCATCGCCGCCGTGTGGCTCGTCGTCATCACGATCGCCGCCTGGCGCGGTCGGTCGTGGACGCGCGGCGGGGCGCTCGTGTGGCAGTTCCTGCAGGTCGCGGTCGGCGTCGGGAGCATCCAGGGGCTCCTCCCGCGACCGGATATCGCGACGTGGCTTCTCATCCCCGCGATCGTCGCGATCGTGCTGCTGCTCACCCCCTCGGTGAGCGAGCATCTCTCCCGGCATGACGACGGGCCCGAGTCGTAGCGACCCGAGCCCGTCCCTGGCAGCGCGGAGATCTAGGCGTCGATGCCGAGCTTCTTGCGCAGGCTCGCGACGTGGCCGGTGGCCTTGACGTTGTAGAGCGGGTGCGTGATGACGCCGCTCTCGTCGATGACGAAGGTCGAGCGGATGACGCCCGTGACCGTCTTTCCGTACATCGACTTCTCGCCGTACGCGCCGTACGCGTGGTGGACGGCGAGGTCGGGGTCGCTCAGCAGCGGGAAGGTCAGGTTCTCCTCGTCCGCGAACTTCTGCAGCGCGGCGCCCTGATCCTTCGAGACCCCGAGCACCTGGTAGCCGGCGGCGGCGAGCGAGTTGAGGCTGTCGCGGAAGTCGCACGCCTGCGTCGTGCATCCGGGCGTCGAGGCCGCGGGGTAGAAGTACAGGACGACCTTCTGCCCGGAGTAGTCGGCGAGCGAGACGTGCTGGCCGTCCTTGTCGGCGAGCGTGAAGGCGGGGGCCGGCGTGCCGGCCTCGAGGCGGGCCTCGGTCATGGGGGCTCCTTGCGGGTGAGGGGTCGGCGTGCGCGTCGCCCTCCGGGCGCCCGCGCTTCCTGGTCAGCATATGGATGCCCGCACCGCGTCGGCTGGACGCCCGCCGTGTAGAGCACGCCTCGCCATCTCTGCTATCGTTGCCTCTCGGTTCGCTCGTCGAACTGCGCACCTCTAGCTCAATTGGCAGAGCAACTGACTCTTAATCAGTGGGTTCCGGGTTCAAGTCCCGGGGGGTGTACGAAACCCCGGTTCGCTCTCGCCAGCTGCCGGGGTTTTCTCGTCCCTGGCGGTTCCGGCGGCGCTTCGTGGCTCGCCGAAGCTGGTTCGAGCGACGTATCGGTCGGCGATCACGCACGTGCGCCGGAACTCGATCGCTCGTCCGCGGCTCCAGGCGATACGGTCGATCCGGAAGAGCGTGGTGCCCGGTGCGCACTGGAGTTGGCGGGCCAGCCCGGCGTCCGCGGTCTCGGCGCGCAACTCCTCCGACCCGCCGTCGAGAGAGATCCCGCACTTCTTCGCAAGCTGTCGATAGAGGGCGGTCTCGCTGAAGTCGACATCGAGAAGCGCCTCACCGATCTCAGACGGCAACCAGATCCGGTCGACCGCGAGCGGGGAATCGTCGGCGAGTCGCAGACGAACGAGCTCGAAGAGCATCTCGTCGTCGGGGCGCTCCAGCTGGCCCGCCGCGTGAGCATTGCGCGTGAAGCCCTGGGAGATCACTCTGCTGCGCTGGGAGAAACCCGCGGCGGTGACGGCTTCGAAGAGGCTGTACACCGGCCCGAACGACCCGGGCGCCTGATCCACCACGATGCGGGGCCGCTGACCGCGATGCGCCGAGACGACGCCGCTCTCGCGCAATGGGCGCAGGGCCGCGCGAATGGTGCCGCGGCTCACTCCGTACTCCCCGGCGAGAGAAATCTCACCGGGGAAGCTATCGGAGAACTCTCCAGACCTTACTCGCTCGAGGAGGTCGTCACGCACCGCCTCCCACAGGGGCGACCCAGCGCGGACTCGACTGACCGCGTCCAGCTGATTCATCGGATCCATCCTGATTATAAATGTTCAGACATTTGGTACCGTCGTGGTCACATCGTAAACCGACGTCGAGGAGAGCCCGGATCATGAACGCGAAGACCCCAACCGCTGCGCCGCGTCGCGACGCTGTTCTCCGAAAACTCTGGATCGCTGCCGGACTCGCGATCGTCGGGGCGGTCATCGTCGCTGGCGTCGTCGCGCAGCAGCAGCAGTCCGCGCTCGCGCCCGCAGCCGGTCAGTCCGCGGCGCCGGACTCCCAGTCGGAACCCGCTTTCGACCTGTCGCGACGGATCGAGGGCGACCCTCTGGCGTTGGGGGATCCGGATGCGCCCGTGGTGCTCATCGAGTATGCAGACTTCCGATGCCCGTTCTGCGCGCTCTTCGCGCGAGAGACGCTGCCCACGATCGTGGACGAGTACGTGGACGAGGGTCTCGTTCGAATCGAGTGGCGTGACATGCCGGTCTTCGGCGAGGAGTCGATCATCGCGGCGATCGCGGGCCGGGCGGCGGCGGAGCAGGGGATGTTCTGGGAGTACGTCGATGCCATCTACGCGGACTCGCCTGAGCGAGCGCACCCCGACCTTCCTCGAGAGCGACTCATCGAGTACGCAGTGGAGATCGGCATCCCCGACATCGATGCGTTCACGGCAGCCCTCGACGACCCGGCCCTGCGAGAGGCCGTGATGTCCGACCAGCAGGAGGGGTCGGCTATCGGAGTCACCGGGACGCCCACCTTCCTCGTGAACGACAGCCCGCTCGTGGGGGCTCAGCCCCTCGACGCGGTGCGTGCCACGATCGATACGGAGCTGGCAGAGGCGGGCCGCGGGTGACGATCGGATACGCGGGCGCCCTGCTCGGCGGTGCCCTCAGCCTCCTGAGCCCATGTTCGGTGCTGCTGCTTCCCGCGTTCTTCGCCTACGCGTTCACCAGCCCTGCTCGGCTGATCGGACGCACCGCGCTCTTCTACGCCGGACTCACGGCGACGCTCGTCCCGATGGGACTGCTGGCAGGAGTCGTCGGTTCGTTCGTGACCGAGCACCGAAGCGTCATCGTGGCAGTCGCCGCCGCCATCGTCATCGTGATCGGGGTCATTCAGATCGCAGGGGTGCCGATCCCTGGCTTCACGCGCGGCTCGGGAACGGAAGGGACTTCGGCGGTGTCGGTCTTCGTGCTCGGGACGGTCTACGCCGTCGCCGGCGTGTGCACCGGCCCCATCCTGGGTTCCGTCCTCACCGTCGCCGCGATGGGCGGGTCGCCCGTCTACGGCGGGATCCTGCTGGCGCTCTATGCGCTCGGCATGACGGTCCCCCTGCTCATCCTGTCTCTGCTGTGGACGCGACTGCGGATCGCGGAACGAGGGTGGTTGCGGCCGCGGGAGATCCGGGTGGGGCGCTGGCGCAACACATGGTGGATGGTCGCTTCAGGGCTGCTCTCGATCGCGATCGGGATCGTGCTGATCGTCACAGAGGGGACCACGAATCTCCCGAGCCTGCTCACGGTCGATCAGCAGTATCGCGCTGAGACGTGGGTCATCGATGCGAGCACGAGCGTTCCCAACCTCGCGGTCGGTGCGATCGCCGTCATCGCGCTGATCGCCATAGCTCTCCTCTACCGCCGCCGAGCTCGCACGACTCGAAATCGCGCCGTCACCGACTCGCGAGCCGGTGGGGGTTCATCGTGACCGTCGGCCCTGTCAGGCTGCTCCTCCACGTTCTCGGCGAGAGCGATGCGCTCGCGACCGCAGTGCGCATCGGAATGAAGGCGAGAGCGGAGCTGGGCGGCGAGGCGAAGATCGAGCTCGTCGTCCACGGACCGGCGGTCGTCGCACTGACGACGGCCGCGGACGGTCCCGAGGGCGTGCTCTCCGGGCTCGAGGAGAGCTCTGTCCTCGTCGTCGCCTGTCGCAACAGCCTGGCCTCGTTCGGCCTGTCGGCCGCTGATCTGATCAAGGGCGTGGGCTCGGTTCCCGCGGCGATCGCCCATCTTGCCATCCGGCAGGGCGACGGATGGAGCTACGTGAGGCTGTGACGGGGCGCCGCACCAGTCCGCGGGCGCCTGGTGCACTGGCGCGCCCCTAGCATCGAGACCGTGGTGTTCGGTCCCGAGTTCGCGGCGTTCCTCCTGACGTCGATCGTCGTCATCGTGGTGCCCGGGCCGGGCGTCCTCTTCGTCATCGGTCGCGCGCTCGCGCTCGGCACTCGCGCCGCACTGCTGAGCGTGCTCGGCGGCGCCCTCGGCGTCGGGCTCCAGATCGTCTCGGTGGCTTTCGGCGTCGGGGTCGTGATCGCCCAGTCGGAGCTGCTGTTCACGGTGCTGAAGATCGTCGGCGCGCTCGTGCTCGTCTGGCTCGGCGTGCAGTCGATCCGGCACCGCAACGAGTTCGGCGAGGAGGAGCTCGACCCCGTGACGCCCCGCGCGACGACGATCGTGCGCGAGAGCGTCGTGGTCGGGATCACGAACCCGAAGACGATCGTGTTTTTCGTCGCGGCGCTTCCGCAGGCCGTCGTCCCGAGCGGCGCCGAACCGGTCGTCCAGATGCTGATCCTCGGCGCGATCTTCCTCGTCATCGGCATCGTGAGCGACGGTACGTACGGCATCGCCGCGGGCACGGCTCGCGAGTGGTTCGCCTCGAACCGCAGCCGGATCGCCGCCGTCCGTGCGGCCGGGGGAGCGGCGCTCATCGTGCTCGGCATCGTCATGGCGTTCGCGGCCCGCTCCTGACGCAGATCTCCCCGCGCGATCTGGCTGAGCTTAGGCTAGCCTTACCACGCCATGGCCTCTCTCGTCCCCGCCTCCGTCGCGCGCTCGCGAGCGACCCCGGTCGCGCACCCGTTCCTCGCTGGGGGCGACGACGACGTCGCGCTCGTTGGGGAGCGCGGCTCGCTGACCTACGGGGAGCTCCGCGACCGCGTCGCGCAGCGCTCCGCGCTGCTCGGCGCCGACCGCCGGCTCGTCATGCTCGCGGCCCGTCGGGATGAGGAGACGATCGTGAGCCTGCTCGCCGCGCTCGCGGGCGGGCATCCGGTCATCATGATCGACGGCGAGAGGGACGCGGGTGCCTCCGAGACGCTGCGCGCGGGAATCCTCGCCGAGTACGACCCCGACACGATCGTCTCGTCGCGCGACGGCGACGCGCGCATCGAGCATCGCCGCGAGGCGAGCGCGCACGAGGTGCATCCCGACCTCGCGATGCTGCTGAGCACCTCGGGCTCGACCGGCTCGCCCAAGCTCGTGCGCCTCTCGCGCGGCAACCTCGTCAGCAACGCCCGCAGCATCGCCGAGTACCTGTCGCTCGAGCCCGTCGACCGCGGCGCGACGACCCTGCCGCTGCACTACTGCTACGGCCTCTCGATCATCACGAGCCACCTCGCCGCCGGCGCGAGCGTGCTGCTCACCGACCGCTCGGTCGTCGAGCCCGCGTTCTGGAGCGAGGTCCAGGCGGCCCGCGTGACCTCGCTCGCGGGAGTCCCCCACTCGTTCGACCTCATCGAGGCGTCGGGCGCGCGACCGCTCAAGCTGCCGGCGCTGCGCTGCATCACACAGGCGGGCGGCAAGCTCGGGCCCGAACGGGTGCGGCGCTGGGCGCGCGAGTCGGCGGCCCACGGCGTCGACTTCGTCGTCATGTACGGAGCGACCGAGGCGACCGCGCGCATGGCGTACCTGCCGCCCGCGCTCGCCGAGGAGCGACCCGAGGCGATCGGCGTCGCGATCCCCGGCGGCGCGCTGCGCATCGACGCCCCCGATGACGAGGGATGCGGCGAGCTCGTTTACGCCGGACCGAACGTCATGATGGGCTACGCCTCGAGCCCGGCCGACCTCGCCCGCGGGCCCGAGCTCGACGAGCTGCGCACGGGCGACCTCGCTCGCCTCGCCCCGGACGGCCTCGTCGAGATCGTCGGTCGCTCGAGCCGGTTCGTGAAGATCTTCGGCCTGCGCGTCGACCTCGACCGGATCGAGTCGCTCCTCGCCGACAAGGGGATCCCGGCCCACGCCGTCGAGGCGGGCGACGGCGTGCTCATCGGCTCGCCCGCCTTCGACGAGCTCGAGTGCGTGCCCGGCCTCCTCGCCTCGGCGACGGGGCTGCCGACGCGGAGCTTCCGCGTGACGATGATCGAGGGGCTCGCGGTGACGTCGAGCGGGAAGCCCGATCGCGCGCCCCTGCGGGCGATCGCCGAGCAGACCGTCGACTCCGAGGCGATGCTCGATGCGGCGCCAACGGTGGAAGGGACCCCGGCCGACGGGCCGCCGGCGCTCGCCGAGGCCGTCCGCAGCCTCTACGCTGCCGTCCTCGATCGACCCGACGCGACCGTCGACGACAGCTTCGTCGCGCTCGAGGGCGACTCGCTCGCCTACGTCGAGGCGGTCGTCCGGCTCGAGCGCCTCGTCGGCGAGCTCCCGCGCGACTGGCCGTCGCTCACGGCGGAGCAGCTCGGTGCGCTCGCGGACGAGCGCCGGGCATCCGCCCCCTCGAGGGCGCGCGGAGTCGCGGACGGCCAGATCGGGCGCGAGGGCTCTGCCGGAGCGCCCCGGCGCGCATCGCGCTGGTCGCTCGCGACGCTCGAGGCGCCCGTGGCCCTGCGCGCGCTCGCGATCGTCCTCATCGTCGGCACCCACGCGAACCTGCTCGGTCTGCAGGGCGGCGCGCACGTGCTCCTCGCCGTGCTCGGCTACAACCTCGCGCGCTTCCAGCTCGCGAGCGTCGAGCGCGCCGCGCGCGTGCGGAGCCTCCTCCGCGCGACGGCGATGATCGCCGTGCCCGCGACGCTCTGGATCGGCGCCGTCGGGCTGACGACCGGGGCCTACGAGCCGACGACCGCGCTGCTCGTGAACTCCTGGCTCGGCGAGCCCGCCGGGTGGGCGAGCGCGACGTGGTCCGAGCAGTGGCGCTTCTGGTTCATCGAGGCGGCCGTCGCGGGCGCGCTCGTGCTCGCGCTGCTCGTCGCCGTGCCCGCGCTCGATCGGCTCGAGCGGCGTCGCCCGTTCGCCCTCGCGCTCGGCGCGGTCGGCCTCGCGCTCGTGGTGCGCGTCGCCGTGACCGGTGGGGTGACGGCGGGGGCCGTCGAGCGCTACGCCCCGCCCGCCGTGCTGTGGCTCCTCGCGCTCGGCTGGCTCGTCGCGCGCTCCGAGTCGCGCGGGCAGAGAGTGATCGCCTCCGTGATCGCCGTCGCCGGGACGGTCGGCTTCTTCGGCGATCCGCAGCGCGAGGCCGTCGTGATCGCGGGACTGCTCGCGCTCATCTGGGTGCGCGCGGTGGGTCTGCCGCGCATCCTGCTGCCGATCGTGACGGCGGTCGCCTCGGCGTCGCTCTTCGTGTACCTCGTGCACTGGGAGCTCTACCCGCTGCTCGAGGACGACGCCCCGCTCGCGGCGACCGTGCTGTCGTTCGCGGCCGGGATGCTCGTGTGGGCGGTGTGGCGGAGGGCGCTGCGGCTGCCCCGCCTGCAGCGGCGGCTCGCGGCGCGCGCTGCTCGGTCGACCTCGCCGTCGACCTAGCTGTCGACGAGCTGGAAGGCGGGGTCGCCCGGGGTCTTCTGGTCCTCGATGATCGTGCCGACGGCGATCGCGACGCTGATGCCCCAGCTCGCCCACATGAGCGCGAGGCGCCAGTCGTGGGGGCCCTTGCGGGTCGCGTTGATGACGCTCACGGCCGAGACCGCAGCGCTGATGATCGCGCCGTTGAACAGGTACTTGCGCACGGATGCACCTCCAGTAGGTCGGTTGCCCACGCTACCGGGTGGCTCGCGGCCCGTGCGGCGGGTGCTCAGGAACCGCCCAGCAACCTGACCGATCGGTCAGGTATGGTCATGCGGTGTCCCGATCCGAAGATCTGCGCCTCATCGCGCTCGCCGAGTTCGCGAGCGCCGGCTACGCCGCCACCTCCCTCCAGCGCATCGCCGACCTCGCCGGCGCGTCGAAGGCGAGCGTGCTCTACCACTACGACTCGAAGGAGCAGCTGCTCGAGGCAGCGCTCGCTCCCGCGCTCGACGACCTCTCGGCACTCATCGACGAGACCGCCGCGCGCGGGCTCGACCGCGAGCACCGCGCCGCCTTCGTCGAGCGCTTCGTCGACTACCTCCTCGACCACCGGCAGGTCGTCCACCTCGTGATCAACCAGGGCGCGACCCTCGAGGACGTCCCCGTCATGCAGCGCGCGCTCGTCCAGATGCGCCGCGTCGCCGACCTCTTCGACCTCGCGGCGAGCTCGCCGGTCGAGAAGCTCCGGTACGGCATCGCCCTCGGCGGGGCCGCCTACTGCCTCGCGGCCGCCCGCCAGCTCGACGTCGTCGAGGAGGAGCCCGAGGTGCTCCGCGCGGGGCTCCTCGTGGTCATCAGCGAGCTCCTCGTCCCGGTGACCGACCCCGCGACCGAACCTGTCGCCGACCCCGCCTGCTAGGAGCCCGCCCGTGTCGACCCTGCTCTACCGCATCGGCCGCGTCGCCTACCGGCGTGCCTGGCTCGTCCTCGTCTCGTGGGTCCTCGTGCTCGCCGCGGCGCTCGGGGGCGGCCTCGCGCTCGGCGGGCAGACCGAGGAGGCCTTCTCCATCCCCGGCACCGAGTCGCAGGAGGCGCTCGACCAGCTCGACGAGCTCTTCCCGGCCGTCGCCGGGGCGAGCGCGCAGGCCGTCGTCGTCGCTCCCGAGGGCTCCTCGGTGACGGATGCGGGCATCCGCGCCGAGATTGACGACCTCGCGGCCGACCTCGCCCGCATCGACGGCGTCGAGGCGGTGCTCGGGCCCTTCGACGAGTTCGCCGACGGGCAGGTGAGCGACGACGAGAGCGTCGCGATCGTGCAGGTGCAGCTGCAGGGAACCTCCGAGGAGGTGAGCGAGGCGACGCTCGACGCGCTCATCGCCACGAGCGACGACCGCGACGCGCGCGTCGAGTTCGCCGGCCAGGTCTTCCAGGACACGACGGTCGGGATCACGGTGAGCGAGGTCATCGGCCTGCTCGTCGCCGCCGTCGTGCTCATCGTCACGTTCGGCTCGCTCGCGGCGGCGGGGATGCCCCTCATCACCGCGCTCGTCGGCGTCGGCATCGTGATGGGCGGCATCCTCGCCCTCGCCGCCGCTCTGCCGGTGTCGAGCTCGGCGCCCCTACTCGCGCTCATGATCGGCCTCGCGGTCGGCATCGACTACGCGCTGTTCATCGTGTCGCGGCACCGCACGCAGCTCGGCCGGGGCATGGATCCGGGCGAGTCGGCCGCGGTCGCCGTCGGCACGGCGGGCAGCGCCGTCGTGTTCGCCGGGCTGACCGTCATCATCGCGCTCCTCGGCCTGCTCGTCGTGGGGATCCCCTTCCTGTCGGTCATGGGCGTGGGCGCGGCCTTCGCGGTGCTCGTGGCGATCGCGGGCGCCGTCACCCTGCTGCCGGCGCTGCTCGGGCTGTGGGGCGCGCGCCTCGTGCCGAAGCCCGGCTCGCGCGCGTGGAAGCGGGCGCAGCCGGAGGCGGAGCAGGCTCGCACGATGGGCCGCCGCTGGGTGCGCGGCGTCATGAAGCGGCCCGTGCTCACGACGATCGCGGTCGTCGCGGTGCTCGGCACGCTGTCGATCCCGACCTTCTCGCTCGACCTCAATCTGCCCGACGGCGGCAACGAGCCGGCCGGCTCGACGCAGCGCGAGGCCTACGACCTCATCGCCGACGCCTTCGGCCCCGGTACCGCCGGGCCTCTGCTCGTCACCGCCGACATCACGCAGACGACCGACATCCTCGACGATCTCGATGGCATCCGCGCCGAGCTCGCGGAGGTCGATGGCGTCGCGAGCGTGAGCCGGGGCATCCCCTCACCGGGTCTCGAGCTCGCGATCTTCCGCGTCGCGCCCGAGACCGCGCCCGACGACCCCGCGACGAAGGCCGTCGTCGCCGAGCTGCGCGACGCCGCGGCGGGCATCGAGGACGCGTTCGGCACGCCGCTCGCCGTCACGGGCGTCACCGCCGTCGGCATCGACATCTCGACGCGCCTGACCGACGCCCTCGTGCCGTTCGCGCTCATCGTCATGGGGCTGTCGATCCTGCTGCTCATGGCCGTCTTCCGCTCGGTGCTCGTCCCCGTGAAGGCCGCTCTCGGCTTCCTGCTCACGGTCGGCACTGCGCTCGGCGTGACGGTCGCGGTGTTCCAGTGGGGCTGGGGCGCCGAGCTCCTGCACACCGAGGCCGGGCCGATCCTGAGCTTCATGCCGATCATCCTCATGGCGGTGCTGTTCGGGCTCGCGATGGACTACGAGGTCTTCCTCGTCTCGGGCATGCGCGAGGAGTTCGTGCGCACGGGCGACCCGCGCGCCGCGATCGAGGACGGCTTCGCCCACGGCGCCCGCGTCGTCACGGCGGCCGCGCTCATCATGTTCTTCGTGTTCGCGGCCTTCGTGCCCGAGGGCGCGAACCTCATCAAGCCCATCGCGCTCGGGCTCGCCGTGGGCATCGCCGTCGACGCGTTCGTCGTGCGCATGACGCTCGGCCCCGCGATCATGACCCTCCTCGGTCGCGCCGGCTGGTGGTTCCCGCGCGCGCTCGACCGGGCGATGCCCGACCTCGACGTCGAGGGCGAGAAGCTGCGCCACCACCGGGAGGACACCGAGTGGGCGCGCGAGCAGGGCGACGCCGTCCTCGTCGCCGACCGTCTCGAGATCGATGGGGCGGATGCCGTGCTCGCGCTGCGCGCGCACGCGGGCGATCGCGTCGCCCTCGTCGGCGACCCCGCCTCGCGCCGTCTCGCGGCGGCGACCCTCGCCGGCTACCTCCCGGCGCTCGGCGGGCGCGCACTCGTCGCGGGGGCCGTCCTCCCGGCCGAGGCCGGTCGCGCCTCGCGTCGCGTCTCGCTCGTCGACCTCGGCGTCGACCGGCTCGGGGCGACGACGACGGCGGGGGATCTCGTCGCCGAGCGCTTCTCCCTCGCCCCGCGCGCGACGCGGCGAGGGCGCG
>NZ_JAUSMI010000083.1 GCF_030645145.1 Microcella sp. | reverse complement strand
GTCGGCGGCCTTGCGCACGCTCTCGTCGGCGGCGACGAGCACGTCGATGCGGTGAATGCGCCGCCGCAGCTCGGCGAGCTCGTCGATGCTCGCGCACGGCTGCTCGACGTACTCGAGGTCGAACTGCTCGAGCGCGCGCACGGCGTGCTCGGCCTCGTCGAGGTTCCAGGCGCCGTTCGCGTCGAGCCGGATCCGCCCCTCGGCCCCGATGAGCCGCCGCGTCTCGCGCACCCGCTCGACGTCGTCGGCGAGGGTCTGGCCGCGCTCGGCGACCTTGATCTTCACGGTGCGGCAGCCGTCGTAGCGGGCGAGCACCGCCTCGATGCGGTCGGGCGCGACCGCCGGCAGGGTCGCATTGACAGGGATGCTCTCCCGCAGCACCGCCGCCGGCGAGTCGCGCCAGCCGTAGTCGAGGGCTGCGGCGAGCCACGTCGCGGCCTCGGCGTCTCCGTACTCGGGGAAGGGGCTGAACTCGCTCCACCCGGCCGGGCCGCGCAGCAGCACGGCCTCGCGGTGCTCGACGCCGCGGAACCGCGTCGTCAGCGGCACCGACACCACGGCGGAGCCGCTCAGCACCTCGTCGAGCGGGGGCAGGGCATCCGTCACCGGCGTCGTCATGCGGCACAGTCTGTCACCGCGCCGCTCCCTCAGGCCGAGCCGCGCCCCCGCGCGTAGGCTGGCGGCATGGCCGAGCCCGCAGCCCCGCACGTCTCCGAGCTGTTCGACTCCGAGCGCTGGCGGCCCGTCGAGGGCTTCGACGCCCTCACCGACATCACGTACCACCTCGACACGACAGGCCGCATCGCGCGCATCGCGTTCGACCGGCCCGAGGTGCGCAACGCGTTCCGCCCGCACACGGTCGACGAGCTGTACCGCGCGCTCGACGACGCCCGGCAGAACCCGCGCGTCGGCGTCGTGCTGCTGACCGGCAACGGGCCGAGCCCGAAGGATGCGGGGTGGGCGTTCTGCTCGGGCGGCGACCAGCGCATCCGCGGCCGCTCCGGGTACCAGTACGCCGAGGGAGACTCGGCCGACTCCGTCGATCCGGCGAGGGCGAGCCGCCTCCACATCCTCGAGGTGCAACGCCTCATCCGCTTCATGCCGAAGGTCGTCATCGCCGTCGTGCCGGGGTGGGCCGCGGGCGGCGGGCACTCGCTGCACGTCGTGTGCGACCTCACGATCGCGAGCCGCGAGCACGCGCGCTTCAAGCAGACCGACGCCGACGTGGGCTCGTTCGACGCCGGCTACGGCAGCGCCTACCTCGCCAAGCAGGTCGGGCAGAAGATCGCGCGCGAGATCTTCTTCCTCGCCCGCGAGTACGACGCCGAGCGCGCCTTCGAGATGGGAACCGTGAACGCGGTCGTGCCGCACGCC
>NZ_JAUSMI010000065.1 GCF_030645145.1 Microcella sp. | reverse complement strand
GGGACTGCTGAAGGTTTAGGTGACTCCTGACCTGTGGCGACGAGGGTCGCTGCTGGAAGGATGGGCATCATGCCGAAAGCGTTTCCGAAGGAGTTCCGGGACGACGTCGTGGCGATCGCGCTGAAGCGGGAAGCATCGTTCGCGCAGATCGCGAAAGACTTCGGGATCTCCGAATCCTGCGTGCAGCGGTGGGTCAAGATCGCCGAGGTCGACGGCGGTCGCCGGCCCGGTGTGAGCAGCGGCGAAGCGGTCGAGAACCGTGAACTGCGACGGCGGGTGAAGTTGCTTGAGCAGGAGAACGAGATCTTGCGCCGAGCGGCGGCGTATCTGTCTCAGGCGAACCTGACAGGCCCAAAAGGCTCTACCCGCTCGTAAGTGAACTCGCCGCCGACGGCATCGCCGTCGCGGTGACGTGCCGGGTGTTGAAGTTCGCCAAGCAGCCCTATTACCGGTGGCTCGCTGACCCCGTGACGAAGCGGGATTGGGAAGAGGCGCAGCTGATCAACGCCGCGATCGATATTCACGTCGACGATCCGACGTTCGGATATCGGTTCATCGCCGACGAGCTGGCCGAGGCGGGCTTCACCGCGTCGGAGCGACGCGTCTGGAGGCTGTGTTCGCAGATGGGCATCACCAGTGCGTTCGTGCGCAAGAAGCGCGGCAAGAACCGCCTGGTCGGCCCTCCGGTTCGCGACGATCTCGTGCAGCGCGAGTTCAGTGCCGATCGCCCCGACCGGCTTTGGCTGACCGACATCACCGAGCACCCCACCGGCGAGGGCAAGCTCTATCTCTGCGCGATGAAAGACGTCTTCTCCAACCGCATCGTCGGCTATTCGATCGCTGACCGGATGACCTCAGAGCTCGCCGTGGCCGCGCTGAGGATGGCGATCCAACGCCGTGGCCCTGTCGGGACGATCGTTCACTCTGACCGCGGCAGCCAGGGCGAATTCAACTGGTCGTCGCAACACTGCCTGTTTGCAGCAAGTGTAGGTGCTCGTCCAGGGCCTCAGCGGGGGTTCGCCAGCCGAGTCGCTTTCGGGGTCGCGTGTTCAGCGCGTGTGCGACGGCGGCGAGGTCGTCCGGGGTCCAGCGTGAGAGGTCGGTGCCCTTCGGGAAGTACTGCCGAAGCAGCCCGTTCGTGTTCTCGTTCGTGCCGCGCTGCCAGGGGCTGTGCGGGTCTGCGAAGTAGACCGTCAAGCCGGTGTCGATCGCGAACTGGGCGTGAGCAGACATCTCCTTCCCACGATCCCAGGTCAGCGAGCGTTTGAGCTCCGCCGGCAAGGTGCTCATCGCTGCCGCCAACGCCCGGTTCATCGACAGCGCACCGTAGCCGGATAGCGCCGGCCCGTTCTTGACGATCGGCTGTTCGCGCCATCCGTCCTCACGGGGCAGATGAACGAGCGTGGCGAACCCCGTGGTGCGTTCCACCACGGTGCCGATCGCGGACCTGTTGATGCCGATGATGAGGTCGCCCTCGTGGTGGCCAGGGATGGCCCGGTCTTCCGCCTCCGCGGGCCGCTCACTGATCAGGACGTCGGCGGTGACGTGAGCCCATGGAACCCGTTTGGACCGTGCCCGCGGCATGCGCAGCGCTCGCCCGGTGCGCAGACACAGTATGAGCTCGCGCTTCAGCGCACCGCGACTCTCGATGAACAGCGCCTGATAGATGGCCTCGTGGCTGATGCGCATGCTGTCATCATCGGGGAAGTCGAGCGCGATCCGGTTCGCGATCTGCTCCGGACTCCACCCCGACACCCATCGGCGGTCCTTCCGGTGAGGCTTGTTCCTCCCGATCCACTGCGGCGACACGGGGCCCACGACAACGCTCCCGTCAGGCCGTCGGATCTGGCCAGAGAGCCGCTCCTGCACGTACTCACGCAGCTGAGGGTTCGCGGCGAGCTTGGCGACTTTCGGTCTTCGGGCGAACAACTCCGCCTTCCACTGCGCGACCGAGGCACGGTAGTCCAGCTTCCCGCCCCGCGTCGCGGCGTTCCGCCGCAACTCTCTCGAGATCGTCGATGGGTCGCGTCCCAGCGCTCTGGCGATCGCGCGCACCCCGGCGCCTGTTGCCTTCAGGATCACGATCTCTTCGCGTTCCGCCAGCGAGAGATACCGGCCCGACGGCGCCGGCCATGAATACGGTGACATACCGCCTGATTGTCGGAACCACCGCGACCCCAAGACTGGAGCCACGCCGATCGCGACGCCCGCCTCCGTCGGGAGCAAGCCGGTGCTGATCTTCGTCCAGAACTCACGCTCCTTCACTCGCGGGTGCGATGGTGCGCCAGGTGACCGCATCGGCGCTCGCCCGGTCACTTCCTTCATCCAGTTCGATGGTCTTCCCACAACACCCTCCGATCAGGTGTTGCTTCCACCGGTTGAGCCCAGTCAGTTCCGCTCGAGGCGGTTTCAGGCAGAACTCGATCGTCACGGACTGGTCGGATCGATGGGCCGGGTCGGGGCGGCGGGCGACAACGCGGCGATGGAATCGTTCTTCGCGCTGCTGCAGAAAAACGTGCTCAACAGCCGCCGCTGGGGCAGCCGGCAAGAGCTGCGGCTGGCGATCGTGACCTGGATCGAGCGGACCTACCATCGACGTCGACGGCAGCGGGTTCTAGGCCGTTTGACGCCGGTGGAGTTCGAGGCGATCATGACCACAAGGGCCGCGTCCGCGGCCTAAGAAGAAGAGTCACCGGAACCCTCAGCAGTCCCGTCTGACAAAGGACAGGTGTGGGTGGTCAGACGCCCGTCAGCATTCCCGAACCCCGTTGGGGTCACCATCCACGAAACCCCCGGTCATGCCCGGGGGTTTCGTCGTCTGCGGCGTCGATCGCCGCCCGGCTCCGGGTGCCCTGCGAGCCCTCCGCCCCGCCGGCGGTAGACTCGCCCGAGCGAGGGGGAGTATCCCGACTCGCCTGATCCGTCATCACGGGCTCCGTCGTCGAGGCCCCGGGTCAGGCGCCGCGATCCGCGGGGGAGAGACCTTCGGCACTCAGCGCACCCCGAATCACTTCCCCGAACGGAAGGTCCCCGTGGACTACGTCATCCCCGCCTGGTTCGAGATCGGATCGTTCGTCGTCCTGACGCTCATCCTGATCGCCGACCTCCTGCTCGTCGTCCGGCGCCCGCACGTGCCGAGCCCGAAGGAGTCCGGACTGTGGGTGGCGTTCTACGTGACACTCGCGCTCATCTTCGCGGGGCTCATGTTCACGATCGTGGGGCCCGACGCGGGCGGCGAGTTCGTCGCGGGCTGGCTCACCGAGTACAGCCTGTCGATCGACAACCTCTTCGTCTTCGTCATCATCATGGCCCAGTTCGCGGTGCCCAAGAAGATGCAGCAGGAGGTGCTCATGGTGGGCATCATCCTGGCTCTGCTGTTCCGCGGCGTGTTCATCCTGCTCGGCGCGACGCTCATCGAGAACTTCAGCTGGGTCTTCTACATCTTCGGCGCGTTCCTGCTCATCACGGCGGCGCAGCAGGCCTTCTCGGGCCGCGAGGACGACGAGGAGCGCGAGTCGAAGCTCATCGGCTTCCTCCGCAAGCGCATCTCGATCACCGACGAGTTCCACGGCATGAAGATCCGCACGCGCGTGAACGGCAAGACCTTCTTCACGCCGCTGCTCATCGTCTTCATCGCGATCGGCACGACCGACCTGATCTTCGCGCTCGACTCGATCCCGGCGATCTTCGGCATCACGCAGAGTCCGTTCATCGTCTTCACCGCGAACGTCTTCGCCCTCATGGGGCTGCGCCAGCTCTACTTCCTGCTCGGCCACCTCGTCGACAAGCTCGAGTACCTCAAGTACGGCATCGCGTTCATCCTCGCCTTCATCGGCGTCAAGCTCGTGCTGCACGCTCTCCACGAGAACGAGGTCCCCTTCATCAACGGCGGCGAGCCTCTCCCGGTGCCCGAGATCGACACGTGGACCTCCCTCATCGTGATCATCCTCGCGATGGCCATCTCGGTCGCCGCGAGCCTGCTCAAGCTGCGTCGCGAGAACCGGTACATCCCGAGCCTCACGGGCCCGAGCGACGACGACGAGCCGGCGGTCGTCGAGGCGACGGCCGAGGGCGAGGCGCCCGTGCGCCGAGGGAGCGAGTCGCGCGACCGCTGATCGACCGCACCCTCGGCGCTCCCGCTCTGAACACGTCGGGGGCGGATGCTCGGCCGGTGCAATCCGGCACTGAGTGCTCCTCACACTGTCGCTAGGGTTGTGCACCGACAGGTCGGTGATCGAGGGGGCGTTGTTCGTGCGCGATGAGACGGTCGTTCCCGTCGGCTCCGGGCTCACCCGCATCGCGGTCTCCGCTCAGACCTCCGCGGGTGCCGTGCGCCCGCTCAACGAGGACAGCTTCCGCGCCGCCGCACCGCTCTTCGTCGTCGCCGACGGGATGGGCGGGCACGAGCGCGGCGACGTCGCGAGCCGCACGGCGATCGCCGCCCTTGCGGAGCGCGTTCCCGCGGACGCGGTGCCCACCGTCGACGAGCTCATCGACGCGATCGCGGCCGCCAACGAGGCCGTGCGCGACCAGTCGCAGCGCGACGGCGTCGAGGGCGTCTCCGGCACGACGCTCGTCGTCCTCGCCCTCGTGCGCGGGGCCGGCGACGCCCCCTACTGGATGGCGGCCAACATCGGCGATTCGCGCCTCTACGAGTGGACGGGCCGCGAGCTGACCCAGCTCACGGTCGACCACTCGTTCGTGCAGGAGCTCGTCGATACGGGGCGGCTCACCGCCGAGGAGGCTCTCGTGCACCCGGAGCGCAACGTCATCACGCGCGCCGTCGGCGTCCGCCCCGACGTCGTCGCCGATATCTGGCTCCTGCCGGTGTCGGGCGAGCAGGTCTTCCTCCTGTGCTCGGACGGGCTCACGCGCGAGCTCAGCGACGACGAGATCGCCGAGGTCCTCATGCGCCATGGCGCCGCGGGCGAGGAGGGCTCGGTCGCCGACGCCCTCGTCGAGGCGGCGGTCGCGGCCGGCGGCTCGGACAACGTCACGGCGATCGTGGTGGAGTCCTCGAGCGCGTCGGCGCTCGTCGACGACGACGCGTCCGATCGCATCGCCTCCACGCGCGAACGGCCGGGGGCCGCACTCGAGGACACCCTCCCGCGCGCCGGCGGGGGCGCCGCATGACCGCGCACTACGCCCCGGGCGACGGCGCGCTGCTCGCCGTGCGCGACGGAGTGAGCGTCCTCGTGCTCGACGCGTCCGCACCGTCGGCGCTGACTCCCGCCTCGCTGTGGGATGCGCTCGCTCTCGACGAGCCCGTCACGCACGTCCTCGAGGTGCTGTCGAGCGCGGGCCTCGCCGCGATGCCCGCGTTCGCGATCGTCGATGCGCGCGGCGGCGCCGCCCGCGCGTTCGTGCGCGGCGCGCTCACGATCGCCGTGGAGTCCTCGGGGGCGCAGGACGCCCTCGACGGCGCGGACGTCTCCACGTGGCGCGAGTCGGTCATCCCGTCCTTCGACGTCATCCGCATCTCGCCCTCGGGAGGCGATTCCGCGGGCGAGAGCCTCCCGCTCGAGGCGGGCGTCGTCCGCGCCGCCGCCGTCGAGCTCCGTGCGGCAGCCGTGGAGCTCCGCTCGGGTGCGGCACCGCACGCCCGGACCACGCCCACGGCGGTGACGCCCCTCCCGCCGCCGCCCGCGCCGTCCCCCGCTCCGTCCCCCGTCGAGAGCGCGCCCGTCGCCGAGCAGACGCTCACCGAGCCGTTCGACGCCGATCCGCCCGCGCCCGACGAGGGCCTCTTCGAGGAGACCCTCGTGCGCACGCCCGCCGAGGCCGCGCTCATCGGCGACCACGACGGCCTCACGGTCGTCGGCCGCGACATCCCGGGCTTCGCCGAGCGCGAGCGGGTCATCCCGCCGTCCGCCGCGCCGCCGCCCGCGCCCGCCCCCGGATACGTGATCGAGGTCGATTCGGGGCTCATCGAGCCGCTCGCCGGCCCGGTGATCGTCGGGCGCGCCCCGACCGCATCGAAGGTCTCGAGCGGCGCCGTCCCGCGTCTCGTGGTCATCTCCGACAACCCCGACATCTCCCGGACGCACGTCCGCATCGCGCTCGAGGGCGACACGGTCGTCGTGACCGATCTGCACTCGCGCAACGGCACGACGGTGCGCATGCCGGGGAAGCCCCCGCAGCTGCTGCGCGCGGGCGAGGCGACGCCCGTCCTCGACGGCACCGTCATCGACCTCGGCGGCACGACTCTCGCCGTGCGGAGCCGGTGATGCGCCGCGCCCCCAGCACTCCGCCCGCGCTCCCGGGCTACGAGTTCGTGCGGCTCCTCGGCGCCGGCGGGTTCAGCGACGTCTTCCTGTACGAGCAGCAGCTGCCGCGCCGTCAGGTCGCCGTGAAGGTGCTCCTCGCGGACGGCCTCGATTCGGGAGCGCGGGCCGCGTTCGTCGACGAGGCGAACCTCATGGCGCGCCTGAGCGCGCATCCCTCGATCGTCACGATCTTCCACGCCGACATCGCGCCCGACGACCGGCCCTTCTTCGTCATGGAGTACTGCTCGGGCCCGAGCCTCAGCGAGCAGGCCAAGCGCGCGCCGTTCAGCGTCGTGGACGCGCTGCGGACGGGCGTCCGCCTCGTCGGCGCTGTCGCGACCGCCCACGCCGCGGGCATCCTGCACCGCGACATCAAGCCGGCCAACGTGCTCACGAACGATTACGGCTGGCCCGCGCTCACCGACTTCGGCATCTCGTCGAGCGTCATCGACGAGGCCGTCGTGCTCACCACGACGCTCTCCGAGCTGCGCGGCGGCTCGAGCACCGAGAGCCAGTCGGTCGGCATGAGCGTCCCGTGGTCGCCTCCCGAGATGTTCGCCGATCGCCCGCAGCCGGATGTCCGCTCCGACGTCTTCTCGCTCGCCGCGACCCTGCACACGCTGCTGGCCGGCCGCACCCCGTTCGAGATCCCGGGGCGACCGAACGGCGCTCTCGACCTCATCGGCCGCATCGAGCGCGGCGCCATCACGCCGCTGCCGCGCGACGACGTCCCCGCCTCGCTCCAGGCCGTGCTGCGAAAGGGAATGGCGACGAACCCGGCCGACCGGTACGCCACCGCGGTCGAGTTCGGGCGCGCGCTGCAGCGGGTCGAGCTCGAGCTCGGCTACGCCTCGACGCCGCTCGACGTGCCCGCGGTCGTCGAGGCGCCGCCCGAGCGCGAGGAGGCCGGAGCCGGCGACGAGACGCGCGTGCGCGGCGTGACGGTCATCGCGCCGATCGGGCCGGCAGCCGTTCCCGCGGGTCACGGATCGGCGACCATCGGCGGAGGGCCGGGCGCGCCGGCCTCCGTGCCCGGTGGCGCGAGCGCCGTCGACGATGCGACCGTCATGCCCGCCGACGACGCGACCGTCATGCGCGCCGACGCTGCGACCGTGGTGCGCGCGAGCGATCAGACCATCGTGCGGCCGGCCGGCGACGCGCGCGCCGCGCCGTCCGCGGCGCCCCGCGTCGACGACACCGTGGTCCGGGCGCCCGCGCGCGAGTCCGCCTCGACGACCGCGACGGCCACCGGAGCGGCTCCCGCGTCGCCCGAAGCGCCGGCATCCACCGAGGTCGAAGCCGCGGCTCCGCGGCGCCGACTCGTCGGCGTGCTCGCCGCGATCGGCGGCCTCCTCCTCGCGATCGCGATCGCCGTGGCGGTCGTCGTCGGCGGCGGCGCCGTGCGCGAGCGCCCCGACGCGGGCGCCACCGACCCGGCGGACGAGCCCGGTATCGCGATCCCCGTCGTGACCGTCCCCTCGCCGGTCCTGGTCTCCGCGCAGCCGAGCGCCGACGGATCCGCCGTCGTGTTCACCGTCGCGAACCCCGAGCCCGAGGACGGCGACCAGCTGCGCTGGGCCCGTGCCGAGCAGCCCGGCGTGCGGAGCCCCGTCGACGGCGATCGGATCGTCGTCCCTCTCTCCGCCCCCGGTGCGCGCGTCTGCATCGAGGCTGAGATCATCCGCGCCGGCCGCGCCTCGGCGGCCCCTCTCGAGAGCTGCTACCCCGAATGATCGACGCGACGGAGTCCCGCCCCATCCCCGCGCCCGACGACCGCGCGCCGCGGATCGAGTTCTGCGGCGAGTGGACGGACGTCGACCCGGCTGAGGGCCTCGGCATCGGCCGCGAGTCCGACCTCACGATCGACGACAACCCCTTCCTGCACCGCACCTTCCTGCGCGTGCACGCCGAGCACGGTCTGTGGTGGCTGTCGAACGTGGGCAGCGTGCTCTCGGCGACGGTCTCCGACGGCTCGGGCGCCGTGCAGGCCTGGCTCGGGCCGGGCGCGCGACTGCCGATCGTCTTCCCCGCCCTCCACGTAATGTTCAGCGCGGGATCGACGACCTACGACTTCACCGTCCACACCGAGCAGGACTACTTCGACACCGTGCCGACCCTCGACACCGAGACCGGGTCGACGACGCGGCTGCCCGTGAGCCTCACCTCGTCCCAGCGGCTGCTGATCGTCGCCCTCGCGGAGGACGTCCTTCGCCAGAGCGTCCCCGGTCGCGGCGCCATCCCGAGCTCGGCCGACGCTGCCGCCCGCCTCGGCTGGCCCCTCACGACCTTCAACCGCAAGCTCGACAACGTGTGCGACAAGCTCGACCGCATCGGCGTGCAGGGCCTGCGCGGCGGGCCGGGCAAGCTCGCGACCCAGCGCCGCGCGCGCCTCGTCGAGTACGCCGTCGTAACCCGCCTGGTGAGCATCGACGACCTCGCACTGCTCGACCAGCAGGGGTAGGACTCCCCATCGCAGGTGATTAATCCACGTGTTACGGTGACGGCTGATTTCAGGAATGGCGATGCGATGGGGATGACCGGGTGACGCTGCTGAGCGCGTTGACGCGATCTCGCCGCACCATCGCATCCTCGCTCGCGGTCGCGATCCTGGCGGGTGTGCCCGTCGGCATCGCCGTCGCCTACGAGGGCTTCCCCGTCTCCGAGGTCGATCTCGACTCCCGCGACGTCTGGGTCACGAACGGCGAGGAGTCCCTCGCCGGTCGCCTCAACCGCCAGATCGACGAGCTGACCGCGGGCGTCCAGACCGCGGGCTCCGACATCGATGTGCTGCAGGATGCCCGGACGGTGCTCCTCCACGACCGGCAGGCCGGCACGCTCGAGCGCATCGACCAGGCGCGCGCGACGCTCGTCGAGCGCACCGAGCTGCCCGCGGGCGCCGCGGTGTCGCTCGGGCGCCAGACCCTCACCGTTCTCGACCCGGCGACGGGCGCTCTGTGGGTCGTCGACGTCGCCGACGAGCTGAGCTTCGACCCCGCCGCGCGCGAGCCCGACCTCGAGCTCGGCGACGACGCCCGGGCCGTCGTCGGCCGCGACGGCGTCGTGCACGCGACGGCCCCTGAGCAGGGGCTGCTCTACCGCATCGACGGACCGGGTTTCGCCCCCGTCGAGTCGACGCTCGACATGCCCCGCGAGCACGAGCTGACCGTCGTCGGCGATGTGCCCGTGCTCCTCGACGAGGCGGCAGACGTCGTCGTCACGGGGGAGGGGCGGCGGATCGAGCTCGAGCACGACGCGCTCCGCCTGCAGCAGCCGAGCGACGAGCGCGACGAGGTCGTCATCGCGACGGGCGGCGGCGTGATCCGGGTGCCGCTGGGCGGCGGCGAGGTCGAGGTCATCGAGGCGACCTCGGCCGTCGCGCGGGCGCCCGAGCAGGTCGCCGCCCCCGTCCAGCTCGAGGGGTGCATCCACGCCGCGTACCCCGAGGGCCGGGCGTACCTCTACGCCTGCGACGAGGCCGAGCCGGCGACCTTCGAGATCGAGCAGCCGACGAGCGGAGCGCGCCTGGAGTTCCGGGTCAACCGCTCGGTCATCGCGCTCAACAACCTCCTCAACGGCAACACGTGGGTGCTCGAGAGCTCGCTGCGGCTCGTCGACAACTGGGACGAGATCACGCCGCCCCAGCTGGAGGAGAGCGAGGAGGGCGACGAGGAGTCGTCGGAGGAGTCGTTCGAGGACACGCTCGCCGAGCGCACGGAGGAGAACCGCCCGCCGATCGCGCGCCCCGACGAGTACGGCGTGCGCGCGGGTCGCACGACGATCCTGCCGGTGCTCGACAACGACACCGACCCCGACGGCGACGTGCTCGTCATCACGAACCTGAGCCCCCTGCCCGAGACCATCGGGCGCCTCGATCTCATCGACGGCGGGCGGGCGCTGCAGTTCACGCCCGGGACGGCCGCGGCGGGCGGCGCGAGCTTCCGCTACACCGTGAGCGACGGGCGTCAGGGCGGCGTCGCCGAGACCACGGTGTCGCTCGCGTTCACCGGGCCGGACTCCAACGGCGCGCCCGAGCAGCTGCGGTCGAGCCGCAGCGCCGTCGAAGCGGGCCAGTCGATCACCTACAACGTCCTGCCCAACTTCCGCGACCCCGACGGTGACGAGATCTTCCTCGACAGCGCCGCGGCGACGACGGCCGACGAGCTGAGCTTCACGCCCGACGGCTTCGTGACCTTCCGCCACCGCTCGGGCGAGCTCGGCCCGAAGACGGTGTCGTTCGTCGTCTCCGACGGGAGGTCGAGCGCGAGCGGCGAGCTCGAGATCGAGGTCGTCGCGCCCGGCAGCCTCACGCCCGTCGGCACGCCCGACTTCGCCGAGGTCATCGTCGGCGACACGGTCGTCGTCGAGCCTCTGCTCAACGACGTCTCGCCCTCGGGGGCCGCGCTCCAGCTCCTCTCGATCGACGAGGTCCCCGAATCGGTCACCGCCGAGGTCAATCCGGAATCCGGCCGCGTCTCGGTCACGCCGACAGAGCCCGGCGCGATCTACCTCAAGTACGGGCTCGGCGCCGAGGCCGCGACGAGCGTCGGCCTCATCCGCATCGAGGCGCGCCCCCGGCCGGAGGAGCCCCTCGCGCCGATCGCCGTGAAGGACGTCGCCTACCTCCGGGCGGGCGAGCCGACCTCGGTGCGCGTGCTCGCGAACGACGTCTCGCCCTCCGGCTCGGTGCTCGCCGTGCAGTCCGTCTCCACGGAGGCGACCGCCGACGGGGTGTCGGTCGAGCTGCTCAACAACACGATCATCCGCATCACCGCCTCGGCCGCGCTCACGGAGCAGACGCAGGTGAGCTACACGATCTCCGACGGCGCCGCGACGGCGGTCGCCGGCGTGACGATCGTCCCCGTGCCGCCGATCGTCAACCGCCAGCCGCCGCTCGCCGTCGACGATCGCCGCACCGTCCGCGCGGGCGACTTCACGAGCGTCCCGGTGCTCGAGAACGATGTGCACCCCGATCGAGCGCGCATCGTGCTCGATCCGGAGCTCGCCGACGCCGAGGGCGCGGGCGACGGTCTGGCGTTCACGCAGGGCGACGTGGTCCGCTTCCAGGCGCCGGATGAGCCGGGCGAGTACTCCGTCGTCTACCGGATCTCCGATCAGTACGGCGAGTCGGCGACCGCGACCGCGACGTTCGTCGTCACCCCGCGCGACGTCGACTCCAACGAGCCGCCCGTCCTCGCGCAGCAGACCGCGCGCACGTTCGCCGGATCATCGGTGCGCATCGACGTCCCGCTCGACGACCTCGACCCCGACGGCGACTCGGTCGTCCTCGCGGGCCTCGCGGCCCCGCCCGGGCTCGGCGCGATCGTCGACAGCGGGCCCACCTGGTTCGTCTACGAGGCGTACGCGAACTCCCGGGGCACCGACCGGTTCTCCTACGCGGTCGAGGATGCCCTCGGCGAGCGCGCGACGGGCGAGATCGTCGTCGGCGTCGTGCCCCGGCCCGAAGTGCAGGCGCAGCCGACCGCCGTGGACGACCGCATCCAGGTGCGACCCGGCCGCACGGCGTCGGTCGAGGTGCTCGCGAACGACTCCGACCCGAACGGGTACCCGCTGAGCGTGTCGCGCGAGCTCCTCGAGGTCGATGACGGCATCGAGGCCGAGGTCGACGGGTCGAAGGTCATCGTCACGGCGCCCGACGTCGAGGGCGGCTACGCGCTGCGCTACGAGATGTCGAACGGCAACGGCGGCGTCGACAGCGCCTTCGTGCAGGTCGAGGTCACCTCCACCGCCGAGATCCCCTTCCCGACGGCCGGCGACTACTACGTGCTCGACAGCGAGCTCTCGGGCACCGATCCGATCGTCGTCGACGTCAGCGATCTCATCGGCAACCCCAACGGCCGCGACTCCGATCTGCTCATCTCGACCGCGGGGCCCAACGCGCAGCGAGGGGGCGTCGATCAGAGCGCGGCGACCGTCACGGTGACACCGGGCGACGAGCGCCACGCCGTCGCCTACCGCGTCACCGATCCCGAGGACCCGGAGCTCACCGCGACGGCGTTCATCGTCGTCCCGCCCTCCGTCACCGAGGAGCGGGAGTCGCCGCCGTACCTTCGGCCCGACCTCGAGCAGCAGCTCGTCGAGATGAACGGCGAGATCCAGTGGGATCTCGCGGACATCGTCGTCGTCCCGACGGGCCGTCCCGCGATCCTCACCGGCCCGGACGGCGTGCGGGCGAGCGACTCCGACGGGTCGGGCCTCGTCGTCGACGACGACACGATCCGCTACGCGCCCGCGGAGGGCTTCCGCGGGCAGGCCTCGATCGTCTTCGAGGTCACCGACGGCGCCTCGGGGGACGACCCGGACGGCAACACCGCGCTCCTGACGCTCCCCGTGACGGTCGGCGATCCCGACTTCCGGGACGCGCCACCCGAGTTCACCGCGCTCGCGCTCGAGATCGAGGCGGGGGAGGCGGCGCAGTCGGTCGATCTGCGCGACTCGACCGCGCATCCGAACCGCGCCGTCATCGCCGATGTGTCGTACGGCGCGCTCTCAGCGCCCACGAACGGCATCGAGGCCTCCCTGGGCGGCTCGCAGCTCTCCGTCTCGGCTCCGTTCGGGGTCCAGCCGGGCGACTCCACGACCCTGAGCGTCGAGCTGCGCTACCGCGAGTTCGTCGTGCCCGGCCAGATCACCGTCACGGTCGTCGCCTCCCAGCGCCCCCTCGTGCAGGCCGCGACCGACGAGAGCAAGGGCCAGCGCAGCGTCACGACGTCGGTCGACGTGCTCGCGAACGACTTCAACCCGTTCGCGGGCCAACCCCTCGAGCTCATCGACGCGGTCGTCGAGAACGCCGCCGAGACCTCGGCCGGGGTGCGCTTCACCCCCGACGGCACCGTCACGGTCGACCCGGACTCGTCGTTCATCGGCGTGGTGAGCGTCGTCTACACGGTTCAGGATGCGACGCAGGACCCGAGCAGGCACGTGCAGGGCCGCCTGCTGCTCACGGTGCGGGATGTGCCGGGCCAGCCTGCCCCGCCCTCGATCGTGAGCGAGCAGGATCAGGCCGTCGTCATCGGCTGGCAGGCGCCCGCGACCAACGGCGAGCCCATCCTCGACTACACGATCACGTGGGCGGGCGGCTCCGCGACGGTCGGCGGCGAGGTCGCCCAGACGACCATCGGCGGGCTCACCAACGGCACCGCGTACACCTTCCGGATCAGCGCGCGCAACGTCCTCGGCTCGAGCACCGTCTCGCAGGAGAGCGCGACGGCGAGGCCGTTCGGCACCCCGAGCGCGCCGGGGTCGGTCTCCATCTCGGCCACGAGCAACGGCTCGGGTCGCGTGAACTTCAGCTGGAGCGCCGCGAACGGCAACGGGCGCGACGTCGCCGAGTACGAGTGGCGGCTGAGCGACGGTCAGACCGGCCGCGTCGGCGGGGCGACCCTCTCGGCCTCCGCGATCGGCGCCGTCGGCAACGGATACACGGTCGACGTCGTCGCGATCGGCCCGTCGGGGCTCCAGAGTCCGCCGCAGAAGAGCGCGAACGCCGCGACACCGGAGCCCGGCGCGCCCAACTGGGCCGAGGCGGCCGTCGGCTCGCGCGGCGACCGCACCGTGACGCTGACCTGGGGTAACGCGCCGAGCACGAGCCCGATCGACCGCTGGGAGATCAACATCTCCGAGAACGGCAGCAACTGGGGCTGGCAGCGCGTGGGCAGCGATCGCCGACACACGTTCCAGGGCGGATTCGGGTCGAACTACCGCTTCCAGGTGCGCGCGGTCGACAACGGCGCGACGGGCGCCTCGACGACGTCGAACACCGTCACGCCTCTCGACGTCCTGCCCCCGCCCGCTCCGAGCGCCACGATCTTCAAGGGCGGCCCGTCGCCCTACGCGCCCTGCTGCAACTCGGTCGGGATCGACTACCGCGACTTCACCCCGGGCAACTACCGCATCACGACCTTCCTCGACGGCAGCAACGCGGGCCTGACGGACAACGTCTACTCGCTCAACGCCAACGGCTCGCGCGTCATCGACAACGCGCTCGGCACGCGCCGCGACAACGCGATCCGCGTGCGCATCGTGTCCGTCGCCACGGGCCAGGTCTTCTGGTCGAACACCATCACCGGCGAGCAGTGGAACAACCTGCGCGCGCGATGACCCGGCATCAGCATCCCTTCATGAATCGAGAGGCGAGAACCGCATGACCGTCACCACCGAGCAGGCCGCCTGGTTCGCCGACGCCTTCGATCGACTGATCGGCAACATCGATCAGGCGATCCTGGGCAAGAGCCACGTGATCCGCCTCATCGTCGCGGCGATGCTCTCCGACGGGCACGTGCTGCTCGAGGACTACCCGGGCACCGGCAAGACGGTGCTCGCCAAGGCGCTCGCGAACACGCTCGACGGCACGCACTCGCGCATCCAGTTCACGCCCGACCTGCTCCCCTCCGACGTCACGGGCGTCACGATCTACGACCAGGGCAAGGGCATCTTCGAGTTCCACAAGGGCCCGATCTTCGCCTCGATCGTGCTCGCCGACGAG
The DNA here is from genome assembly GCF_030645145.1 of Microcella sp. Taxonomy (GTDB): domain Bacteria; phylum Actinomycetota; class Actinomycetes; order Actinomycetales; family Microbacteriaceae; genus Microcella. The sequence goes on along the minus strand of NZ_JAUSMI010000065.1, from coordinate 647 downwards.
ATCAACCGCGCGAGCCCGAAGACCCAGAGCGCGCTCCTCGAGGTCATGGAGGAGGGCGTCGTGACGGTCGACGGCGTCGGCTACTCGGTCGGCACGCCCTTCATGGTCATCGCGACGCAGAACCCCGTCGAGCAGGCCGGCACCTACTCGCTGCCCGAGGCGCAGCTCGACCGCTTCCTCATCAAGACCTCCCTCGGCTACCCCGACAAGCAGACGAGCGTCACCCTGCTCATGGACGCCTCGAACCGCGCCCGCGCGACCGCCGTCCAGCCGCTCATCGCGAGCGAGGCCGTGACGACGATGACGCGCCTGGCCGCCGAGGTCTTCGTCGACCCGGCCGTCATGGAGTACGTGAGCGACGTCGTCGCGGCGACGCGCGAGCACAAGGACGTCGTGCTCGGCGTCAGCATGCGCGGGGCGATGGCGCTCGCGCGCGCGATCAAGACCTGGGCGATCGCGTCCGGCCGCACGTACGCCACGCCCGACGACGTGCGCGCGCTCGCCGTGCCCGTCCTCGCCCACCGCCTCATCGTCGACCCCGAGAGCGACTTCGCGGGCGTCACCGCCGAGCAGATCGTCGAGGGGATCCTCGCCGACATCGAGCCCCCGGTCTACCGCGCCGCATGACGTCGGTCATCCAGCCCGAA
>NZ_JAUSMI010000057.1 GCF_030645145.1 Microcella sp. | reverse complement strand
GCGAGCGTGGACCTGGAGAACATCTCCGGCGTCAACGCGACCTTCGAGGTCATCGACGACGGATCTGAGTCGGGCAGCTACGAGGTCGAGTTCACGGCGCTGGAGGGCTTCCGGTTCGCCGGTGACCAGACGACGCTCACGATCTCGGGCGATCTCGCCGACCGTGACCCCGAGCTCTGCCTCGAGGCGACCTACGTCGCACCGGTCATCGACGCCACCTGCGAGCTGGGCGAGAGCCTGGACGTGGAGGGCATCGACGCCGAGAACGCGACGATCGAGGTCATCGACGATGGCTCGGAGTCGGGCACGTACGAGATCGAGTTCACCGCGAACGAGGGCTACCGGTTCGCCGGTGACCAGCAGTCCCTGACCGTGACCGGCGACCTCGCTGGCCCGAACACGGAGCTCTGCCTCGAGGCTGTCGCAGCGATCGCCGTGACCGACGCGGACTGCTTCTTCGACTCGACGCTCGATGAGGACGGATTCACGTCGGAGAACGCCGAATACGAGATCACGGTCTACAACGCCGAGACCCGCGAGTACGAGGTCGTCTTCACGGCCGACTACGGCTACCGCTTCGACACGTCGCTCGACGGCGTCAGCGAGGACGGCACCACGAGGACGTTCTCCGGAACGCTCGAGGCCGCCGACCCCGATGGCGACGGCTGCGTGCTGCCGATCACGGATGCCTCCATCGCGTTCATCGACGCCACGTGCCTCGACCCGCAGTCGCTCGACGAGGAGAACTTCGTGTTCGACTCCGAGCTCGCCGCGCTCGACAGCGTGATGTACGACGGGCTCGACTACGAGGTCGTGTTCGTCACCATCGGGGAGGACACCCAGTTCTTCCAGACGGACGAGCCGGTCGAGGGTCGCACGGTATCCGAGGACGGGACGGTGTTGACCTTCACGGGAACGCTCGACGGCCCGAACGAGGAGCTGTGCCCCGAGGTCATCGTGCCCCCGATCGTCGTGGTCGATGACTGCTTCGAGCAGTCGTACACGATCACTGACGTCGAGGGCGTGACCTACACGCGGACGGTCAACGGACTGGAGCTCCCGGTGAGCTTCGGCGAGGGCGACTCGGTCACCTACGAGGCCACGCCGTTCGACACGATCACGGTCACCGCGACCCCCGATGAGGGCTACCTCCTCGCCGAGGGCTACGAGGCGTTCGAGTACACCTACGCGTTCGACGAGGACTGCCTGCCCACGGCGCCCGTCACGACCGCGTCGGTGACGTGGACGCAGGCCGACTGCCTCGGCAACCCCGGCAGCTACACGCTGACGAACGAGCCCGGAGTGATCTGGACCGTCGACGGCGTCGTGGTCGAGGGCAACACGAAGTACACGGCGGCCATCGGGTCGACTCCGACCATCGTTGCGAGCCTCGAGCCCGCCAGCGAGGAGTTCCCGACGGGCTTCGGCTGGAGCGATGAGGACCAGCGCACGCTGTGGAACCTCGTCTTCGCTGCTGCTGAGGACTGCCTGCCGACCCTGGCCATCACGGGCGCGTCCAACGCGCTCGGTGGACTGGGCGTCATCGCGATCCTGATCATGATGGCCGGCACCGGTCTCGTGGTCGCTCGTCGCCGGGAGGCTGTCCGAATCCAGGGCTAGTACCTGCTCGGATACGCACCACTGAACCGGGTGCCGCTCAGGCGGCACCCGGTTCTGCGTGTCAGCATCGCGGCGTGATCAGCACTTCCCTCGCCCGCCTGCTGCGTGACGCGGGGCTGCGCTGGAAGCCCGCCTCGGGCGACCGCTTCCAGATCGACCGCTCCGAGTTCGACGCGGAGGTCTTCACCGTCAGTGACCTCACCATCGAGCCGCACGAGTACTCGACCGGCACCGTCCTCGGCTTCAACGGCACGACCGAGTGGGCGCTCGACTCCGTCGCTCTCGACGACGCGCTCTGGCTGCCCCGCGAGGATCAGCTCCGCGACCTGCTGCGCGCGGCCTTCGTGCGCCTCGAGCGCGATGGCGACGACTACCGCGTGGTGCTCCGCGGCGCGGACGACGCCGAGGCGGCCTTCGCGAGCGTCTCGGCTCCTGAGGCCTACGGCCTAGCGCTGCTCTCGATGCTCGAGCGCGTCACCGCCTGATCCGCGCCCGATCCGGCGCGGCTAGGCCGAGGCGGCCGAGCCGAGCTCGTCGTGCTCCGCAGTGACCGGCGCGGCGACTGTCGGCGCGACGGGCGACGCGAGCGATCCCGCGGCCGTCGCGGGCCGCGCGACCGGGATCCCGAACAGCGTCTCGATCGCGGCCGCGACATCGACCCCGCGCCCGGCGACCGCGTGGCGGCGGGCGAGCGTCGACGGCGTGTGCAGGAACACGCTCGTGAGGTGGCGCAGCGCCTCCTCGACGCGACCATCCGCGTCGCCGCGGCGCCGCGCGCGCTCGATCTCCTCGTCGACGAGCCCGAGCACGTGCTGGCGCAGGGCGACGATCGATGGCTCGACCGCGGCCGCCGTCACGTAGGCGTGGGCCGACTCGGCGACGACGCTCCGGGCCTCCTCCTCCGCCGACCAGTGCACGAGCGGCGCATGCAGCCGGATGGTCTCGAGGTCGAGCAGCGTCACGCCCTCGATCTCACCGACGGCGGCGTCGACGTTGCGCGGCAGACCGAGGTCGACGACGTACGCGGGGGCCTCGGCGGGCACGTCGGCAGCGGCCAGGCTCAGCCGCGTGGTGCACGTGATGACGACGTCCGCCCCCGCCATCGCGGTCGTGAGGTCGTTCGTCCAGGCGAGGCCGTGCCGCGTGCCGAAGACCTGCGCGCGCCCGCTGGGCGAGTAGACGGTGATGTGCTCGGCGCCGCGGTCGCGCAGCGCGGCAACGGTCGTCGCGGCGTAGCGGCCCGTGCCGACGAGCACGACGCGCGCCGAGCTCCAGTCGGCGAGGCGGCTGCCGACGAGGTCGAGCGCGAGGCGCGCGAGACTGCGACCCGTGCGGCTCGCATCGCCCTGCGCGCGCGCGGCCCGAGCGGTGCGGATCGCCTCCTGGAAGACACGATCGAGGCGACCGGTGGATGCTCCGCTCGCGCGCGCCGCCTGAGCGGCTCGGCGCACCTGCCCGGCGATCTCCTCCTCGCCCACGGCGACCGACTCGAGCCCGGCCGAGACGGCGAAGAGGTGGTGCACGGCGGCGGGGGAGTCGAGGACCTCGGCGGTCGCGGAGATCTCGTGCAGGGCATCCGCGCTCAAGGAGCGGAGGGCGCGGGAGACGGAGTCGCGCGCGATCGCGTGGGCGTCCTCCGGCGTCGCGTCGGCGGGGGCGTCGACGTCGAGGTAGACCTCGAGGCGATTGCACGTCGCGACGGTGATGGCGCCGCGGACGGCGGGGTCGGAGCCGCGGACGGCTCCCGTGAGGGCCTCGGCGTCGACCGCGAGCCGTTCGAGGACCTCGAACGGCGTGTTGCGGTGATTGGCGGTGACGCACAGGAGCACTGGACGATTCTACGGCGCGCAGCCTGGGTGTCCTGCAGGGTCGGAAGGCCCCATCCGGCCGGGAGGACTCTCGGATTCCAGCGCCTATCCTGGACGGGTGCCGTTGAGCCCCTCCCATCCTCTCGTCGACGGTCGCACGGCGAACGCTCCGCTCATCCGCGCGTACCGCGGCGACCGCCCTGAGCGCACCCCCGTCTGGTTCATGCGCCAGGCTGGCCGCTCCCTGCCCGAGTACCGCGAGCTGCGGGCCGGCGGCGACATGCTGCAGGCGTGCCTCACGCCCGAGATGGCGAGCGAGATCACCCTCCAGCCGGTGCGGCGCCACGGCGTCGACGCAGGCATCTTCTTCAGCGACATCGTCGTGCCCGTGCTGCTCGCGGGCGTCGACGTGCGCATCGTCGGCGGTCGCGGGCCGGTGATCGACGAGCCCGTCCGCACCGCGAGCGACGTCCTCAAACTGCGACCGATCGATCCCGCCGCCCTCGACCCCGTGCGCGAGGCCGTCGCGATGACGGTCGCCGAGCTCGGCACCACCCCCCTCATCGGCTTCGCCGGAGCGCCCTTCACGCTGGCGGCCTACCTCGTCGAGGGCGGCCCGTCGAAGGACCAGATGCGCGCCCGCGCTCTCATGCACAGCGACCCGCAGACCTGGGCGACCCTGCTCAACTGGTGCGCCGACATCACGGGCGAGTTCCTGAAGGCGCAGATCGAGGCGGGTGCGAGCGCCGCGCAGCTCTTCGACTCGTGGATCGGCTCGGTCTCGCAGAACGACTACCTGCGCCGCGTCGCTCCGCACTCGAAGCGCGCCTTCAGCCACCTGCGCGGGCTCGACGTGCCGAAGGTGCACTTCGGTCTCGGCACCGAGCGCATCCTCCCCGACATCGCCAACCTCGGCGTCGACGCGATCGGCATCGACTGGCGCCTGCCGCTCGACGAGGCGAACGCGATGCTCGGCGGTCGCTTCCCGCTGCAGGGCAACATCGACCCCGCCTTCCTCGGCGCTCGCCGGCCGACCCTCACAGCGCACGTCGACGCGGTGCTCGACGCCGGCCACGCCGCCCCCGCCCACGTCGTGAACCTCGGCCACGGCGTCCCGCCCGAGACCGACCCCGACGTGCTGACCGGCCTCGTGCGGTACATCCACGGAGAGCTGCCCGACTGATGCGCGAGACCCTCGTCGTCGGCGCCGGCATCGCGGGCCTCGTGGTGGCGCGCGAGCTCGTGCTGCAGGGCCACCGCGTGCGCGTGCTCGAGGCGGAGCCGCGCGCCGGCGGCCAGCTCCTGCAGAAGACGATCGCGGGCATCCCTCTCGATGCGGGGGCCGAGGCCTTCGCGACGCGCGGCGGCACCGTGCGCGCCTACCTCGAGCGCCTCGGTCTCGCCGACCGCGTCGTCGCGCCGCTCGACGCGCCCGCGTGGCTGCACGCCCGCACGGGCACGACCGTGCCGCTGCCCGCGGTGAGCCTGCTGGGCATCCCGTCGGCGCCGCTCGCCGAGGACGTCGTCGCGGTCGTGGGCCGCAAGGCTGCCTGGCGCGGCATGACGGATGCCCTGCTCCCCGGCCCCGTCGGCGCGAAGTCGACCACGCTCGGCGAGCTCGTCCGGCGGCGCATGGGCGACGGCATCCTCGAGCGGCTCGTGGCCCCCGTCGTCGAGGGGATCCACTCGAAGCACCCCGACGACCTCCCCGTGAGCGTCGCGCCCGGGCTCGTGCACCACCTCCTGCGCGAGAACTCGCTCGCTCGCGCCGTCGCGCGGCTGCGGACCGACGCCCCCGCCGGCTCGCTCGTCGCGGGCCTCGACGGCGGCATGGGGATGCTCGTGGACACGCTCCTCGCCGAGCTCGACCGCTACGGCGTTCCGATCGAGTACGGCGTGCGCGTCGCCGAGGTGCACGCCGACCGCGTCGTGCTCGCCGTCGATCCGGACGCCGCGGGCGCGCCCGCCCGCACGGACGCCGACGAGGACGTCGAGCCCGAGGGCGAGATCCGCGAGGGCCTCGTCGTCGTCGCGGCGCCCGGCCTCGTGACCCCCGCCGACGGCCGGGCCGCGACCCGCACCGCCACCCACCTCATGACGCTCGTGATCGAGGCCGGCACCGACACCGCCCGTGCGCTCGCCGAGAACCCGCGCGGCACGGGCGTGCTCGTCGCGCGCGGCACCGACGTCACCGCGCGCGCCCTCACGCACGTGAGCGCCAAGTGGGCGTGGGTGCGAGAGGCGGCCGCCGGGCGCGAGGTCGTGCGGCTCAGCTACGAGAGCGCGCCGACCGCCGAGACCGCGCGGCGCGACGCCGAGCTGCTGCTCGGCGTGAGCATCCCCGAGACCGCGGTCGTCGCGACCGAGGCGACCACGTGGCTGCGCGCGGGCCGCTTCGAGGCCGCGCCGGGCATCCCGATCACCGGTGAGCAGGTGTCGGGCACCGGCCTCGCGAGCGTCATCGACCACGCCCACCGACTCGCCGAGATCATCGGCCCGCCCGCCCCCGAGGCGGAGGCCGACAGCAGAACCGACCCCGAGGCATCCACCGAAAGGACAGCATCGTGAGCGATCAGCTCGCCTACACCGTCTACGTCGTGCTGCGGCGCGACCCGCACCGCCCCGCGACGGGCGGCGGCGTGCAGGAGGCCGTCGCCGCCGTGACCGCCGACGGCGTCACCGTGCGCGGCGTCTACGACGTGAGCGGGCTGCGATCCGACGCCGACATCATGCTGTGGCTGCACGGGCCCGACCCCGAGAAGATCCAGTCCGCAGTGCGCACCCTGCGCCGCAGCGCCCTGCTGAGCAGCCTCCTGCCGACGTGGAACGCGATGGGCGTCCACGTGCAGGCCGAGTTCAGCCGCAGCCACGCCCCCGCGTTCATGTACGGCAAGGAGCCCAAGCAGTGGCTCTGCGTGTACCCCTTCGTGCGCTCGTACGAGTGGTACCTGCTGCCCGAGGAGGAGCGCCGCGACATGCTCGCCGAGCACGGCCGCAAGGGCAGCGCGTTCACGGGCGTGCTCGCCAACACGGTCGCGAGCTTCGCGCTCGGCGACTACGAGTGGCTGCTCGGCCTCGAGAGCGACGAGCTGCTCGACCTCGTCGACATGATGCGCGACCTGCGCTACACCGAGGCGCGCCGCCACGTGCGCGAAGAGGTCCCCTTCTACACCGGTCGCCGCCTCGACGACGCCGAGCTCGATGCCCAGATCATGGAGGTCATTCGATGACGATCACCAACGGACTCGGACCCGACGGCCTCGCCGTCGTCGTCGACCTGACCGATGGCCGCTTCGAGGGCGAGCAGTTCGCCCGCGCGGCGACCGACACCGCCCAGAAGTACGCCGTCCCCGGCCACGTCGAGGAGGGCGTCGCCTACGACGCCGTCATCCTCGCCGGCTTCGGCGGCCCCGAGGGGCAGGACGACGTCATCCCGTTCCTCCGCAACGTCACGCGCGGCCGGGGCATCCCCGACGAGCGCCTTGAGGAGGTCGCGCACCACTACCGCCACTTCGGCGGGGTGAGCCCGATCAACGAGCAGAACCGCCAGCTGCAGGCGGCGCTCCAGGCCGAGGCCGACCGCCGTGGGCTGGGCATCCCGATCTACTGGGGCAACCGCAACTGGGATCCCTACCTCCCTGAGGCCCTCCAGCAGGCCTTCGACGACGGCCACCGCACGATCCTGGGTCTCGCGACGAGCGCCTACTCGAGCTTCTCGAGCTGCCGCCAGTACCGCGAGGACTTCGCGAAGGCCCTCGACGCCACGGGCCTCTGGGGCCAGGTGCGCATCGACAAGGTGGGCCAGTTCTTCGATTCGCCCGGCTTCGTCGCCCCGTTCGTGACCGGTGTCGTGGATGCCCTGCGCACGCTCCTCGCGGAGGGCGCCGACCTCGCGACGACCCGCGTCCTGTTCGCGACCCACAGCATCCCGACCTCGGACGCCGAGCGCAGCGGGCCGCGCGACGTCGACTGGGGCGAGGGCGGAGCGTACGCCGCGCAGCACCTGGCGGTGAGCGAGGTCATCATGGCGAAGGCGCTCGCCGAGCTGCGGTCGGAGGGCGCGGACATCCCCGACGTCGACTGGCAGCTCGTCTACCAGAGCCGCTCGGGCCCCCCGACGCAGCCGTGGCTCGAGCCCGACATCAACGACGCGATCGCCGACCACGCGGCCGCCGGTGCGACCGCGATCGTCATGGTGCCCGTCGGCTTCGTGAGCGACCACATGGAGGTCATGTGGGATCTCGACACCGAGGCGATGGAGACGTGCGAGGAGCACGGTCTGCGCGCCCTGCGCGTGCCGACCCCCGGCGTCGACCCCGTCTACGTGAGCGGCCTCATCGACCTCGTCGAAGAGCGGCTGCGCGGCGCCGCGAAGAACGAGCGCGTGCGCGAGACGACCCTCGGCCCCTGGTACGACGTGTGCCGCCCCGGCTGCTGCGAGAACGTGCGCGCGGGCTTCAAGCCCGCCATCTCGGGTCTGCAGCCGTGATCCGGCTCGGCACGCGCGGCAGCGCACTCGCCCTCGCGCAGTCGCAGCGCGTCGCCGACTCGATCGCGGCCCGCACGGGCGAGGAGGTCGAGCTCGTCCGCATCACGACCCACGGTGACGTCTCGACCGCACCGCTTGCATCGATGGGCGGAGTCGGGGTGTTCGTCGCCGCCGTGCGCGAGTCGCTCCTCGCCGAGGAGTGCGACGTCGTCGTCCACTCGCTCAAGGACCTCCCGACGACCCCGCACCCGGGCCTTCTCGTCGCCGCGATGCCCAAGCGCGCCGATGCCCGTGATGCGGCCATCGTGCGCGACGGGGTCGCCCTCGCCGATCTGCCCGCGGGCGCTCGCGTCGGCACGGGCTCGCCGCGCCGGCAGGCGCAGCTGCGCCGCCGGTTCCCCGAGCTCGAGGTCGTCGAGCTGCGCGGCAACGTCGACACGCGTCTCGCGCGCGTGCTCGGCCGCGAGGCCGGAGTCGCCGCAGACGGCTCGCCCGTCGACGCCATGACCCCCGACCTCGACGCCGTCATCCTCGCCGCCGCGGGGCTCGAGCGCCTCGACCGGCTCGACGTCGTCACCGAGTTCTTGGGCATCGACGGATGGCCGACGGCACCCGGGCAGGGATGCCTCGCGATCGAGACGCGTCGCGATCTCAGCGGCCCGCTCAAGAAGGCGCTCCTCGCACTCGATCACCGCTCGACCCGGCTCGCGGTCGAGGCCGAGCGCGCCGTGCTCCGCCGGCTCGAGGCCGGCTGCTCCGCCCCGCTCGGCGCCCACGCGTTCATCGACGGCGACATGATGTTCCTCGCCGCGCGCGTGTACTCGCCCGAGGGCGAGCAGGTCTCGGCCGCCCACGCGCTCTACATCGACGACGCCGACGACCCGGCCGAGGATCTCGCCGCGCGCGTCGCCGACGAGCTGCTCGCGAACGGGGCCGCAGCACTCGCGCCCCTGGGAGGCGACCGATGAGCGATCTCGGCCCGAGCATCCGCCCCCGCCGTCTGCGGCAGAGCGCCGCGATGCGCCGCCTCGTCGGCGAGACCGATCTGCGCCCGCGTCACCTCGTGCTGCCGCTCTTCGTGCGCGAGGGCGCCGACGCCGCGCAGCCCATCGCCTCGATGCCGGGCGTCGAGCAGCACTCGCTCGACAGCCTGCGCGCGATCGCCGTGCGCGCGGCCGAGGCGGGGCTCGGCGGCGTCATGCTCTTCGGAGTTCCCGCGGTGCGCGACGCGATCGGGTCGGGAGCGACCGACCCCGACGGCATCCTCAACGTCGCCGCCCGCGCGCTCGCCGCCGAGGTCGGCGACGCCCTCGTGGTGCAGACCGACCTCTGCCTCGACGAGTTCACCGACCACGGCCACTGCGGCGTGCTGGATGCCCGTGGCCGCGTCGACAACGACGCCACCCTCGAGCGCTACGCCGACATGGCCGTCGCGCAGGCGCAGGCAGGCGCCCAGGTGCTGGGTTTGAGCGGAATGATGGACGGCCAGACAGCCGTCGCCCGCACCGCCCTCGACGAGGCCGGCTTCACCGACGTCGCCCTGCTCGCCTACTCGGCGAAGTACGCCTCGGCCTTCTACGGGCCGTTCCGCGACGCGGTCGAGTCGCAGCTGCAGGGCGACCGCCGCACGTACCAGCTCGACCCCGGCAACGGGCGCGAGGGGCTGCGCGAGGCGCTGCTCGACCTCGATGAGGGCGCCGACATCGTCATGGTCAAGCCCGCGCTCGCCTACCTCGACGTGCTGCGGCAGGTCGCCGACGTCTCGACCGTGCCCGTCTGGGCGTACATGGTCTCGGGCGAGTACGCGATGATCGCCGCCGCTGCGCAGAACGGCTGGATCGAGGGCGACCGCGCGCAGCTCGAGGCGCTCACCTCGATCCGCCGAGCAGGCGCCGACGCCGTGCTCAGCTATGCGGCGCTCGACCTTGCCGAGAAGGGACTCATATCATGACCCGCTTCATCTCGGGCCGCACCCCCACGACCAACGCCGAGGCCTTCGAGCGCGCGCTCGTCGTCACCCCCGGCGGCGTCAACTCGCCCGTGCGCGCGTTCCGCTCGGTCGGTGGCACGCCGGTGTTCCTCGCGAGCGGACACGGGCCGTACGTGACCGACGTCGAGGGCACCGAGTACGTCGACCTCGTGGGGCAGTGGGGTCCTGCGCTGCTCGGCCACGCGCATCCCGACGTCATCGCCGCCGCCCACGCGGCCGTCGATCGCGGACTCGGATTCGGCGCCGCATCGACCGGCGAGGTCGAGCTCGCCGAGCTCGTGCTCGACCGCCTCACACTGACCGCGGCCGACGGCACTGCGCTGGCCGGCACCGAGCGCCGCGGCATCGAGAAGCTGCGCCTCGTGTCGACCGGCACCGAGGCGACCATGACGGCCATCCGCCTCGCGCGCGGCGCGACCGGCCGGCCGCTGCTCGTCAAGTTCGCGGGGCACTACCACGGGCACTCCGACTCGCTGCTGTCGGAGGCGGGCTCGGGCATCGCGACGCTCGGCATCCCCGGCTCGGCGGGCATCACCCCCGAGACGGCCGCCCAGACGATCGTCATCCCCTACAACGACGAGGATGCCCTGGCCGAGGTCTTCGCGGCCCACGGCGATCGCATCGCCGCGGTCATCACCGAGGCCGCCGCCGCCAACATGGGCGTCGTGCCTCCGAAGCCGGGCTTCAACAGGCTGCTCGCCGACACCGCGCACGCGCACGGCGCACTGCTCATCGCCGACGAGGTCATGACGGGATTCCGCTCGACGGCCGCCGGCTGGTGGGGGCTCGAGGAGCGTGAGGGCGTTCCGTACGACGCCGACCTGACCACGTTCGGCAAGATCATCGGCGGAGGCCTGCCGCTCGCGGGCCTCGGCGGCCGAGCCGAGATCCTCGACCTGCTCGCGCCGCTCGGCCCGGTCTACCAGGCGGGCACTCTCAGCGGGAACCCGGTCGCCGTCGCGACGGGCGCCGCGATGCTGCGCGGCGCGGGCCCCGAGGTCTACGAGCACCTGCCGCGCGTCGCGCGCACGATCGCCGACGGGCTGTCGTCGGCGCTCTCGGCGGAGGGCGTCGCGCACACCGTCGCGTGGGCGGGCTCGCAGTTCTCGATCTTCTTCCGCGACTCGGCGCCGCAGAACTACGCCGAGGCGCAGGCGCAAGACGTGTTCCGCTTCGGTCCGTACTTTCACGCGATGCTCGAGCACGGCGTCTCGCTGCCGCCGAGCGTGTACGAGGCGTGGTTCGTCTCGGCTGCGCACGACGCGCGCGCGGTCGAGCGGGTGCTCGCGGCGGCCAGGCCAGCGGCACAAGCCGCAGCGGCCGCCCGACCCGCTGGCTGAGGGGCGAGCCTCAGCCGATCTCGGCGACGGCGGCTGCGAGCTGTGCGACGACGTCGTCGAGCGCGGAGGCCTAACGACCACTCTGAGACCAGTCGGAAGGCTGCCCTACCCGATCAGAAGGTCGGCTTACCCGAGTCAGCAGGT
>NZ_JAUSMI010000053.1 GCF_030645145.1 Microcella sp. | reverse complement strand
CCGAGCTCGGCGCGCCGGGTGCGGCGGCGGAGCCCACTGCGCCCGCCGCGCCTCCCGCGCCCATGACCTCGGTCGCCTCGGTCGGCATGGCCGGGAGCACGCGCGTCGCGTCGAGCGACTCATCGGCGGGGCGGAAGGCGGGGATGCCCGCGATCGCGCGCAGCCGCTCGGCGCCCTCGCGCGCGGTCGGCCGGTCGCCGGGCTCTCGAGCGGTCATGGAGCGGATGAGCCCGGCCCACTCGGGGCCCATGTCGGGCGGGAGGAACGGGTCGCGGGCGAGTCGTGCAGCGGCCGACTCGACGCCCGTTCCGGGGAAGGCGCGCTCGCCCGTGAGGGCCTCGAGCAGGACGAGTCCCAGCGAGTACACGTCGCTCGCGGGGCCGACCTCGCCGCCGACGGCCTGCTCGGGGCTCAGGTAATGGGCGGTGCCGAGCACGGCGCCGGTCGCGGTGACCCGCGTCTCGTCGACGAGGCGCGCGATGCCGAAGTCGGCGAGCTTGGCGCGCGGGGCGGTGTCGGTGCCGTCGTGCGTGGGGACGAGGATGTTGCCGGGCTTGACGTCGCGGTGCACGATGCCGCGATCGTGGCTGTAGGAGAGGGCGTCGGCGACGGCGGCGCCGATGACGGCGACCTCCTCGCTCGGGAGGGGCCCGTCATCCATGGTCTGGCGCATGTCGTCGCCCTGGACCAGCTCGAGGATGAGCACCGCGCCGCCGTCTTCGGTCGTCGACGCGTCGAAGAGCGTCACGAGCCCGGGGTGGTTGAGGGAGGCGAGCATCGCCACCTCGGCCTGGTGCCGACTCATGTCGTCGCCGTCGGCGAGCTCGGGCTTGAAGATCTTGAGCGCGACGCGGCGGGGGAGCTGCTGGTCGGCGGCCTCGTAGACGGTGGCCATGCCGCCGCGGCCGATGAGCCGCTCGACGAGATAGCGCTCGGCTACGACGCTGCCGACGCGCTCGTCCGTCGGCTGCCCCTGCTGCGCCGTCTTCTCGGCCTGCTCGGCCTGTTCTACCCCCGTCACGGGGACTGATCGTACTCTGCGCGCCGGGCGTCCGTCAGGCCCCTGCTCAGCGCCCCCTCAGCGCCCGGGCCGCGCGGCGGCGATACAGTGGCGCCGTGGAGGCCGTCCTGCTGTACATCCTCGGCGTGCTCGTCGTCGTCGTCGGGCTCGTCGTCTCGATCGCGCTGCACGAGCTCGGGCACTTCGTGCCCGCGAAGATCTTCGGTGTGCGCATCGGTCAGTTCATGATCGGATTCGGCCGCACGATCGTCTCCTGGCGCCGCGGCGAGACCGAGTACGGGTTCAAGTGGATCCCGCTCGGCGGCTACATCTCGATGGCCGGCATGTACCCGCCGGTCGAGTCCGGCGGCCGCGCCCGCACGGCGTCGACGGGGTTCTTCCAGACCCTCGTGCAGGATGCCCGATCCGCCTCCGCCGACACGATCGTCGAGGGCGAGGAGCACCGCACCTTCTACCGGCTGCCGGTCTGGCAGCGCGTCATCATCATGCTCGGCGGCCCGCTCATGAACCTCGTGATCGCGATCGTGCTCTACGCCGTGCTGCTCGTCGGCTTCGGCATCCCGCAGCCGTCCACGACGCTCGGCAGCGTCTCCGAGTGCGTCCTCCCGGCGACGAGCGAGCGCCAGGAGTGCGAGCCGGGCGATCCTGCGGCCCCGGGCGCCGAGGCGGGGCTCCTGCCGGGCGACCGCATCGTGGCGATCGAGGGGGAGAGCATCCGCGAATGGGGCGACGTCACAGGAGTCGTGCGCCCCGCCGCGGGCCGGTCCCTGCCCGTCGTGATCGAGCGCGACGGCGCCGAGCGCACTCTCACGATCACCCCGCTGCTCATCGAGCGCTACGCGATCGACGCCGAGGGCGAGGTCGTCGAGGGGCCCGACGGCGAGCTCCTGACCGAGGAGGTCGGCTTCGTCGGCATCGCGCCCGCCTACGAGACGGTGCAGCAGCCGGTCGGCGAGGTGCTCCCGGCCGTCGGCGACAACGTGAGCGCGGTCGTCGGCATCATCCTGAACCTCCCGCAGCGCATGATCGACGTCGCCGAGGCCGCGTTCGGCCCCGACGAGCGCGATCCGAACGGACCGATCAGCGTCGTCGGTGTCGGCCGCATCGCGGGCGAGATCGCGAGCCTCGACACCGCGCCGGTCGCCGAGCGCGTCGCGAGCCTCGTGGGGCTCCTCGCCTCGCTCAACGTCGCGCTGTTCGTGTTCAACCTGATCCCGCTCATGCCGCTCGACGGCGGTCACATCGCGGGCGCCCTGTGGGAGGGGCTGCGCCGCGCGTTCGCGAAGGTCACCCGGCGCGCCGACCCGGGCCCGATCGATACCGCGAAGCTCGTGCCGTTCACCCTCGCGGTCGTCGTCGTGCTCGGCGCGATGAGCGCTCTGCTCATCTACGCCGACATCGTGAAGCCGGTCTCGCTCTTCTAATCGAGAGGGCGGATGCTCGGTGCAGGCCTCACGCCCGCTCGAGCAGGATCGCCTCGCCCTGACCGCCCCCGCCGCACAGGGCGATCGCGGCGCGGCGCGCGCGCCCCGCCGCGACCGAGTGGGCGGCGTGAACGGTGAGCCGAGCCCCGGAGGCCCCGATCGGGTGCCCGAGGGCGATCGCGCCCCCGTCGGGGTTGACGATCGCGAGGTCGAGGTCGAGATCGCGCGCCGACTGCAGGGAGACGGCGGCGAAGGCCTCGTTGATCTCGACGTGGTCGAGCTCGTCGGCCCGCCATCCGGCGCGCTCGAGGGCGCGGGCGATCGCGCGCGCGGGCTGCCCGTGCAGCGAGTTGTCGGGGCCTGCGACCTGGCCGTAGTCGACGACGCGCGCGAGGACGGTCGCGCCCTGCTCGCGGGCCCAGGACTCGCGGACGAGCACGAGCGCCGCGGCGCCGTCGCTCAGCGGCGAGGCGTTCCCCGCGGTGATCGTGCCGTCGGCCGCGAACGCGGGCCGCAGCCGGGCGAGCGACTCGACGGTGCTGTCGGCGCGGACGCCCTCGTCGTCCATGACCGTCGTCGACCCGCCGCGCGCGGGCACCTCGACGGGGGCGAGCTCGGCGGCGAAGCGGCCGGCGTCGCGCGCGGCCGCGGCGCGCTGGTGCGAGGCGGCGGCGACCTCGTCCTGCTCCGCGCGCGTGAGGCCGAGTCTGCCGACGTGCCGCTCCGTGCTCTCGCCCATCGAGATGCCGTC
Organism: Microcella sp.; assembly: GCF_030645145.1. Lineage (GTDB taxonomy): Bacteria > Actinomycetota > Actinomycetes > Actinomycetales > Microbacteriaceae > Microcella. The sequence goes on along the minus strand of NZ_JAUSMI010000053.1, from coordinate 7,136 downwards.
GGTCGTGTCGGTGAGTCCGTCGTGGGCGACCGAGTCGAGGGCGCTCACGGTGCCGTACGCCCAGCCGAGGCGGCTGCCGGGCAGCAGGTGCGGAGCGTTCGTCATCGACTCCTGGCCACCGGCGACGACGACGTCCGCGTCGCCGAGGCGGAGCATCCGCACCGCGTCGACGACGGCGACGGCGCCCGACAGGCAGACCTTGTTGAGCGTCATCGCGGGGACGGACCACGGGATGCCCGCGGCGCGCGCCGACTGGTGCGCAGGGTTCTGCCCCGCGCCCGCCTGCAGCACCTGGCCCATGAGCACGTGGCTCACCGCCTCGGGCGAGAGGCCCGACTCGGCGAGGGCCGCGGCGATCGCCGTCGTCCCGAGCTGCACGGCCGTGAGGGGGGCGAGAGCGCCGCGCGCGCGACCCTGGGGGGTGCGGGCGGCGCCGATGATGACGATGTCGTCGGACATGGGGAGGGCTCCTTCGCGCTCGTCCGCGCGCGTCGTGGGCGCTCGTGCGGATACGAACGACAGTACCGCCGCCGGGTCGGTAGGGTGCAGGTGCCGAGTCGATCTGTGAGCGGCAACGGGGCCGCACCGTCATCGACTCGGGAAGGGACGAGGTCGTGTCCATCGACAAGACCGTCGGATCGGCTCACGGGGCCGTCGCCGACATCCCGAGCGGGGCGAGCATCGCCGTCGGCGGGTTCGGGCTCTGCGGCATCCCGATGGTGCTCATCCAGGCGCTCCTCGATCAGGGCGCCGACGAGCTCAGCGTCGTGAGCAACAACTGCGGCGTCGACGACTGGGGGCTCGGCGTGCTGCTCGCCGCGCGCCGCATCCGGAAGATGACGTCGTCGTACGTCGGCGAGAACAAGGAGTTCGAGCGGCAGTTCCTCTCGGGCGAGCTCGAGGTCGAGCTCACCCCGCAGGGCACCCTCGCCGAGAAGCTGCGCGCCGGCGGATCGGGCGTCGCGGCGTTCTTCACCCAGACGGGCGTCGGCACGCCCGTCGCCGAGGGCGGACTGCCGCAGCGCTACGCACCCGACGGCGGCGTCGCGCTCGCCTCGGAGGCGAAGGAGGTCCGGCGCCTGCCGTACCGCGGCGCCGAGCGCGAGTTCGTGCTCGAGCCGGCGATCACGACCGACTTCGCCCTCGTCCACGCCGCCGTCGCCGATCGGCACGGCAATCTCGTCTTCGAGAAGTCGGCCCGCAACTTCTCGCCCCTCGCCGCGATGGCGGGCGGCATCTGCATCGCCCAGGTCGAGCGACTCGTCGAGCCGGGAGAGCTCGATCCGGATGCGGTGCACCTGCCCGGCGTGTTCGTCGACCGCGTCGTCGTCGTCGGCCCCGACATCGAGAAGCGCATCGAGCGCCGCACCGTGCGGTCGACGACGGAGGGGGAGTGACATGGCGCTCTCGAGAGAGCAGATGGCCGCGCGCGCCGCGCGCGAGCTCGCCGACGGCTCGTACGTGAACCTCGGCATCGGGCTGCCGACCCTCATCCCCAACGTCATGCCGCCCGGCGTGAGCGTCGTCCTCCAGTCCGAGAACGGCATCCTCGGCGTCGGCCCCTATCCGAGCGAGGATGCCGTGGACCCGGATCTCATCAACGCCGGGAAGGAGACGGTCACGATCGATCCCGGGGCCGCGTTCTTCGACTCGGCGCTGAGCTTCGGGATGATCCGCAGCGGCAAGATCGACGCGGCCGTGCTCGGAGCCATGCAGGTCTCGCAGTCGGGCGACCTCGCGAACTGGATGATCCCGGGGAAGATGGTGAAGGGCCCGGGCGGCGCGATGGATCTCGTGCACGGCGCTCGCCGCGTCATCGTGCTCATGGAGCACGTCGCGAAGGACGGCTCGGCCAAGATCGTCCGCGAGTGCTCGCTCCCGCTCACGGGGCGCGGGGTCGTCGATCGCATCATCACCGACCTCGCTGTCATCGACGTGACGCCCGACGGGCTCGTGCTCGTCGAGTGCGCGCCGGGCGTGAGCGTCGACGAGGTGCGCGCGGCGACCGAGCCCGAGCTCCTGCTCAGCCCCGTGCTCTAGTCTGGGCGGGTCCCTGAGGGGCGCCTCTCCGCGCCCGTGCTCCACCCGAAAGTCGAGTCGCCGTGCCTGCTGTTAATCTCGGAATGCCGAAGGTTCCCGAGGTGCTCGCTCCTCGCCGCAAGACCCGCCAGATCAAGGTCGGCAAGGTCATGGTCGGCAGCGAGCACCAGGTGAGCGTGCAGTCGATGACGACGACGCCGACGACCGACATCAACGGCACCCTGCAGCAGATCGCCGAGCTCACCGCGACCGGATGCGACATCGTGCGCGTGGCCGTGCCGAGCCAGGACGACGCGGATGTCCTGCACATCATCGCCAAGAAGAGCCAGATCCCGGTCATCGCCGACATCCACTTCCAGCCGAAGTACGTCTACCAGGCGATCGACGCCGGGTGCGCCGCGGTGCGCGTGAACCCCGGCAACATCCGCAAGTTCGACGATCAGGTCGCCGAGATCGCCAAGCGGGCGAAGGACGCCGGCGTGAGCATCCGCATCGGGGTCAACGCCGGATCACTCGACCCGCGACTGCTGCAGAAGTACGGCAAGCCCACCGCCGAGGCCCTCGTCGAGAGCGCCGTGTGGGAGGCGAGCCTGTTCGAGGAGCACGACTTCCACGACTTCAAGATCTCGGTCAAGCACAACGACCCGATCGTCATGGTCAAGGCCTACCGCCAGCTCGCCGAGCGGGGCGACTGGCCGCTGCACCTCGGCGTGACCGAGGCCGGCCCCGCCTTCCAGGGCACGATCAAGAGCGCGACGGCCTTCGGCATCCTGCTCGGCGAGGGCATCGGCGACACCATCCGCGTCTCGCTCTCGGCCCCGCCGGCGGAGGAGGTCAAGGTCGGGCTCAAGATCCTCGAGAGCCTCAACCTCCGCGAGCGCAAGCTCGAGATCGTCTCGTGCCCCTCGTGCGGTCGCGCCCAGGTCGACGTCTACACCCTCGCGGAGGACGTCACGAAGGGCCTCGAGGGCATGACCGTGCCCCTGCGCGTCGCCGTCATGGGCTGCGTCGTGAACGGCCCCGGTGAGGCCCGCGAGGCCGACCTCGGCGTCGCCTCCGGCAACGGCAAGGGCCAGATCTTCGTCAAGGGCGAGGTCATCAAGACCGTGCCCGAGAGCGAGATCGTCGCGACCCTCATCGAGGAGGCCAACCGCCTCGCCGCGTCGATGCCCGCGGGCGCCGTCGGCGAGCCCGAGGTCGTCACGGCCTGATCCGGCCGCCCGCGCACCGGTCGCGCGGGGCTGTCCCCTTGATGGGGGACTGAACCGCGCACCCGCGCGGTCACTACAGTGGGGTAATCGGCCGGGGGGCCGTTCTGACTACTTCGCCGGGGGGCGGCGGTAGGACTCGCGAGGGTCACCAGGGGGACCCTCTTGTCGTGCAGGTTTCCCGCTGCGCGCACTCGCGCGCGACGGGAAGGGCCTGCGAGCGACCCAAGCCCCCCTTGCCGTCGCTCGCAGGCCTGTTTCATTGTGCCCTGCGATCGCCCGATCCCCTCGAACGGGGGGTGCCGTGTCGGATGCCCGTCTCGCGCACGAACTAGGCTGAACGGGTGCCCACCCGCCTCTCCCAGCTCTTCGTCCGCACGCTCCGCGACGACCCCTCCGACGCCGAGGTCGCGAGCCACCGGCTCCTCGTCCGCGCCGGCTACATCCGCCGTCAGGCGCCCGGCGTCTTCGCCTGGCTGCCGCTCGGCCTGAGGGTCCGGCGCAAGGTCGAGGAGGTCATCCGCGAGGAGATGGCCGCGATCGGCGCCCAGGAGGTCCTGTTCCCCGCCCTGCTGCCGCGCGAGCCCTACGAGAGGACGGGCCGGTGGACGGCCTACGGCGACGGCATCTTCCGGCTGCAGGATCGCCGTGGAGCCGATTACCTGCTCGCGCCCACGCACGAGGAGGCCTTCACGCTGCTCGTCAAGGACCTGTACTCGAGCTACAAGGACCTTCCGCTGTCGATCTACCAGATCCAGGACAAGTACCGCGACGAGGCGCGGCCCCGCGCGGGCCTCCTGCGCGGCCGCGAGTTCTCGATGAAGGACGCCTACTCGTTCGACTACACCGACGCGGGGCTCGACGCCTCGTACCAGGCGCAGCGCGACGCCTACGAGCGGATCTTCACCCGGCTGGGGATGGAGTACGTCATCGTCGCGGCCGACAACGGCCTCATGGGCGGGGCGCGCAGCGAGGAGTTCCTGCACCCCACTCCCATCGGCGAGGACACCTACGTGCGCTCGGCGAACGGGTACGCCGCGAACGTCGAGGCGTACCGCTCCGCCGTTCCCGAGTCGCGCCCGATCGAGGGCCAGCCCGCCGCGCTCGTGTTCGACTCGCCCGGCACGCCCACGATCGCCACGCTCGTCGCCCTCCTCGAGGAGCGCCACGCCCGCGCGGGGGAGCCCTGGACGGCCGCCGACACGCTCAAGAACGTCGTCCTGCGCCTCACGCACCTCTCGGGCGAGACCGAGCTCGTCATCGTCGGGCTGCCCGGTGATCGCGACGTCGACATGAAGCGCGCCGAGGTCGCGTTCGCCCCTGCCGCCGTCGATGCGGCGACGGATGAGGACTTCGCGAAACACCGCGGCCTCGTGAAGGGCTACATCGGTCCGTGGTCGGTCGAGGGGCCCGTGCTCGGCGAAAGCTCGGTCACGGGCATCCGCTACCTGGTCGACCCTCGCATCGTCAACGGCACCGCGTGGGTGACGGGCGCGAACGAGCCGGAGAAGCACGTGCTCTCGCTCGTCGCGGGTCGCGACTTCGTCGCCGACGGCATCGCCGACATCGCCGAGGTGCGCGAGGGCGACCCCGCTCCCGACGGCTCGGGTCCGGTCGAGCTCGCGCGCGGCATGGAGATCGGTCACGTCTTCCAGCTCGGTCGGTACTTCGCGGAGATCCTCGACCTCACGGTGCTCGACGAGAACGGCAAGCGCGTGACGGTCACGATGGGCTCGTACGGCATCGGCGTGACGCGCATCCTCGCCGCGATCGCCGAAGCCAACCACGACGAGCGCGGTCTCATCTGGCCGCGCGAGGTCGCGCCCTTCGACGTCCACGTCGTCGCGACCGGCAAGGACCCGGTCGTGTTCGAAATCGCCGAGACCCTCGCGCGCCAGCTTGAGGAGCAGGGGGTCGATGTTCTGCTGGATGACCGTCCGAAGGTCTCGCCGGGCGTCAAGTTCGGCGACGCCGAGCTGCTCGGCGTGCCGCTCGTGGTCGTCGTCGGCCGGACGGCCGCCGAGGGCACCGTCGAGTTCTGGGACCGCCGCTCGGGCGAGCGCCGCGAGCTGTCGATCGCCGAGGTGCCCGAGGCGATCCGCTCCGCGGGGTGACGCCCGTCCGGTACCGTGGGAGTACCGACCCCGCTCGAGCAACGCGCGCGGGGAGTCGACCAATCGAATAGCGGAGGTACCCCACGTGGACATCGACCTGGCAGTCCTGAGGATGATGGAGCGCGAGCGGGAGATCCCGTTCGAGGAGCTCGTCCAGATCATCGAGCAGGCGATCCTCACGGCGTACCTCAAGCACACCGACCAGCCCGACCAGCGCGGCTCCGAGCAGCCGCAGCCCCGCGTCGAGCTCGACCGCAAGACCGGTCACGTCACCGTGTACGCGCCCGAGTTCGACGAGGAGGGCGCGCTCGTCGGCGAGGCGCCCGACAGCCCCGACGACTTCGGCCGGATCGCGGCCTTCGCGGCCAAGCAGGTCATCAACCAGCGCCTGCGCGACATCGGCGACGACAAGGTGCTCGGCGAGTTCAAGGGCCGCGAGGGCGACATCATCGCGGGCGTCATCCAGCAGGGCCCCAACCCGCGCATGGTGCACATCGACCTCGGCGCGATTGAGGCCATCCTCCCGCCCGAGGAGCAGGTGCCGGGCGAGGAGTACCCGCACGGCCAGCGCATCCGCGTCTACGTCACGAGCGTCTCGCGCGGGCTCAAGGGCCCGTCGATCACCGTGAGCCGCACGCACCCCTCGCTCGTCCGGCGCCTGTTCGCGCTCGAGGTGCCCGAGATCGCGAGCGGCGTCGTCGAGATCACCGCGCTCGCGCGCGAGGCCGGTCACCGCACCAAGATCGCCGTCCGCGCGACCGAGCCCGGCGTCAACGCGAAGGGCGCCTGCATCGGCGAGCTCGGCCAGCGCGTGCGCGCCGTCACCGCCGAGCTCGGCAACGAGAAGATCGACATCGTCGACCACTCCGACGATCTCGCGACGTTCGTGAAGAACGCCCTGTCTCCGGCGAAGGTGACCGACGCGTTCGTCATCGACCCCGCGACGAAGGCCGTCCGCGCCCTCGTGCCCGACTACCAGCTGTCGCTCGCGATCGGCAAGGAGGGCCAGAACGCCCGTCTCGCCGCCAAGCTCACTGGCGCGAAGATCGACATCCAGCCCGACTCCGTCATGGAGGACTGATCGACTCGCGCGACACGCCCGGCTCGGGCGATCGAGAGGCGAGGGGGTAGTATGGAACCCGTCAGAACGTGCATCGGCTGCCGTCGGCGCGCCTCCCGCTCCTCGCTACTGAGGGTGGTGGCTCGCGATGGAGCGGTCGAGCCGGATGCCCTGAGCCGCTTGCCGGGTCGGGGCGCGTGGGTGCATCGCACCCGCGACTGCGTCGAAACCGCGACTGCGCGGCGAGCTTGGGCTCGCGCGCTCCGTGTCGCTGGTCCGCTCGACGCGGGGCCGGTTCTGACGCACATCGGATCCGACGGATCCACGAGAGAACAGGCTGATCGGCTCTTGGACAACTAATGAGCGACTCGAAATGAGTTTCGTCAACCTCTAACGGTCCGCGCCTGCCTGGGAGCGGACCCCAGACAGGAGAATTGTGGCTGGAAAACCACGCGTGCACGAGATCGCTAGCGAGCTCGGCATCGAAAGCAAGGTCGCACTCGAGAAGCTCAAGGAGCTGGGCGAGTTCGTCAAGGGACCGTCGTCGACGATCGAGCCCCCCGTGGCGCGCAAGCTGCGCCAGGCGCTCGAGGCCGCCGGCGTGACCGCCCCCAAGGCCGCCGCGGCGCCCGCGCCGAAGGCCGCACCCGCGGCCAAGCCGGCCGCGCCGAAGGCCCCGGAGGCCGAGGCCCCCGCCGCTCCCGCGGCGCCGGC
>NZ_JAUSMI010000045.1 GCF_030645145.1 Microcella sp. | reverse complement strand
CAGATGGGCAGGCGCGACGGCGAGTGGGCGGTGCGGTGGAGTTCGACCGACGTCCATCCCGAGCTAGGGGACACCCAGCGGATGGCTTTGCGCTCGACGGCGGCACCGCGGGCGCGGGCGGAAGCGCACGCGGCGCGGGCCGTCGCGCCGGTCGCGAGCCCGTCGTCGACGACGACGACGGTGCGCCCGCGCAGGTCGAGGCGCGGGATGCCGCGGCGGTAGCGCTCGACCCGACGCGCGAGCTCGGCGCGCTCGGCGGCCTCGATCCCGGCGAGAGTCGCCTCGGAGACTCTGAGGGAGCGGATGACCGCCGCATCGAGCACGCGCGCGCCGTCCTCCGCGATCGCGCCGATCGCGTACTCGGGCTGCCAGGGGGCACCGAGCTTGCGGACGACGACGAGGTCGAGCGGAGCGTCGAGGGCGCGCGCGACGACGGCCGCGACCGGCACCCCGCCGCGGGGCAGGGCGATCACGACGGGCTCCACGAGCCCGAGGGGCCGAAGGGCGTCGGCGAGGCTCCGCCCGGCGTCGTCGCGATCGCGAAACACGGCGGTCACCGCGCCCGACCGGCCCGCCGAACGGGTCGAGGGGTGTCGATCATGCCGGAGTCCTTCCGCGCGAGAGGCCTACGCTACTCGCGTGCACCGCGGACAGCGATGCCGAGCTCACCGAGGAGACGCCATGCCCCAGTTCATGCTCATCATGCGCTCGACCGACGAGGCGCTCGCGGCCTCGAAGGAGGTCGACTTCGAAGAGGTCATCACGGCCATGGGCAAGTACAACGAGTCGATGATGGAGGCGGGCGTCATGACCGGCGGCGCGGGCCTCGCCGATGCCTCGCAGGGCGCCGTCGTGCGCTTCGGTGAGAGCGGCGCCGCGAGCGAGGTCGCGCACGGCGCGTACGGCGAAACGGCCGCGCTCTTCAACGGCTACTGGACGATCGAGACCGCCTCGCTCGACGAGGCCGTGGAGTGGGCGAAGAAGTGCCCGCTCGGCCCCGGCAACGCGATCGAGGTGCGGCGCATCACCGACGAGAGCGACTTCGCCGACTTCGCCGACAACGAGTACATCCAGAAGGAGGAGGGCTGGGCCGCGGAGCTCGCCGACAAGCGGGCCGCGCGCGAGCAGCAGCCCTAGGCGTCGGCCCTAGGCGTCGGCGGCCGCGAGCTGACCGCAGGCCCCGTCGATCTCCTTGCCGCGGGTGTCGCGGAGCGTCGTGGGGATGCCCGCGTCGTTCAGCCGCCGCACGAACTCGTTCTGGACGTCGCGATCGGAGGCCGTCCAGATCGACCCGGGCGTCGGGTTGAGCGGGATCGGGTTGACGTGCACCCACCCGCGGCCGCGCTCGAGCAGCTTCTGCGCGAGCAGGTCGGCGCGCCAGGCGTGGTCGTTCATGTCCTTGATGAGGGCGTACTCGATCGAGACGCGGCGCCCCGTCTTGTCGAAGTACTCGCGCGCGGCGTCGAGCGCTTCGTCGACCTTCCAGCGCGAGTTCACCGGGATCAGCTCATTGCGCAGCGTGTCGTCGGGCGCATGGAGGCTCAGGGCGAACGTGACGGGGACCTTCTCGTCGGCGAGCTTCCGGATCGCCGGCACGAGACCGACGGTCGAGACGGTGATGTTGCGCGCGCTCATCCCAAGCCCGTCGGGCTGCGGCGCGACCATCGTGCGCACCGCGCTCATGAGCCGGGCGTAGTTCGCGAGCGGCTCTCCCATGCCCATGAAGACGATGTTGCCGACGCGATCCGGGGTCTCGTCGCCCTTCTTGCGCCCGCCGAGCCCGCCCTCGGCGAGCACGCGGTTCGCGGCGACGACCTGGTCGACGATCTCGGCGGCCGACATGTTGCGCGTGAGGCCGGCCTGCCCGGTCGCGCAGAACGGGCAGTTCATCCCGCACCCGGCCTGCGAGCTCACGCACAGCGTGATGCGGCCCGGGTAGCGCATGAGCACGCTCTCGACGAGGGCGCCGTCGTGCAGCTTCCAGAGGAACTTGATCGTGTCGCCGTTGTCGGTCGTGAGTCGGCGCACCTCGGTCAGCAGCGGCGGCAGGAGCTCGGCGACGAGCTCGTCGCGGCCCGCGGCCGGGAGGTCGGTCATCGCCGCGGGGTCGGCGGTGTAGTGCGTGAAGTAGTGCGTCGACAGCTGCTTCGCGCGGAACGCCGGCAGCCCGCGCTCGCGCACTGCCGCGACGCGGCCCTCGAGGTCGAGATCCGCCCAGTGCACGGGCGGCTTGCCGCGCTTGGGCGAGGCGAACTGCAGGAGGGGGCGGCCCTCCTCGTCGAGCTTCTGCTGCCAGCCCTCGGTCGCGGGGAGCACCTGCGGCCGGGCATCCGCCACCGTTCGCGGAGCGCCCGCCGTGCCGTTGTTGCGGATTCCGCGCTCGATCGCCATGCCTCCAGGGTACGGGGGTCTAGGCGAGCAGCGCGTCGATCTGGTTCATCGCCGCCGTCATCCCCTCGACCATGCCCATGCTCGTGATCTGCTCGAGATCCTCGAGCGAGTCGAAGACCGTGCGGATGCTCATCACCGTCACCGCGCCGTCGCTGCCGCCCGACGGCTCGATCTCGACGACCATGCGCATGCTCGGCATCGCATCGGTCGGCTCGCCGTCGTCGCCGGAGAAGCCGTCGACGAGCTCGATGCGGCGCGGCTCGTCGATCGCCGTGAAGCGGAACCACGCGGCGCTCGACTCGCCCTCGGGGCCCGTCATCGCGTAGCGGGCCTCGCCGCCGGGCTCGAACTCGTAGCGCGGGAAGCTCGCCGGCCAGCCGGGAGGGCCCCACCAGCGCTCGAGCTGCCGCGGGTCCGCCCACAGCTGCCAGACGCGCTCGGGGGTGGCGACGAACTCGGCGGTGACGGTGAGGGTCAGCGCCTCGCGGTCGATCTCGGTTCCGATGACGGGCATGGCCCGCTCCTTCCTGTCGGTGGTGCCGGTGTCGGTGGTGCCCGTGTCGGTGGTGCCGGTGTCGGTGGTGCTCAGTCCTCCGCGAGCAGGGCGTCGATCGCGGCGACGCGGTGCCGCCAGAGCGCCTCGTACTGCTCGAGGAGCCGACGAGCGGTCGCGAGGGCGTCGGGGTCGGCGGTCACGAGCTGCTCCCTCCCTCGACGGGTCTTGACGACGAGCGACGCGCGCTCGAGCACGGCGACGTGCTTCTGCACGGCCGCGAAGCTCATCTCGTAGCGCGAGGCGAGCGCCGTCACCGAGTGCTCGCCGGTGAGCGCGTGCGTCAGGATGTCGCGCCGCGTCGCATCGGCGAGCGCCCGGAAGAGGCGATCGACCTCATCGGGAGAGAGCATATCTACAACCATTTGGTTGCACGTTAGACCGTGGGCGCGCGCCTGTCAATGGGGTGGTCGCCCCTGGGTCGCTCGCGGCTAGCCTGGCCCCCTCAGACCGAGGAGGGCCGATGACCCGCACACCCCGCCCGTCGGGCGGACCCGACCGAGACCATGACTCTCCCGGCGGAGTGGTCGTGTTCGCGCCGGCGCCGCTGCTCACCATCACGATCGAGGCGGGTCGCAGCGGCGGCGACGTCCACGTGCACGCCGGCGGGCAGGGCATCTGGCAGGCGCGGATGCTCGCGGCGCTCGGTGCGGACGTCACGATCTGCGCCTCCTTCGGCGGCGAGACGGGTCGAGTCGCTCGCACCCTCCTGCTCGACGAGGGGTTCCGCGTGGTGGGCGTCGATCGCGAGGATGCGAACGCCACATACGTCCACGACCGCCGCGACGGCGAGCGCAGCCCCGTGGTCGAGACCGACGACCCGCCGCTCTCCCGCCACGAGCTCGATGAGCTCTACGCGATCACGATCCGCGAGTCGATGGCGGCCGACGTCGTCCTGCTGAGCGGGCCGGCGGGCGATGACGTGCTGCCCGCCGACACCTACCGCCGACTCGCGGCCGATCTCGAGGCCTTCGAGTGCCTCGTGATCGCCGACCTCGCCGGCGAACGGCTCTCGAGCGCGCTCGCCGGCGGTCTCGACCTCGTCAAGACGAGCCACGAGGAGCTCGTCGAGGACGACCGCATCGACGAGACCGAGAAGGACGACGAGGGCGCGATCGCCGAGGCGATGCGGCGACTGTCGGAGGAGGGCGCGGAGACGGTGATCGTCTCGCGCGCGAGCGACGGAGTGCTCGCTCTCGTCGACGGCGCCCTGCTCCGCGTCACGACTCCCGACATGGAGGTCGTCGACACCAAGGGCGCGGGCGACTCGCTCACGGCCGGGGTCGCCGCGACTCTGGCTCGCGACGCCGCCGATGTCCGACGGGCGATCGTCGTCGGCGCGGCCGCCGGCGCGCTCAACGTCACCCGGCACGGGCTCGGCACCGGCGAGGCGAGCACCATCATCGCCTTCGCCGATCACGTCGAGGTCACCGAGCTCGACGCCCCGCACGGCAGCGGCACCGAGAAGGAGGACTGAGTCATGCGCGTGCTCGTCACCAACGATGACGGCTTCGACTCCCCCGGACTCCACGCCCTCGCGCGGGTCGCGATCGCCGCCGGGCACGACGTCGTGATCGCGGCGCCGGACGAGGAGGCGAGCGGCAGCAGCGCCTCCATCACGGCCCACGACGCCTACGCGGTGACCGCTGCCGGCGGCCGCGGGCGGATCCGCGTGAGGGAGGAGGCGATCGTGGGCATCGCAGCGCCGGCGCACCGCGTCTACGCCGCCCCCGCCCTCATCGCCCTCCTCGCGGCGCACGGCTCGTTCGGCCCCGCGCCGGACATCGTGCTCTCCGGCATCAACCGCGGTGCGAACGTGGGCCACGCGATCCTGCACTCGGGCACCGTCGGCGCGGCTCTCACCGGCGGGCTCAACGACGGGCGCGGCCTCGCGGTCTCGCTCGCCGTGGCGAACGCCGAGGAGCACCCGCACTGGGGCACGGCCTCGGCGATCGTCGCGCGCGTGCTCCCCGTCATCGCCGCGCAGCCGATCGGCATCGTCCTCAACCTCAACGTGCCCAACATCGACCCCGCCGGCGCCGCCGCGCTCGAGCTCGTCGAAGCACCCCTCGCGCGCTTCGGCATCGTCCACACGACGGTCACCGAGCCCGACGACGGGCACATCGATCTCGCCATCGCCGACCCCTCGGCGCGCTTCGACACCGGCACCGATGCCGCCCTGCTCGCGGCCGGCGCGGCGACGATCACGAGCATCCGCCCCGTGGTCGAGGCCGAGCACCGGGTTCTCTCGCCCGATGCGCCGCCGTGAGGGCATACCGTTGAGCCATGACCTCTGCTGATTCGACCACCGCGACCGAGGCCGACAGCGCGCCCCCGAGCATCCCCTTCTCGTCGCTGGGGCTCAGCGACGCCGTCATGAAGGCCCTCGACGACGTCGGGTACGAGACCCCGTCGGCCATCCAGGCGGCGACGATCCCGCCCCTCCTGCAGGGTCGCGACGTCGTCGGACTCGCGCAGACCGGCACGGGCAAGACCGCGGCGTTCGCGCTGCCGATCCTCTCGCGCCTCGACCTCTCGCAGAAGACGCCGCAGGCGCTCGTCCTCGCCCCGACGCGCGAGCTCGCGCTGCAGGTGTGCGAGGCGTTCGAGAAGTACGCCGCGCACCTCAAGGGCGTGCACGTTCTGCCCGTCTACGGCGGCCAGGGCTACGGCGTGCAGCTGTCGGCGCTGCGCCGCGGCGTGCACGTCGTCGTCGGAACCCCCGGCCGAATCATGGACCACCTCGAGAAGGGCACGCTCGACCTCACCGAGCTCAAGTACCTCGTGCTCGACGAGGCCGACGAGATGCTCAAGATGGGCTTCGCGGAGGACGTCGAGACGATCCTCGCCGACACCCCCGTCGACAAGCAGGTCGCGCTCTTCTCGGCGACGATGCCCGCGTCGATCCGCCGCATCTCGCAGCAGTACCTCCGCGACCCGGAGGAGATCACGGTCAAGACGAAGACCACGACCTCGTCGACGATCTCGCAGCGCTACCTCGTCGTGTCGTACCAGCAGAAGGTCGACGCCCTCACGCGCATCCTCGAGGTCGAGAACTTCGAGGGCATGATCGTGTTCGTCCGCACCAAGAACGAGACCGAGACCCTCGCCGAGAAGCTGCGCGCCCGCGGGTACTCGGCGCAGGCCATCAACGGCGACGTCGCCCAGGTGCAGCGCGAGCGCACCGTCGAGCAGCTGAAGTCGGGCAAGCTCGACATCCTCGTCGCGACCGACGTCGCCGCGCGCGGACTCGACGTCGAGCGCATCAGCCACGTCGTCAACTTCGACATCCCCGTCGACACCGAGTCGTACGTGCACCGGATCGGTCGCACCGGTCGCGCCGGGCGCTCGGGCGCCGCGATCAGCTTCATCACGCCGCGCGAGCGCCGCCTGCTCGACGCGATCGAGCGCGCCACGCGCCAGCCGCTCACGCAGATGCAGCTGCCGAGCGTCGACGACGTCAACGCCACGCGCCTCGCGCGCTTCGATGACGCCATCAGCGAGGCGCTCTCGAACTCCTCGCTCATGGAGGTCTTCCGCGACATCATCGGCCACTACGTCGAGCACCACGACGTGCCCGAAGCCGACGTCGCGGCCGCGCTGGCGGTCGTCGCGCAGGGAGGTTCGCCGCTCCTGCTCACGGAGGAGGACATCCGCCCGCCGAAATTCAGCCGGGATGCCGACGGTCGCGGTTCCGCGGGCGGTGCGTCCGGCGGCGGCGCGGGCTCCGATCGCGGCGAGCGTCGCCCGCGCCGCGAGGGCGGCCCGGCCCTGGCCCCGTACCGGATCGAGGTCGGCAAGCGCCACCGCGTCGAGCCGCGCCAGATCGTCGGCGCGCTCGCCAACGAGGGCGGGCTGTCGCGCGACGACTTCGGAGCGATCAGGATCATGCCCGACTTCTCGGTCGTCGAGCTGCCCGCCGAGCTGCCGCCGGCGACGCTGCGGAAGCTCGAGTCGACGCGCATCAGCGGGCGGCTCATCGAGCTCAAGCCCGACCGTGGGCCGCGCCGCGGCGCCTCGCGCGACCGCGACGACCGCGGCGGCTCGCGCGGCGACCGCGACGAGCGCCCGCCGCGCAAGCCGCGCCACTGAACCGCGCGGCTACCTGCAGGCCGCGCCACTGAGCAGAGCCGCGCGAGACGCGGCGCCGCTCGGGCGCGCCACTCAGGCGCGCCGCTCAGGCGCGCCGCTCAGGTACGCGCCGCTCAGGTACGCGAGCTCGTCTATCGGTCAGTCGTTGCAGTGAAGCCCGGTGGGCGGCGCAACGAGCGACCGATGGACGCCCGTTGTGGCGCACGAGACGCGGTTCGCGAGCCGGGCGCCCCGCAGGCCTGCACTCCGCCGTGGCGGTGTGCACGTTCTCAGGAGATCCGGTCGGGCGTGCCCCGCGGCACGGGCGTCGATGCGGTCGGGATGCCGATAGTCCTGAGTTCGTGCACGGCCGGGGCTTTGGCTCGGCGCAGACGGTTCGTAGAGCGCTCGCGCGCGTAGCCTGACCCCATGAACCGGGCCACCGAGATGCTCGCCTCGTGCGTCGACCCGACCGTGTACTGCGACGACACGGTCGAGATCCTCAACTCGCCCCTGAACGCGTGGCTGCCGCTGATCCTGGCGATCATCGTCGTGCTGGTCGTCGGCGCAGCGATGCTGCGACTCGTCACTCGGCGCGAACGCGCCCGGCGCGACGCGGAGCGCGAAGGCGCCGAACGCGAGGCGGCTCCCGACGCCTAGTCGGTGCCGGAATCGAAGGCCGAGGCCTCGTTCGCGGCGTCGACCGCCTGGGCGAGCGCCGCATCCGCCGCTGACGACTGCGCCGCCGACTCGGTGACCTCGTCCGCGTGGCCGGCCGTGATGCGGCCGACGAGCTGCGCGGTCGCTCCGCCGATGATGCCCTGCGCCGCGTACTGCTCGAGACGGGCGCGCGAGTCGGCGATGTCGAGGTTGCGCATCGTGAGCTGGCCGATGCGGTCGGTCGGGCCGAAGGCGGCGTCGCCGACGCGCTCCATCGAGAGCTTCTCGGGCGAGTACGACAGGCCGGGGCCGGTCGTGTCGAGGATCGTGTAGTCGTCTCCGCGGCGCAGACGCAGCGTGACCTCGCCGGTCACGGCCGATCCGACCCACTTCTGGATGCTCTCTCGCAGCATGAGCGACTGCGGGTCGAGCCACCGGCCCTCGTACATGAGGCGGCCGAGGCGGCGGCCCTCGGCGTGGTAGTTCGCGATCGTGTCCTCGTTGTGGACTCCGTTGAGCAGCCGCTCGTACGCGATGTGCAGCAGCGCCATGCCCGGGGCCTCGTAGATGCCGCGGCTCTTGGCCTCGATGATGCGGTTCTCGATCTGGTCGCTCATGCCGAGGCCGTGGCGGGCGACGATGCGGTTCGCCTCGAGGACGAGCTCGACCGCGTCGGCGAATTCGACGCCGTTGAGCGCAGTCGGGCGGCCCTCGACGAACGCGATGCGGACATCCTCGGTCTCGATCTGCACCGACGGGTCCCAGAAGCGGACTCCCATGATCGGCTCGACAGTCTCGAGCGAGACGTCCAGGTGCTCGAGCGTCTTCGCCTCGTGCGTCGCGCCCCAGATGTTGGCGTCGGTCGAGTAGGCCTTCTCGGCCGAGTCGCGGTACGGGAAGCCGTGCGCGATGAGCCACTCGCTCATCTCCTTGCGGCCGCCGAGCTCGGTGACGAAGTCGGCGTCGAGCCACGGCTTGTAGATGCGCAGGCGCGGGTTCGCGAGCAGGCCGTAGCGGTAGAAGCGCTCGATGTCGTTGCCCTTGTAGGTGCTGCCGTCGCCCCAGATCTCGACGCCGTCGTCCTTCATGGCGCGCACGAGCAGCGTGCCGGTGACGGCGCGGCCGAGCGGCGTGGTGTTGAAGTACGCCTTGCCGCCGCTGCGGATGTGGAACGCGCCGCACGCCAGAGCGACGAGCCCCTCCTCGACGAGGGCGGCCTTCGCGTCGACGAGGCGGCTGATCTCGGCGCCGTACTC
>NZ_JAUSMI010000038.1 GCF_030645145.1 Microcella sp. | reverse complement strand
CCGAGGCGTCGCGCCGGCCGGGCATCCTCGTCATCATCGCCGGAGCGCTCGCGGCGGTGCTCGTGCTCATCGGGCTCTTCCTGCTCGGGACGCGCCTCCCCGAGTGGACGGCCGCGCCCGTCGCCGAGCCGACGCCCGAGCCGACCGTCGTCACCCCGACGCCGACCCCGACGCCCACGCCGACCCCCGTCGCGCGGCCGACCGCGCCCGCGGCACCCGGCGTGCACGAGTGGACGGCGCTCTTCGGCGGCGAGTGCCTCGCCGAGTACGTCGACCCGTGGCAGCTCGAGTTCACGGTCGTCGACTGCGCCGAGCCGCACCCGGCGCAGCTGACCTTCCGCGGGCCGCTCTCGACCGATGCCGCGGCCGCGTACCCGGGCGAGGAGGCGATTGCGTCGCAGATCCCGGTCCTCTGCGGGGCGCCGACCGGCCTCGACCTCGCGACGGCCGGCGCGTACGCCGACCTCCAGGTGCAGGCCGCCTACCCCGTCTCGGCCGAGGCGTGGGAGGCCGGCGAGCGCGACTACTTCTGCTTCGTGACGCGCGCCTCGGGCGAGCCGATCACGGGCTCGGTCGCGCCGACCGGCTAGAGCGCGGCTTCGACAGGCTCGGGGCTCACGAGCTCGTGCACTCCGGCGAGGATCTCGGTCGGGCGGAACGGGTAGCGGGCGATCTCGCGCTCGTCGGCGATGCCGGTCATGACCAGCACCGTGTGCAGGCCCGCCTCGATGCCAGCGATGATGTCGGTGTCCATGCGGTCGCCGATCATGGCGGTGTTCTCGCTGTGGGCGCCGATGCGGTTCATCGCCGAGCGGAACATCATCGGGTTGGGCTTGCCGACCACGTAGGGCTCGCGGCCCGTCGCCTTGGTGATGAGGGCAGAGATCGCGCCCGTCGCCGGCAGCGGTCCGTCGCTGCTCGGGCCGGTGGCGTCAGGGTTCGTGGCGATGAAGCGCGCGCCGTTGTTGATGAGGCGGATCGCCTTCGTGATCGCCTCGAACGAGTAGTTGCGCGTCTCGCCGACGACGACGTAGTCGGGGTTCGTCTCGGTCATGATGAAACCCGCCTCGTGCAGGGCGGTCGTGATGCCCGCTTCGCCGATGACGAAGGCGCTGCCGCCGGGCATCTGGCTCTGGCAGAAGTCGGCGGTGGCGAGCGCGCTCGTCCAGATCGCTTCCTCGGGCACGTCGATGCCGCTCGCCCGCAGGCGCGCCGCGAGGTCGCGCGGCGTGAAGATCGAGTTGTTCGTCAGCACGAGGAACGGGGTCCCCGCGTCGCGCCACTGCTGGATGAGAGCCGCGGCCCCGGGCAGTGCGGTGTTCTCGTGGACGAGCACGCCGTCCATGTCGGTGAGCCAGCATTCGATCTCTCGGCGGTCTCGCATGCCATAAAGCCTACCGAGGGGCGCTCGGGATGCTCCGGTCGCGATTCAGAGGCGCTGGGCGGCGAGCGCGAGGCGGCGTTCGATCACGGCCACCGCATCCTCGCTCGCATCGATGCTGACGCTGCGGCGCCCGAGCGCGCGCGCGGCCGCGGCCGTCGTGCCGCTGCCCGCGAACGGATCGAGCACCCAGTCGCCCGGCGCCGTCGACGCCTGGATCATGCGTCGCAGAATGCCGACGGGCTTCTGCGTCGGGTAGCCGGTCTTCTCGCGACTCGTCGTTCCGACGATCGTGTGCCACCAGACGTCGGTCGGCAGCTTGCCGCGCGCCGCCTTCTCGGGCGTCACGAGCCCCGGAGCCATGTACGGCTCACGATCGACCTCGGTCGAGTCGAAGAGGTACCGGTCGGGGTCTTTCACGTAGACGAGGATCGTGTCGTGCTTCGTCGGCCAGCGGCTGCGGCTCTTCGCGCCGTAGTCGTAGGCCCAGATGATCTCGTTGAGGAAGTGATCGCGGCCGAACAGCGCATCGAGCGCGACCTTCGCGTAGTGCGCCTCGCGGTAGTCGAGGTGCAGGTAGAGGGTGCCGCGGTCGTCGAGCAGGCGGTGGGCCTCCTGCAGGCGCGGAGCGAGGAACGCCCAGTAGTCGGCGAAGCGGTCGTCGTAGCTGCTGAGCGTCTGCACCGTGCGGATGTAGCTCTCGCCGCCGAAGCCCTGCCAGGCGGTGGGGGCGGG
>NZ_JAUSMI010000032.1 GCF_030645145.1 Microcella sp. | reverse complement strand
GCGGCGTCAGGGCCGCATTACCGTGAGACACGAGAACCTCCTGGGCTCAGAGCGGTGACTTAGACAGCTCCACTCTGGCCCGGAGGTTCTCGCTCTGTCAGGGACGCCAGATCAAACAACGTCCCTGGGCACTACACCTAGTCGGCCCCGCCGCCCGCGAACACCTCGGGGTGGCTCGCGAGCAGTCGCCGCGTGCGACGGATGTGCCCCTCGATGACGTGCTCGGCGGTGTCGAGGTCGGCGTCGCGCAGCGCCGTGACGAGCATGTGGTGCTCGTCGTGCACGATCCGCTGGCTGTGCGCGTCGATCATGAGCGTGTACGCGCGGCGGTATGGCTGCGTCGTGCTCCAGAGCCGGCGCACGAGGTCGCCGAGCACGAGCGTCTCGGCGCCGGCGTACGTGCCCCAGTGAAACCCGCGGTCGAGCCGCAGGAACTCCTCGACGTCGGTCGTCGACGCCATGCGCTCGGCGAGCGACTCGAGGTGGTCGAGCGCCTCGGCCGTCAGGTGCGGGGCCGAGTAGCGCAGCAGCAGTGGCTCGACGCGCTCGCGGGTCTGGTAGACCTCTTCGCACTCGGCGAGGCTCAAGCGCGACACCCACGCGCCGGCGTTGGCGCGCAGCGTGATGATGCCGTCGGCCTCGAGGATCTTGAGCGCCTCCCGCACCGGCACGCGACTCGCCCCGAACCTCTCGGCGATCTCCTCCTGGCGGATGCGGCTGCCGGGCGGGAACTCGCCGCGCACGATCGCGTCGCGCAGGGCATCCGCGACCCGCATGCTCGCGTTGCCGTCGCGCGTCGCCGGTGTGGGCGGCGACGCGGGCGACGATGCGGCGGATGCTGCGCTCATGCCGAGGGATCCCTCGGGTCCCACAGCCGAACCTCTGAGCTCGCCTCGTAGGCCTTGCCGTTCGGGTAGCTCACCAGCTCAAGCTGCATGCCCCACGGCGAGAGGAAGTACACCCACCGCTGACCCTCGCTAGCGCGCGAGCTCGCCGTCGGCTCGCCGAGCACGCGCACGCCGCGTGCGCGCAGGTAGGCGACCGCGGTGTTGAGGTCGTCGACGTAGAAGGCGAGGTGATGCCCGCCGATGTGGCTGTTGCGGGGCTGCGGGCTCTGCCCGTCGGCGGGCTCCCACTGAAACACCTCGAAGTTGGGCCCGTGGCCGCAGCGGAAGAAGCGCAGCTCGCGCATGACCGACCGCGGGTGCACGTTGAGGTGCTCGGTCATCCAGTCGTCGTCGCGCTCGAACGGTCCGAGCGAGTACACGACCTCGCAGCCGGTCGGCCGCGGACTACGTCGGCCTCATGAACGCCGCACTCGCCCTGCAGGACCCGGTGCTCGTCATCGAGCACGTCGACCTCTACAACGAGAAGGACGAGGTCATCGACGGGGACCTCGACTACATCATCCCGCCGGGCACCGCGGCCGTCCGCCGCGAGGGCAGCGAGATGACCGTCATCAGCTACCTCTCGATGGTCAGGCACTGCGCCGAGGCGATCGAGCAGACGGGGGCGGATGCCGAGCTCATCGACCTGCGCTGGCTCGACCGGGCCTCGCTCGACTGGGAGACCATCGAGGCGAGCGTGAAGAAGACCAACGCCGTGCTCATCGTCGAGCAGGGAGCCCGCGGCACGTCCTACGGCGCATGGCTCGCCGACGAGATCCAGCGGCGCCTGTTCGACTGGCTCGATCAGCCCGTCCAGCGCGTGACCGGCGCCGAGTCGTCGCCGTCCATCTCGCGCATCCTCGAGCGCGCGGCGATCGCCCGCACCGAGGAGGTCGTCGAGGGGATCGAGACCGTGCGGCGCAACGCGGGGGGAGCAGCCTGATGTCGACGACCATCCGCATGCCGAGGCCGCCGTCCAGAAGTGGCTCGTCGCCCCCGGCGACGCGGTCGCGGTCGGCCAGCCGTTCGCCGAGATCGAGACCGAGAAGGCCGTCGTCGAGTTCGCGGCCGAGACCGCGGGCACCGTGCTCGAGCTTCTCGTGGGGGAGGGCGGCTCGATCGACGTCGGCGCCCCCATCGCCATCGTGGGTGAAGCGGGGGAGGTGGCACTTCCCGCGAGCCCCGCAGCGGCTCCGGCCGCTGAGGAATCCGACGGGGCCGCTCAGGCGGCCCCGTCGGATCCCGAATCCGGCGCGCCGGTCGAGGAGGTCGCGGCCCCGGCCGTGGACGCCGCGGCGACCGCCTCGAGCGCCGCCGGCGCAGCCGGCCCCGTCGCGGAGCCGACCCCGGCATCCGCCCCGAACGACGGCGGCCGCCGCTTCATGAGCCCGCTCGTGCGCCGCCTCGCGCGCGAGCACGGCATCGACCTCGCGGGCGTCACGGGCTCCGGGCCCGACGGCCGCATCGTGCGCCGCGACATCACCGCGCTGCTCGGGGGCGGCGCGCAGCCCGCGGCCGCGCCCTCGG
>NZ_JAUSMI010000029.1 GCF_030645145.1 Microcella sp. | reverse complement strand
GATCATCCGGCCAGCAGGCGCCAGCCTCGCATTACGGTGGACCACGAGAAGGCCTTCCTCTTCGAAGTGTCTAGACACCACTCAGAATGAAGGCCTTCTCTTCAGCCTTGTGTCACCAACGTCCTGACCGGGTACAGCTAGAGCCGGCCGGGGAGCTGCAGCCCGGCTAGAGCCGGTTCAGCCCCTCGACGCGGACGACCGCGACGCCCTGCTCCGCGCTCTCGGCGAGGTCGACGACCGCGTCGATGCCCCAGTCGTGATCGCCGGCCGGGTCGTCGATCACCTGACGGACGCGCCACGTGCCGGGGGCATCCGTCGGGCTCTCATCGATCTGTATGAGGGATGCGCTGCGCGCGTTGCCCGCCGTCCCGATGCTCTCGTGGTCGGCGTAGTAGGCGTCGAGCGCCTCGGGCCACGCCGCGTGCGGGTCGAGCGCCTCGAGCTCGTCGTCGCGCTGCAGGGCGGCGAGCTGCACCCGTCGGAAGAGCTCGTTGCGCACGAGCACCATGAACGCGCGGCGGTTGGTGAGCACCGACGGCGGCGGGGGCGGGATGACCGGCTCATCGCCCTCGGGCTGCGGGTTCGACAGCGCCTCCCACTCGTCGAGCAGGCTCGAGTCGACCTGCCGCACGAGCTCGCCGAGCCAGGCGATGATGTCGCGCAGCTCCTCGGTCTTCGCCTCGTCGGGGACCGTCTGCCGGATGGCGCGGTCGGCGTCGGAGAGATAGCGCAGCAGCAGACCCTCGCTGCGCGCGATGCCGTAGAAGCTCACGTACTCGCTGAAGGTCATGGCGCGTTCGAACATGTCGCGCACGACGCTCTTGGGCTTGAGCTCGACGTCGCGGATCCACGGCTGACTCGCCGCGAAGGTCTCGAAGGCCTCGCGCAGCAGCTCACCGAGGGGCTGCGGGTGCTCGACCTCGTCGAGGAGCTCCATGCGCTGCTCGTACTCGATGCCCTCGGCCTTCATGCCCGCGACGGCCTCGCCGCGAGCCTTGAACTGCTGCTGGCTGAGCACGGGGCGCGGGTTCTCGAGCGTGGACTCGATGACGCTCACGACGTCGAGCGCGTAGTGGCCGGTGCCGATGCCGCCCGTGTGCGAGCCCGTCGCATCGCGACCCGCGGCCTGCGTCTCGTCGGGGTCGAGCAGCTCGATGACGGCGAGCGCGAACGGGCTGAGCGGCTGGTTGAGCGCGAAGTTGGGCTGCAGGTCGACCGTGAGGCGGATGCGCGGCTCACGCTCTCTGCCGTCCGCGCCGGTCTCGCCGCCGTCGCGGTCGATCACCACGACGCCCGCGCGCACGAGGGTCTTCGCGATGCCGAGCGCGCGCTGCACGAGCTCGCGCTGCCGGTGCGGCGGCTCGTGGTTGTCGGTGAGGAGCGCCCGGGCGTTGCCGAACACGTCTCCCCCGCGCGCGATGAGGTTGATGAGCATCGCGGCGCTCACCTGCATGCGACTCTCGAGCGGCTCGGGCGCGCCGCCGACGAGGCGCTCGAAGCTCGTCTCGCTCCACGTCACGAAGCCGGCGGGGGCCGATTTCCGCACGATCTTCTTCTTCTTCTTGGGGTCGTCGCCCGCCTTCGTCGTCGCGAGGTGGTTCTCGATCTCGTGGTCGGGCGCCTGCACGACGACGAGCCCGGCGGTGTCGTAGCCCGCCCGCCCCGCGCGCCCGGCGATCTGGTGGAACTCGCGCGCGCTCAGCTGCCGCGTCTTCACGCCGTCGTACTTGCTGAGCGCCGTGATGAGCACGGTGCGGATCGGCACGTTGATGCCGACGCCGAGCGTGTCGGTGCCGCAGATGACGCGCAGCAGCCCGCGCTGGGCGAGCACCTCGACGAGCCGGCGGTACTTCGGCAGCATGCCGGCGTGGTGCACGCCGATGCCCGCCCGGACGAGCCGGCTGAGCGTCGACCCGAACCCGGTCGAGAACCGGAAGTCGCCGATCGCGGCGGCGATCTCGTCGCGTTGCTCCCGGCTCACGATGCGGATGCTCGACAGGGCCTGCGCGCGCTCCATCGCCGCGGCCTGGCTGAAGTGGACGAGGTAGACCGGCGCCTGCCGCTCGTCGAGCAGGCGCTCGACGGTCTCGTGCACGGGGGTGCGCACGTACTCGAAGGTCAGCGGGATGGGCCGCTCGGTGTGCGTCACCTCGCTCACGGGGCGCTCGGTGCGGCGGTGCAGGTCGTCCGCGATCGCGCTCATGTCGCCGAGCGTCGCGCTCATGAGGAGGAACTGGGCGCCGGTGAGCGTCAGCAGCGGTACCTGCCACGCCCACCCGCGCTCGGGCTCGGCGTAGTAGTGGAACTCGTCCATGATGACGAGCCCCGCCTCGAGCTCGGCGCCCTGGCGCAGGGTGAGGTTGGCGACGATCTCGGCGGTGCAGCAGATGATCGGCGCATCGCCGTTGACGGCGGAGTCGCCCGTGACCATGCCGACGTTCTCGGCGCCGAAGATCTCGACGAGCTGGAAGAACTTCTCGCTCACGAGCGCCTTGATCGGGGCCGTGTAGTACGACCTCTGCCCCTGCGCGAGCGCGATCGCGTGGGCGGCGACGGCGACGAGGCTCTTGCCCGACCCGGTGGGGGTGGCGAGGATGACGTGGGCTCCGGCGACGAGCTCGAAGATCGCCTCCTCCTGCGCCTCGTAGAGCGGTCGCCCGCCCTCGG
>NZ_JAUSMI010000019.1 GCF_030645145.1 Microcella sp. | reverse complement strand
TGCGAGATCGCGAGCCTCCCCCACGCGAAGCCGCCCCACGGCCACACGTTCGAGATGCCCTCGCGCGCCGTCCACAGCCCGGCGAGGACGATCGGGAGGAGCAGCAGACGTCCGGCGACGCCGGGGAAGGCCACGGGCATCCATCGCCAGGCGAGCGCGATCGGGATCGCGCCGAGCGCGACGAAGAAGACCTGGGCGAGCGTGAGGGCGAGCCACGGCACGACCCCGAGGTAGACGGTGAGCCACTCGATGAGCACGCCGTAGTACATGAAGCCCGCGACGGCGCCGACGAGGAGGGCGCCGCCGATCGAGCGGCCGCGGAGGCTCCAGAGCACGAGGGCAGTGCCCAGGATGGTGAACGGCCACCAGCCGAGATCGGGGAAGCCGAGATCCATCGTCCAGCCGCCGAGGGCGGCGGCGAGCACGGCGACGCCGAGGCGCGGGGTGCCCGGGGTGAGTGCAGCGTGTGCGAGCGGCGGGGTGACGAGCGACGATGCGGCGGCGCGCGGGCCGTCGGGAATATCCATCACGATTCGATCATAGAGAGCGGCGAGGGGCGGATGCTCACGCCACCGAGCTGTAGGCGACGATGCCGCGCCGCACCCGGTCGAGGGCCGCGCGCGCGGTGCGCCCGACCTGCCCGTCGGCGACGAGCGACATCTGGTCGAGGAGGTCGATCGTCTGCTTGCACCAGCGCACGAAGTCGCCCGCGGCGAGGTCGGCGTCGCGCAGGACGACCTCGAGCTGGGCGCCGCTCGCCCACTTGTGCATGGGCAGCGCGAGCGTCGTCGCGAGCGGGTTCGAGCCCGGAAGCCTGTGCGCGTGCTCGAGGTCGTCGAGGTCGGCCCACAGCAGCTGCGTGCGCTCGAGCGCGACGCGGAACGGCCCGCGCGGCAGGGCGTACTCGGGCGCCTGTCCGTCGTCGCGGCGGGCCTCGAAGACGATCGCGCACGCCATGGCCGCGAGGGCGGGGGCGTCGAGATCCTCCCACAGCCCGCGTCGCAGGCTCTCGGCGACGAGGAGGTCGCGCTCGCCGTAGATGCGGCGCAGCGCCCGGCCGTCGGCGCTGAGCCCGAGTCGGCCGTGCTCGTCCTTCACGAGGTAGCCGAGCTCGCCGAGCACTTCGGTGACGCGGTCGAACACCTGCGCGACGGCGCCCGTGCGCCCGCGGATCTGGCGGCTCACCTTGTCGCTGTCGCGCTTCAGGCGCCACCAGCGCTCGGCCCAGCGCGAGTGGGCCTCGCGGTCGGCGCAGCCGTGGCAGGGGTGCTTGCGCATGCGCGAGCGCACGCCCTCGATCTGGCGCTGGCGGCGATCTCGCTCGCCCCGGCCGCCCTGCTCGCCCGTGCGGGCGCGCTCGCGCTCGAGGTCGCTGAGCTCGCGGCGCAAGGCCGCGTACTCGCCGAAGTCGCCGAGGTGGCACTGCATGCTCTTCTCGTACCCGGCGAGCGACTCCTGCTGCTTGCGGACCGTGCGGGCGAGATCGACGACGGCGCGGTCGGCCTGGAACTGCGCGAACGAGCTCTCGAGGATCTCGCGCGTGCGCTGCCGGCCGAACTGCTCGATGAGGTTGACGGCCATGTTGTACGTCGGCCGGAAGCTCGAGTTGAGCGGGTAGGTGCGGCGCGAGGCGAGGCTCGCGACGGCCTGCGGGTCGAGACCGCCCGTCCACTGGATGACCGAGTGGCCCTCGGTGTCGATGCCGCGGCGGCCCGCGCGGCCGGTGAGCTGCGTGTACTCCCCCGGCGTGATCGGCACGCGCGCCTCGCCGTTGAACTTCTCGAGCTTCTCGAGCACGACCGTGCGCGCGGGCATGTTGATGCCGAGCGCGAGGGTCTCGGTCGCGAAGACGACCTTGAGCAGCTTCTTCTGGAAGAGCTCCTCGACGACCTCCTTGAAGGCGGGCAGCAGGCCGGCGTGGTGCGCGGCGACGCCGCGCTGCAGGCCGTCGAGCCACTCCCAGTAGCCGAGCACGGCGAGGTCGTCGTCGCGCAGCGTGCGGCAGCGCTCCTCGACGATCTGGCGGATCTCCTCGCGCTCCCACGACTCGGTGAGCTTGAGTCCGGCGCGGAGGAGCTGGCGCACGGCACCGTCGCACCCCGCGCGGGAGAAGATGAAGAAGATCGCGGGGAGCAGGTTGCGCTGCGCGAGGATCGCCGCGATCTCGGCGCGATCGGCCTTGCCCTCGGCGCCCGGACGCTTCTCCCACCGCCGCGGGTGATGCTGGCGGCCGCGGTGCGGCGCGTGCCCGCCGGCCTTCGCGAGCTGCACGAGCTCGGGGTTGACGCGGTTGGTCGCCGCCTGCCCGCTCGAGTCGAAGAGGTCGACGAGCTTGGAGCGCACGAGCACGTGCTGCTCGAGCGGGACGGGCCGCGTCTCGGAGACGATGACGTCGGTGTCGCCGCGCACGGCCTGCAGCCAGTCGCCGAACTCTTCCGCGTTCGACACCGTAGCGCTGAGCGAGATGAGTCGCACCGGCAGCGGGAGGTGGATGATCACCTCCTCCCATACCGCCCCGCGGAACCGGTCGGCGAGGTAGTGCACCTCGTCCATGACGACGTAGCGCAGGTCGGTGAGGATCGCCGAGTCGGCGTAGAGCATGTTGCGCAGCACCTCGGTCGTCATGACGACGATCCGTGCAGAGGCGTTGATGTTGGTGTCGCCCGTGAGCAGCCCGACCTCGCTCGCACCGTACTGAGCGACGAGCTCGTTGTACTTCTGGTTGCTGAGCGCCTTCATCGGCGCGGTGTAGAAGATCTTCGCCCGCGGGTCGAACATCGCGAGGAAGACGGCGAACTCGGCGACGACCGTCTTCCCCGCGCCCGTCGGGGCGGCGACGAGCACGCTGCGCCCCTCCTCCAGCACCGCGCAGGCGGCCTGCTGGAAGGGGTCGAGGTCGAAGGCGAGCTGGTCGCGGAACGCCTTCAGGCGCGGATGCTCGCGCAGCGCCCGCGCGGCGGCGAAGCGCTCGGCCGGGCTGGGCTCGGGGGCGACCCCGCCGGCGCCGCTCGCGGAGGTCGGGCTCATGCGGGGGCCGCGTCGATGCCGTACTCCGCGGCGAGGGCCGACTCGCGCTTGGCGACGCGCTTGTCGTGCAGCGCCGCGATCGCCGCGGCGAGGAAGTAGAGACCGATCATGGGCAGCGCGAGCAGGATCATCGACAGCACGTCGGCCGCGGGGGTCGCGATCGCGGTGAACGCCGTGATCGCGAGGATCGCCCAGCGCCAGCCGCGGATGATCGTCGAGGCGCTCATCACGCGGGCGAAGTTGAGCATCACGAGCACGACCGGCAGGACGAAGCCGACGCCGATCGCGAGGATGAGCTTGAGCGAGAAGTCGAGGTAGCCCTGCGCGGTGAAGAGCGTGAAGGTGTCGGCGGCGGCGAAGCTCGCCATGATCGTGACGATGTTCGGCAGCAGGAACCAGCCGGCCGCGCAGCCGGCGAGGAAGAGCGGCACCGCCGCGCCGATGAAACCGATCGCGTAGCGCTTCTCGGTGCGATGCAGGGCGGGGACGATGAACGCCCACAGCTGATAGAGCCAGATCGGCGACGACATGACGATCCCGAGCGTGATCGCGATGAGCATCGTCGTGTCGAACGCCTCGGTCACGCGCGTGTACTGGATGGCCGTCTCGCGGTCATCGGCGAGGCCGACGGCGAGCACGGGAGCGCTCAGCGACTCCCACACGGGGGCGACGAGCCAGAAGCTCGCGATCGTACCGAGGAGCACGGCGAGCGCGGCGCGCGTGAGGCGCTTCCGGAGCTCGACCAGGTGCTGCCCGAGGCTCATGCGGCCCTCGGGATTCCGGGACCGCGCGGTGCGGTCGGTCACCGACTACGGGGCGGTGGTCGAGTCCGACGCCTCACCGGTCGCGGGGGTCGCCGACCCGGCCGCGGGAGTGGTGGGCTCGTCGTCGTCCTTCTTGCGGATCTCCTTCTTGAAGATCGTCGCCGACTGGCCGAGGCTCTTCGCGAGCTGCGGGAGCTTGGGCGCGGCGAACAGCAGGATGACGACCAGGAGCAGGATGAGGCCCGTCCAGCCTCCGAGGTTCGCCGGCATGAGTCTTCCTTACGCTCGTCGTGCAGGGGGTTGCAGTCTACTCCCCGTCGCCGAGCGCAGCCCGCGCCCACGCGGCCGCCGCACGCCGCGCCTCCGGCGGCGCCGTGATCGCGCCGACGCCTGCGATGCGGGCCGCGAGACGCCCGATCACGCCCTCATGGGCGAGAGGGATGCGCGCGATCGCCCGATCGACCTCGTACTCGACGGCGTCGTCGGCTCCGAGGTAGTCCGACAGCAGCGGCAGCGCGCTCGCGGGCAGCTCGACGGTCACGAGGAGGTCTCCCGCGTCGCCGCGGAACAGCTCGCCCGCGTCGGTCGTGCTCGGCACGTGCTCCTCGGCCGGGCCGATCGCCTCGGCGCTCGCCATGCGGTCGAGCCGGAACGTGCGCTCCGCGTCGCGGGTGAGGCACCAGCCCCGCAGGTACCAGACGTCGTCGACCGACTCGAGGCGGATGGGGTCGACGTCGCGCTCCTCGCGATCGCCGCGCGTCGTAACGTAGTCGATGCGCAGGCGCTCCCCCGCCGTGACGGCGGCGGCGACGGCGTCGCGCAGGGCGTCCGAGGTGCGCGACTGCACCGAGACGGGCGCCACCTCGCCGCTCGCGCCGCGCGCGAGCTTCGTCATGAGCCGCTCGACGTCGGCGCGCTCGCTGAACCCGGGCATCGCCGAGACGGCCTGCAGGCCCGCGAGCAGGGCTGCGGCCTCGCGGGAGGACAGGCGGGGCCTCTGGTCGAGCGGGGCGTTGCGGAAGCGGATGATGTCGCGCTCGTCGAAGTCGTCCCAGTCGATGTCGAAGAGCCCCTGCGGGAGGTACAGGCCGTCCGGGCCGGGGTCGCCCGTTCCGGTGAGGTAGCCGACGAGGGCGCGCATCTGCTCGGGGGTGACGTCGAACTGCGCGGCGGCGTCGGCGACGCTCACGCGCACCTCGTCGATGAGGTACGGCACGAGGCCGAGCAGGAGGGCGAGCTTGTCGCCCGCGCGCTGGGGCGGTCGGCGCTCAGCCATGCGCGCTCACCACCCGGCGCCAGCGCTCGATGACGGCGTCGCGCACCGCGTCCGGGCCGACGACGCGGATGTCGGCGCCGAAGGCCGCGAGCTCCTCGGCGAGCACGGCGAGGTCGGTCGTGCGGACGATGAGGGCCTCGCCCTCGACGACGGTGCCGGCGCGATTGCGCAGCACGACATCCGCCTCGCTGCCGGGCCGGGCGACGACCGTCGCGGTCGTCCGCTCGAAGACCTCCTGCAGCTCGCGCTGCACGCGCGCGGCCTCGTCGGGGCGAGGGGCGCGCGCCTCGACGTCGTCGATGCGGACGGCGCCGACGATGCGGCGCAGCAGGAAGGTGCGCGGGGCATCCACCCCCTCGTCGTGGGCGTGGAGGTGCCAGCGGCCCTCGTGATTGACGAGCGCGAGCGGCGAGACGCGGCGCAGCTCGGGCTCGGTGGCGCCCGGCTTGAGGTACGGGAAGGAGACCCGACGGCGGCGATCGATCGCCTCGGCGAGCGGATCGTGCGCCGACTCGCGCGCGCGGATCGACGGGGCGAAGCCGATGACGCTCTGCTCGACCGCGTGGCCGAACGACTTGAGCTTCGTGAGAGCGCGACGCGACTGCTCGGAGAGCGAGCTCTCGCGCCACACCTGCGCCGCGAGGCCGAGCAGCGCGACCTCCTCGGCTGAGAACTCGATGTCGTCGGGCAGCTGGTAGAGCGACTTCGGGATGCGGTACCGCTGCAGCCGCGTGTCGCCCTCGGCGCCCGGCTGGTCGACCGTCTCGAGCGGGACCCCGAGCTCGCGGACGTCCTCCTTGTCGCGCTCGAACTGGCGCTCGAGGCTCGCGCGGTCGGAGGCGTCGTCGGCGCGCTCGGCGTAGCCCGCGACGGTCGAGAGGATGTCCTGCTTCGTGAGGCCCTGCTCGGTCGCCATGAGGGCGAGGATCAGGTTGAACTGCCGCTGCTCGGGAGGCACGCGCCGACGCGCGGGCCCGGCCGTGTCGCCGGTCGCGCGTCGCCCAGCCATGCGGCGGCTACTCCTCGATGCCGAGGACGTCGACGACGAAGACCATGGTCGACCCCGCGGGGATCGACGCGGGCGCCTGACCCTCGGGGTAGCCGAGGTCGGGCGGGATCACGACGACGAGCTGCGAGCCGACGGTCTTCCCCTCGAGCGCCTCCGCGAGACCGGGGACGACGCCCTGCGGGTCCTCCTCGAAGCTGACGACGGGGAAGGTCGAGGCGGCGCCGCGCTCCCAGCTGGAGTCGAACACCTCGCCCGTCTCCCACACCACGCCCGTGTAGTGGAGCACCGCGCGGTCGCCGGCCTCGAGTGCGGCGCCGTCGCCGAGCACGAGCACGTGGTCGATGAGCTCCTCCGACGGGTCCTCGTCGGGGATCGTGATGCCGGGGACGCCCTCGGGGGTCGTCACGACGGCGGGGACGCCGGAGGCGCCGAGCTGCGGCGCGCCGTCGGCCTTCGCGAGGTACGCGTCCTGGACGTCGATCACGAGGACCACGGGGTCGCCGTCCTCGAGCCCGGTCTGCGGGTCGAGGGCTCCCGCGCCGAACACGTCGGCGATCGTCGCCGTCACGGCGATGCGCGAGCCGACCTCGGCGCACTGGACCGCCTGGGCCATGACGTCGATCTCGGCGCCCGCGGTGCGGCGCAGGGGGGCGGCCTCGGGGTCGTACTCGGAGGCCGTGATGAGCTCGCCGGTCTCGCCGTCGAAGAGGCTCACCTGGATGTCGACGATCTGCCCGGCGTCCGCGGTCTCGCCGTCGCCGGACTCGAGCACGGCCTGCTCGGGGCCGTCGCTCGTGAGCGGCGTCGGGAAGTCGACCTCGGGCGGCGAGAGGAGCTCGCCCGATGCGTCGACGAAGCTCGGCTGGTCGCCGGTCGGGACGACGGGCGCGCACGCCTCGGCGCCCGACGGGGCGCACGCGGTGAGCGTGCCCAGCACGACGGCGGTCAGGATGATGGCGGGTGCGGAAGTGCGCACGGAACCTCTTCTCGGATCGGGTGCGGCCGTCAGAACTCTACCGGGGCGTCGCCGGCGCGCTTCGCGGAGCGCTCGGCGAGCGACTGGGCCTCGCGGACGGCCTTGCGCAGGCGCTTGGGGCTCGCGACGCGGTCGCCGAGGGCGCCCGGGGTCCAGATCTCGACATCCTCATCGCCGTGCTCGGTCTTCGAGCCGCGCTTGGCCTTGACGAAGCGCGCGGTGCCGTCGGCGAGCCGGCGGGCGGTGAGGAGGAAGCCCGTGTGGGCGACCATGCGGTGGTCGGGGCGGACGGAGAGGCCGTCGACGTTCCAGCCGCGGACCATCGTCTCGCTCGAGAGCGGCTCGGTGAAGCGCTCGGCGGCGCGGATCGCCTCGGCGACGCGGCTCAGCTGGGTCGCCGTCGCGACGTAGACGACGAGCACGCCGCCCGGGGTGAGGGCGTCGCCGACGGCCTCGAGGCACTCCCACGGAGCGAGCATGTCGAGCACGACGCGATCGACCGTGCCGTCCGCGCAGGTCTCGGGCAGGGCATCCTGCAGATCGCCGATCGTGATCGTCCAGTTCTCGGGCGCCTCGCCGAGGAAGGCGGAGGCGTTGCCGCGCGCGATGTCGGCGAACTCCTCGCGGCGCTCGAAGCTCAGCAGGCGGCCGGTCGGGCCGATCGCGCGCAGGAGCGAGAGCGACAGCGCACCGGAGCCCACACCCGCCTCGACGACCGTCGCGCCCGGGAAGACGTCGCCCATCGCGACGATCTGGCCGGCATCCTTCGGGTAGACGATCGCGGCGCCGCGCGGCATCGACATGACGAAGTCGTTGAGCAGCGGGCGCAGCGCGAGGTACGGGACGCCGCTGGAGTTGTCGACGACGCTGCCGTCGGGCAGGCCGATGAGCGACTCGTGCGGGAGGACGCCGCGGTGGCTGTGGAAGGCCTTGCCGCGCTCGAGGGTCACCGTGTTGAGCCGACCCTTCGGATCGGTGAGCTGCACCTGGTCGCCCTCGACGAACGGGCCGGACTGGCGGCGGAGGGTCATGAGGGGGCTCCCGTCGTGGCGTGGCGGTGACGGTGGCGCTCGAGCGCCGCGCCGAGGTCGTCGACGGTGCGGCCGTCGAGCGTCGACCACAGCTCGTGGGTCGGCGCCTCGTGGAGGGTCACGTGGCACGGGACGCCGATCGTCGCCGCGCCCGAGGAGACGGCCGAGACGAGGCCGAACTCGCTGTCCTCGATGGCGACGCAGTCGCGGATGCTCACGCCCAGCCGCTCGGCGGCCGTCAGATAGGGCTCGGGGTGCGGCTTCGCGTTCGTCACATCGTCGCCCGCGATGACGACCGCGAAGGCGTCGTCGCCGATCGCCGCGGCGACGCGCAGGGCCATGCGCCGCAGCGACATCGTGACGAGCGCGCTCGGGATGCCCTCGGCGCGGAGCGCGGCGAGCAGCTCGCGCGCCCCGGGGCGCCACGGCACGGCGATCTCGATCTGCTCCATGACGTGATCGGTCAGGCGGTCGATGATCTCCTCCCGCGGAAGGTCGACGCCCGCGTCCTGGAGCACGCCGGCCGCGTCGAGGAGGCCCGAGCCGACGAGTCGGAGGCCGTCCTCCTGCGTCCACACGCCGCCGAACGAGCCGACGAGCGCGGTCTCGGCGGCGAGCCAGTACGGCTCGGTGTCGACGATCGTGCCATCCATGTCCCAGAGGACTGCGGCCGGGGCGGCGGGGGTTCGACTCGGTGCGGTCACGACGGGCCAGTCTAGTTGCGTTCTATTGTGGGAACCGCGCCGCGGGCGGAGGGCCGGCGGCGCGCGACCGAGAGCGAGCGACGTGACCCAGAGCGATCTGTTCCGAGGCGGGCGCCTGCTCGTCATCGCCTTCGAGGGCTGGAACGACGCGGGCGAGGCGGCGAGCGGCGCGGTCAAGGCGCTCAAGGAGGTGCTCGACGTCGTGCCCATCGCCGACGTCGACCCCGAGGACTACTACGACTTCCAGCTCAATCGGCCGACCGTCGAGTTCGACGAGGAGGGCAAGCGACGGGTGCGCTGGCCCGGCGTGACCTTCTACGGCCCCGCGAACGATGACGGGCTCCCGCGCGAGATCGCGCCCGAGCGCTCGGCGGGCGAGCGCATCCTCGATGTGAGCGGCACCAACCACGACAACATCTACCTGCTGCTCGGCACCGAGCCCTCCCGCGGCTGGCGCACCTTCGCGACCGAGACGATCGATCAGGCGCTCACCGCCGACATCACGGGGATCATCATCCTCGGGGCGCTGCTCGCCGACGTGCCGCACTCGCGGCCCATCACCGTGCACTCCTCGAGCGAGAACGCGCAGGTGCGCGAAGAGCTCGGCGTCGAGCGCTCGAGCTACGAGGGCCCCGTGGGCATCCTCAGCATCATCGCCGCCGCGGCCGAGGAGGTCGGCATCCCCGTCGTCTCGCTGTGGGCCTCCGTGCCGCACTACGTGCACAACGCCCCCTCCCCCAAGGCGACCCTCGCCCTGCTCGACAAGCTCGAGGAGTTCGTCGACGTGACCATCCCCCGCGGCGACCTCGTCGACGAGGCCCGCGCGTGGGAGGACGGGATCGACGCGCTCGCCGAGGACGACGACGACATGAAGTCGTACATCGTCTCGCTCGAGCGGGCCCGCGACGCGGTCGAGGCGCCCGAGGCCAGCGGTGAGGCGATCGCGCAGGAGTTCGAGCGCTACCTGCGCAAGCGCGGCGACGACGAGCCGCCGCAGTCGGCGACCGAGCCGCCCGCGTAGGGCGGGCATCCGGTTCTCGCGCTGCTCGCGGGACCGTCTGTCCGCGTCCGTAGGCCATTCTGAAACTGCGGAGCGCCTGAACGTGGCTCATCCCGCGATGGCGGGTCGCACGCGTGCCGCGGGTGCGACCTCCACAACTCAGGAGACTCGGTCGCGCTGCCTCGCCGACACGCCGGTGGAGCATCCGATCACCGCCGTTGAGAACGCGCGGTTCCTGAATTGTGGAGATGCGGCGGATGCTCGGCGCGGGGCTGCACCGGACGCAACGTCCTGCGCGAAGCCTGGGGCGATCCCCACAACTCAGGAAGAAGGTCGCTCGACGTCGTTCGACACGCCGGTGGGGCACCTCGGGGGCCCCATTCGGCATGCGCGTTTCCTGAATTGTGGACATGGCGCGCGTGGGGGGATTTCAGGAGGCCGGGGTCGGCGCGGATGCATGCGGGCGGCGGCATGCGTCTGTTGCGAGCGAGCCGGCGATCGGGGGCGGCGGCCGGATGCTCGGCGCAGGTCAGGTCGCGTCGATGACGCCCGCGCCGAGGAGGATCAGCAGCGCGGTGCCGAGCACGACGCGGTAGATCACGAACGGCAGGAACGAGCGCGTCGAGATGTAGCGCATGAGGGCCGCGATGACGAGGTAGCCGACGCCGAACGCGACGATCGTCGCCGCGAGGATGTCGAGCGGGCCGAAGGGGCTCGTGCCGGGCTCGCGGATCGCGGTGAGGAGCTCGTAGAAGCCGCTGCCGAACACCGCGGGGATCGCCAGCAGGAAGGCGTAGCGGGCCGCGGCCGGACGGGTGTAGCCGAGCGCGAGGCCCATCGTCGTCGTCGCGCCCGAGCGCGAGACGCCGGGGATGAGGGCGAGCATCTGGGCGCCGCCGTAGAGGAGGCCGTGCGGGTACGTGAGCTGATCGAGCTCGCGCGTGCGGCGGCCGAGCCAGTCGGCGACGCCGAGGATGAGCCCGAAGACGATGAGCACGATCGCGACCAGCCACAGCGAGCGGAAGGTCGAGCGGATGTACTCCTGCGCGAAGAAGCCGACGAGCACGATCGGAACGGTGCCGATGATGATGAGCCAGCCCATCCGCACGTCGGGGTCGGTGCGCGGCACGCCCGAGGACGGCGAGAAGTGCCGGAACCAGCGCCCGATGATGCGCGTGATGTCCTTCCAGAAGTAGAGCAGCACGGCGAGCTCGGTGCCGATCTGCGTGATCGCGGTGAACGTCGCGCCCGGGTCGGTCGCGCTCGGCAGGAACTCGCCCGCGATGCGCAAGTGGGCGCTCGAGGAGATCGGCAGGAACTCCGTCAGGCCCTGGATGAGGCCGAGGATGATCGCTTCGAGGAGGGACACGCGGCTCCTAGTAGGTCGAGAGCAGGTCGGTGAGGGCGCGGTGCCCGAAGTCGAGCGCGCTGAGCGGCACGCGCTCGTCGACGCCGTGGAACATCGCCGGGAAGTCGAGGTCCGGCGTGAGCTTGAGCGGCGCGAAGCCGTAGCCGGTGATGCCGAGCTCGCTGAGCGCCTTGTTGTCGGTGCCGCCGCTCAGCAGGTACGGGATGACCTGCGCCTCCGGATCGTGCCGCAGCAGGGTCGCGACCATCGCCTCGACGAGAGCGCCCGAGAAGGGGTTCTCGAGCCCGACGTCGCGCGTGACGACCTCGATCTCGACCTCGTCCGGGAGCATCGCGCGCACCTCGGCGAGCACGGCGTCCTCCTCGCCCGGCAGGGTGCGGATGTCGATCAGGGCCTCGGCCGTATCGGGGATGACGTTGTGCTTGTAGCCGGCCGTCAGGAGCGTCGGGTTGCTCGTGGTGCGCAGCGTCGCGGTGAGGAAGCCCGCCGCGGTGCCCGTGCGCAGGAGCAGCTCGTCGGCGCCTGAGCCGTCGGGGCCGACCGCCTCGGGGTCGGTGCCCATGATGCGCGAGAGCTCGGCGAGCAGCTGCGTCGTCGTGCTCGTGAGCCGCACCGGCCACTCGCGCCGCCCGAGCAGAGCGACTGCCTCGGCGAGCTTCGTGACGGCGTTGTCGCGGATGACGCGCGAGCCGTGCGCCGCCGTGCCGCGCGTGCGCAGGCGGATCCAGACGAGCGCCTTCTCCCCCGTCTGCAGCAGGTACGCGCGCTGGCCCTCGATGTCGACCGAGTAGCCGCCGACCTCGCTGATGGCCTCGGTCGCGCCCGCGAAGAGCTCGGGGCGGTGGTCGACGAGGTGGTGCGAGCCGAAGGCGCCGCCGTTCTCCTCGTCGGCGAGGAACGCGACCACGAGATCGCGGTTCGGGCGCCCTCCCCCGGCGAGGATCTCGCGCAGGGAGGTGAGGATCATCGCGTCCATGTTCTTCATGTCGACGGCGCCGCGCCCCCACAGCATCCCGTCGCGGATCTCGCCGCCGAACGGGTCGACCGACCAGTTCGCGGGGTCGGCCGGGACGACGTCGAGGTGGCCGTGGACGACGAGGGCCGGGCGCTCGCCGCGGGAGGTGTCGACCGGGTTCGCGTACGAGCCCTCGACGCGCGCGACGACGCTCGTGCGGCCAGGTGCGGCGTCGATGAGCTCGGGCTGAAGACCCATGTCTGCGAGGATCGCGGCGACGTACTCGGCCGCCTCCGTCTCGCCGTTGCTGCGCCCCTCGCCGTGGTTCGTGGTGTCGAACCGGATGAGGTCGCGGGCGATGCGGGCGGTCTCGCTGAGCTGCTCCTGGCCTGCCATGCCGACCACGCTACCCCGCGTGCTGGAGGCGGTTAGGAACGTGCTATCGTCGTCTCTCGGTTGCCCCGCCACGGCGGAGGAACCGGACCAGCGCGGGTGGCGGAAATGGCAGACGCGCTAGCTTGAGGTGCTAGTGCCCGAAAGGGCGTGGGGGTTCAAGTCCCCCCTCGCGCACGCTGGTCGGTGAGAGATCGCCAACCAACCAGAACTGGTTGAGACAGTCCGCATCCACGGATGCGGTGAACGGCCCCGAGGCTCCGGCCCGGGGCCGTTCTGCTTTCCGCCGAGGTCCTCCGCCCGCGGGTAGGCTCGCCCGCGATGGGCGTGACACGGCGAACCTTCCTGATCGGGGCCACGGGCCTCTCGGTCGCGGTGCTCGCCGCGTGCACCGATGAGCCCCCGCAGCCCTCGCCCGAGCCGACACCTGCGCCGCCGGCGGGCCCGCCGCGCCCCGCCGGGGTCGCCCGCAGCGACTGGCTCGGCGACTCGTTCTCGCGCGGCTCGACGAGCTACCTGCCGGTCGGCGAGTCGACCCGGCTGCGCGAGGAGCTCGCCTCCCCCTGGCGCGACCGGCTGTTCTTCGCCGGCGAGGCGACGTCGACGGATGCCCCCTCCACGGTGCACGGAGCCCTCGCGTCGGGCGAGCGCGCCGCCGCCGAGATCCTCGCGGTCGCCGCGCCCGGAGAGCGCGTCGTGATCGTCGGGGCGGGCATCGCCGGCGCGGCCGCGGCTCGCCTTCTCGTCGACGACGGCCCGGAGGGCCTCGAGGTCATCGTGCTCGAGGCGCGGGGCCGCACGGGCGGCCGGATCCACACGATCGACGGCGACGCGTGGCCCGGCCCCGTCGAGCTCGGCGCGCAGTGGGTGCGCTCGATCGCCGACCACGACCTGCTCGAGCGACTCGTGCGCGTCGGGGTCGAGGTCGCGATCGCCGAGACCGCTCGCGGCTTCGACGAGTCGGGCGAGCCGATCGCGCTGACGAGGGCCGAGCCCGCGTCGGCCACGCTCGAGACCGTCCTTCTCCCCGTGCTGCAGGCCGCACGGCAGGCCGCCGAGGCCGTCGAGCCCGACGTCGCGCTCGCGACCGCGCTCGCCCTCCTGCGCCCCTGGGACGGCACTCCCGGCCCGGAGGGGGCGCCGAGCGAGGCGCAGTCGATCGCGCTCGCGCTCTCCGGGCTCGTCGAGCCCCGACTCGGGGCCGCGATGGGCGAGCTCTCGACGCGCGAGGGGCTCGACGAGCTCCCCCTCGGCGCCGACAACCTCGTCACGGGGGGCTGGGCGCGCCTCGTCGACTCCCTGCTCGACGACGTCGACGTGCAGCTCTCGAGCCCCGTCACTGGCATCGCGATCGGCGACGACGACGTGAGCGTGCGGCTCGGGGTGGGCGACTCGTTCTCGGCCGATCGCGTCGTGCTCACGGCCCCGCTCGGCGTGCTGCAGGAGCGCGGCATCGACCTCGAGCTGCCGGCGGTGAAGGACTCCGCGATCGCGCGGCTCGGCGTCGGCGCCGTCGAGACGATCTGGCTGCGCTACGACGAGCCGTTCTGGGACGAGGAGGCGGCCCTGTGGGTGCTCGCCGACCCCGAGGCGGCCGTGCCGCTGTGGGTCAACCTCCAGGCCGTGACGGGCGAGCCCGTGCTCGTCGGCGTCGTCGCGGGCTCGCGGGCGATCGGCTTCGGCGCGCTCGACGAGGGCGACGCCGTCACCGCGGCGCTCGCGGGGCTCGCTCGTCTCGCCGTCGAGCGCGCGCCGTCGGGCGACTGAGCGCGGGCATCCGATCGAGGGGGATGCGCGGGAGCACGCGCACGACGGCCCCGACGAGCGCGAACAGACCCAGCGCGGCCGCCCCGTACGCGAGCAGCTCGACGGTGCCGCTCACCTGATCGGGGTCGAGGAAGAAGTACGGGTACCAGCCGACGATCGCGCCGCGGACGAGCGTCACGAGGCCCCAGCCGAGCGGATAGCCGACGACGATGAGCAGGACGCGCGGATCGGTGCGGCGCTCCCCCGGCGACAGCAGCCAGTCGATCAGCAGCCACGCGGGCAGCACGAAGTGGAGCAGCTGATCGCTGAACGGCACGTCGAGCCGGTAGCCGCGGGTTGCCGCCTGCGAGGCCAGGAGGGCGAAGACGAGGCCGGCCACGAGCATCCAGCTCAGGATCGCGACGCGGGCCACGGGCATCCACACCGGATCGCGGGAGCGGCGCAGCGCGATCGCGCCCGAGACGATGCCGAGCGCGATCGCCGCGATGTTCGACTGCACCGTGAGGTAGCCGAAGAAGTTCGACGCGATGAAGACGCTGAAGCCGAGGCCGTACTGGAAGCGCGCGACGAGCGCGAGCACCCCCACGAGGGCCGCGAGCAGGCGCAGAGCGCCGACCACCCGCCGTGCCGTCGCGCGCTCGCTCACCGTTATGAGGGTGCCATGCCCTCCGCGTGCTCGGTGGCGGAGAGCTCGGCGAGGCGCCGCTCGCGGTTGGCGAGGAAGAGCGGGAAGGTGAACGCGATCGCCGTGAGGCCCGAGAAGGCGATGTACGCCCACAGATGCCTCATGCCCAGTCTCCGCCCCTCGATGACGATGAAGGCGCACCCGGCGACGGCCATGATCAGGAGGTCGGTCGTGAGAGATCCGACGGCCGGGCCATTATTGAACCAGTCCCCCACAAAGTCGTTGCCCTCGATGATCGCGATGACGTTGTACGTCCACGTGCCGACGAGGCCGATGATCGCGAGAACGAGGAACACGATGGCGCGAGGAGTCCAGTGACGGGTCAGGCCGCTTCGTCGGGTGGATCGGGTCATGCCGCCATCATCGCCCCCTTCGGCCTGCTGCTCGACGTCGACGGGCCGATCGCGAGCCCCGAGTCGCGCACGATCGCGATCCCGTCGATCGTCGCCGACCTGCTGACGCTCGCTCACGCGGGCGTGCCGGTCGCGTTCGTCACCGGCCGCAGCGACGCGTTCATGCGCGAGCAGGTCGTCTCGCGCCTCATCGAGCACGGGATGCGCGACGACGCCGCCCTCTTCGGCGTCTTCGAGAAGGGCGGGGCATGGGCCCCGATCACGACCGCGGGCCTCGGCGAGGTGCAGGTCGACCCCACGGTGGCTCTGCCGGTCGCCGCGCGCACGGAGGTCGAGTCGATCGCCCGGGACCGCTTCGGCCACGCGATGTTCGTCGACGAGGGCAAGCGCGTCATGGTGTCGCTCGAGCAGCGCGTGGACGTGTCGTCGGAGGTCTACCGCGGCGCGCAGGAGGAGTACGAGGAGGCGGCGTTCGCGGCGCTCGCCGACCGCGGGCTCGGCATCCGCCACGGCGAGCGGGTCTCCCCCGACGCCGAGGGCGCGGTGCCCTTCCGGATCGACCCCACGATCATCTCGACCGACATCGAGTCGGTGCGGCTCGACAAGGACCACGGCGCCCGGCGGGCGATCGAGTGGTTCGCCGCGCGCGGCGTCACGGCGCCGCGCTGGTACTCGGTCGGCGACTCGCGATCGGACTACCTCATGGCCGATCACGTGCACGCCGCGGGCCTCGAGGCGGTGCACGTCGACGTGCGGCCGGCCGACGGCCTGCTCGAGCGGCCGTACCCGATCGACGTGCGGGGCTCTCTCGTGCACGATGCGGCGGGGGCCGATTTCCTGCGCGAGCGCGTCGCGGCTCTCGGATAGGGGTACCGTCAGAGAGCCGAGCCGCACGACTCAGCCGGCGCAACGCCTGCTCGCGCTCGGCGAGCAGCCCGATCATGAGGGACAGATGGGCCAGCTGATCTACGCATCGACGTTCGAGGCGAGATTCGACGACCGGGTGCTCGCGCACCTGCAGATCGTCATCGTCGCGAAGCTCCGGCGCCAGGAGTCGTTCGCGTTCTCGTGGTCGAAGCCGCGCGAGGAGGGCAGCGGCCGCGCGAGCCTGTGGCTGCACCCGGCGATCCCGCTCGTGTTCACCTTCCACGGCGGGCGAACCCCGACGATCAGCCGCCCGTGGATCGAGGCCCTCATGAGCTCGGCGAACAGCTCGGGCGGGCTGCGCATCGTCCCCGAGCCGACAGGGGTCGTCCCCGCCGTCATTCGCGTCGACCCGACCCTGACCATCCCGAACGACGACATCCCGCTCGACGACATCGCACCGACCGACGGAGGACGCTCATGAGAGTCGTGCAGGCCAGCATCGGAGACAGCCGCAACTACCTCGCCGACAACCAGGACCTCGCCGAGCTCAAGCAGGAGATCGTGCGAGCGTGCGCGGCCGGCGGCGCGTTCGTCGACATCCGGCTCTCGGGCGATCGCGTGCTGAGCGTCCTCGTCACGCAGACGACCCCGGTCTCCTTCGAGGAGCGGGACGTCGAGGAGGAGGAGTTCCTCGACGACGAGGTCTCGGAGAACGGCCGACTGCACTTCGACGGCGACTACTGGGTCGAGTAGGGCTCGGCGCCTCCGCGTTCGGCGTCTCACGGCGGCTCCGGGGCCGACACGCCGTCGAATGTCGGTGGCGGTTGCGATATTCGAACGTATGTTCGACCATGGAGGCATGCCCGCTCTCGCCCTCTCCCCCGTCGCGTCGGCCGACGCGGTCGTGGGTGCGGGCCCGGGCTCGGGCGGCGGCGCGCGGCTGCAGACGGTCGACACGGTGCAGGCCCTCCAGGCGCGCATCGACGCGCTGCAGCGCACGACGCTCGACTCGAAGCTCACGCCCACCCATGAGGCGCTCGCCGACCTCCTGCCCGACGGCGGGCTCAAGGAGGGGGCGGCGTACTCCGTGAGCCCCTCGAGCGCGCTCGTCATGGCCCTCCTCGCCGGGCCGTCGGCGGCGGGGTCGTGGTGCGGGGTCGTCGGCATGCCCGAGTTCGGGGTCGAGGCCGCGGAGGCCATGGGGCTCGACCTCGACCGCCTCGTGCTCGTCCCGCATCCGGGCGATCAGTGGCTCACCGTCACGGCCTCGATCGCCGACGCGCTCGGCATCGTCGTCGTGCGCCCCGGCCGCGCCGCGGGCGACGCCGCGGTCGCGCGGCTCGCGAGCCGTTTGCGCGAGCGCGGCTCGACGCTGCTCGTCGTCGGCGCCTGGCCGCAGACCGAGGCGATGATCAGCCTCACCGAGAGCCGCTGGTCGGGTCTCGGCGAGGGCTCCGGCTGCCTCACGAGCCGGGAGGTCACCGTGACGGTGACGAGCAGGCGCTCTCCGCGGCCCGTGAGCGGGCGGCTGCTCATGCCCGACCCCGAGCAGGGCATCCGCCGCCTCGACCCGCGCGCGGTGCCGGGCGCCGCGGCCCGCACGGCGGCCGAGCG
>NZ_JAUSMI010000018.1 GCF_030645145.1 Microcella sp. | reverse complement strand
TCGAGGTCGTCGACCTGCTCGCCGTGCGCCTCACCCTGCGCGTCGCGCTCGACCTCCCCCTGCCGGACGTGGCGTCGGGCCCGCGGGCCGGTCGCGACGCGCTCGGCCTCGACGCGGTCGAGCGCGCGCTCGTCTGGCAGGCGGCGCTCGAGGCGCGCGTGCACGAGCGGCTGCTGTCGCGCGTGGGCACGGCACCGACCACCGTGGCCGACCCCGCGCCCCGCGCGCACCTCGTGTTCTGCATCGATGTGCGGAGCGAGGGCATCCGTCGCCGTCTCGAGCAGCAGGGCCCCTACGCGACCTCGGGCTTCGCCGGATTCTTCGGCATCGCCGCCGAGGTCGAGCCGCTCGCCGCGTCCGCGGCCTCGGCGGCGCTGCCCGTGCTGCTGAGCCCGCGCTACCGGGTCAGCGAGCGCCCCGTGCCGGGCGCCTGGCGCGGCGCGAAGTCGCTCGTCGACCGCCTCGCCGCGGGCCGGGCGTGGCGCTCGGCGCTGAAGGCGCCCGACTCCGTGGCGGGCGCGCCGCTCGGCTGGGCCGAGATGACCGGATGGCTGTGGGGTCCTGTCGCGGCCGGCCGCAGCATCCTCGCCGGTGCCGCGGCACGCGGCCGCCGCGCCGACGACCCGGTGGGCGCGCCCACGACGCTCTTCGACGTCGACTCGGCGCTCTCGGTGGAGGACCAGCTCGCCACCGCCGAGGTGATCCTGCGCACGATGGGCATGACGGCGCCGGATGCTCCGCTCATCGTGCTCGTCGGCCACGGCTCGACCACGACCAACAACGCCTACCGCACCGCGCTCGACTGCGGGGCCTGCGGCGGCCACCGCGGAGCCCCGAACGCGCGCATCGCGGCCGCCATCCTCAACAGCGAGGCCGTGCGCGCCGGGCTCGCCGCGCGCGGCATCGAGATCCCCGACGAGACGGTGTTCCTCGCCGCCGAGCACGACACGGTGAGCGACGCGATCACGATCGTCGACGCGTCGGCGCTCCCGGCCGAGCGGCGGGGCGAGCTCGATGCGCTGCGCGCCGACGCGGCGCGCGCCGCCGACGCGCTCCAGTGCGAGCGGGCCGCCGAGCTGCCGGGCTCCCGCACGGGAGCAGGTCGCGCGCGCCTCGAGCGCCGCGGCCGCGACTGGGCGCAGGTCTACCCCGAGTGGGGCCTCGCCCGCAACGCCGCGATCGTCATCGGGCCGCGCTCGCGCACCGCCGGAGTCGATCTTGAGCGCCGGGCCTTCCTGCACTCGTACGACCCCGAGGCGGATGTCGACGGGCAGGCTCTCGAGACGATCCTCACCGCGCCGCTCGTGGTCGCGCACTGGATCAACGCCCAGTACTACTTCTCGGCCGTCGACCCCGAGGTGCTCGGCGCCGGCTCGAAGACGGTGCACAACCTCGTCGGCGGCGCGGGCGTGCTCACGGGCCCCGGCGGCGACCTGCGCATCGGGCTGCCCTGGCAGTCGATCGGCACGCGCGCCGGGCTGCACCACGAGCCGCTGCGCCTGCTCGCCGTCGTCGACGCCCCGCTCGAGCGCATCGACGGCATCATCCAGCGCGCCGACATCGTCGCCGACCTCGTGCACGGAGACTGGGTCGTGCTCGTCGCTCCCGGCGCCGAGCCCGGCACCTGGGTGCGCCGCACGCGCGACGGCTGGGCGCCGTACTCCCTGACCACCAGCACCCCCGCGGCCGAGGCGGCCGTGAACCCCGACCAGGCCTCGAGCCCCGACGAGAAGGAGGCGGCATGAGCCGCGAAGCACTCACCCGCATGACCAAGATCGAGGTCGTCGCCCGCACCGTCGACAGCGACGCCGTGCGTCGCCAGATCGTCGCCTCGGGCGCGTCCGGCTACACGAGCCTGCCCGCCGTCACGGGACTCGGCCACCACGGCGCCCACGAGGGCCGCGCCCTGTTCAACGACCGCGACGCGCTCACCCTCACGATCACGGTCGTGCCCGACGACCGCGCCGACGACCTCATCGAGGGGCTGCGCTCGCTGCTCGAGCGGTCGACGGGCGTCATGTTCGTCTCCGACACCTACGTCAGCCGGCCGCACTACTTCAGCTGAGTCGCGACGCTCGCCCGGGTTGCTCGCCGCGACCGCGGCCTGAGCCGAGCATCCGCGCACAGAAACGGCGCCCGCCCCCGAGAGGGAGCGGGCGCCGTTCGCGCTGGGTGAGGCTCGAGCTACAGGCCCGGCGTCGTCATCGAGAGCACGTCGAGCAGCTCGTCGAGCTGCTGCTCGGTGACCTCGCCGCGCTCGACGAAGCCGAGGTCGACGACGGCCTCGCGCACCGTGAGGCCCTTGGCGACCGAGTGCTTGGCGACCTTCGCGGCGGCCTCGTAGCCGATGACGCGGTTGAGCGGCGTGACGATCGAGGGCGACGACTCGGCGAGAGCACGCGCGCGGTCGACGTTGGCCTCGAGGCCGACG
The DNA here is from genome assembly GCF_030645145.1 of Microcella sp. Classification (GTDB taxonomy): domain Bacteria; phylum Actinomycetota; class Actinomycetes; order Actinomycetales; family Microbacteriaceae; genus Microcella. The sequence goes on along the minus strand of NZ_JAUSMI010000018.1, from coordinate 7,806 downwards.
ACGGTCTTGTCGGCGAGCACGCGCGTCGAGTTCGCGAGCAGGCGGATCGACTCGAGCAGCGAGGTTCCCATGACGGGGATGGCGACGTTGAGCTCGAACGAGCCCGAGGCGCCCGCCCACGCGACCGTGGCGTCGTTGCCGATGACGCGCGCGCACACCATGAGCACGGCCTCGGGCACGACGGGGTTCACCTTGCCGGGCATGATCGACGAGCCGGGCTGCAGGTCGGGAATGCTGAGCTCGGCGAGGCCCGTGTTGGGGCCCGAGCCCATCCAGCGGATGTCGTTGCAGATCTTCGTGAGCGACACGGCGATGACGCGCAGCGCGCCGCTCGCCTCGACGAGGCCGTCGCGGGCGCCCTGCGCCTCGAAGTGGTCGAGCGCCTCGGTGATGGGCAGCCCGGTCGACGAGGCGAGCTCGGCGATGACCTTCTGCGAGAAGCCGAGCGGGGTGTTGATACCCGTGCCCGTCGCGGTGCCGCCGAGCGGCACCTCGGCGACGCGCTCGATCGTCGCCTGCACGCGAGCGATGCCGAGGCGGATCTGGCGGGCGTAGCCGGCGAACTCCTGGCCGAGCGTGACGGGCGTCGCGTCCATGAGGTGCGTGCGGCCGGCCTTGACGACCGTCGTCCAGAGCTCGGCCTTCGCCTCGAGCGCGCTCGCGAGGTGCTCGAGGGCGGGGATGAGGTCGGTGAGCAGCGCGCTCGTGACGGCGAGGTGCACCGAGGTTGGGAAGACGTCGTTCGACGACTGCGACGCGTTGACGTGGTCGTTGGGGTGCACCGCGAGGGCCTCGGTCGACGCGAGCGTCGCGAGCACCTCGTTCATGTTCATGTTCGAGCTCGTGCCCGAGCCGGTCTGGTAGGTGTCGACGGGGAAGTGCTCGTGGTGCTGGCCGGCGATGATCTGGTCGGCGGCGGCGACGATCGCGCTCGAGCGGTCGCCGTCGAGGATGCCCAGCTCGGCGTTCACGATCGCGGCGGCGCGCTTGATCTGCGCGAGGGCGACGATCTGGCCCGGCTCGAGGCCCGAGCCCGAGATGGGGAAGTTCTCGACGGCGCGCTGCGTCTGCGCGCGGTACAGGGCGCTGCGCGGGACGCGCACCTCGCCCATCGTGTCGTGCTCGATCCGGTACTCCGGCTCAGTGGTCTCGCTCACGGCGATCTCGTCCTTCTCGTAGAGGGGTGCAGGGGGTCGGCGCGCCGGTCAGATCTGGCCGACGACGATGTCGGGCACTGCTCGACCCTCGAGCAGGCGGTAGTTGGCACCGACGATAGCCAGGGTACCGGCGGCGACGGCGTCGCTGATGAGCTCGGAGGCCGCGAGCAGCTCGCCCACGGTGTCGCGCAGGTGCTCGCGACCGACGTCCTGCGCGTCGAGCTCGTGGATGTCCGTGGTGCCCTTCGCGAGAAGGCACCGGTCGACGGCGGGCTGGATGCGCTCGACGAGCCCGTGGATGTGCGGCGGCAGCGGGGGAGCATCGGCCCCGCGGGAGTCGATCGCGGCCCGCACCGCCCCGCACTCGTCGTGGCCGAGGACGAGGATGAGGGGCACCCCGAGGACGCCGACGGCGTACTCGAGCGAGCCGACGACGCTGCTCGAGATGACCTGGCCGGCGTTGCGCACGACGAAGAGGTCGCCGAGGCCCTTGTCGAAGATGATCTCGGCGGCGAGACGCGAGTCGCTGCAGCCGAAGAGGGCCGCGTGCGGCGCCTGCGACGAGGCGAGCTCGGCACGACGGTCGACGTCCTGACGGGGGTGGGCCGGCTCGCCCGCGACGAAGCGGGCGTTGCCGCGCTCCATCTCGCGCCAGACGTCGGCCGGGGTGCGCGTGGGTCCAGTCATGATCGTCCTCCGCGTGCGTGGTTCGGCTGGGGCGGTGGCGGTCGGCCGTCAGCGGCCGGCGTCGAGCTCGGCCGCGACCGCGGTGGCGAGCTGGGCGAACTCCGACTCCGACGCGGTGCCGTACAGCACCAGGGTGCTGTCGGCCGTCTCGGTCACGAGGGCGTAGCCGCGATTGCCGATGCCGTCCGCCTCCCGACGATCGTAGAGCGTCCAGTCGGCGCCGCCGATCTCGACGCTCTCACCCTCGCGGGTCGGCTGGCGCAGAGCCTGGTCGAGCCACGTCGGGTTGGCGTCGAAGCCCTGGAGGACCCCGATGAAGCGCTCCTCCGCCGTGATGAGGCCGACGTACCACTCCTGCACCGAGCCGTCGCTGCCGAGGTCGGCGCGGTTCGCGTACCAGCCCTCGGGCAGGTCGGGGGCGACGACGGGCATCCCGAGCCCGTTCTCGGCCTGCTCGGCCGTCGCGCGGTAGTCGACGCTCTCGGGGGTCGGATCCTCCCGGACCGTCACGACGACGAGGAACAGGACGATGAGCAGCGACGCGGCGATCGACAGCAGAAGGTTCGTCGACGACTGGTTGGCACGGCGCTTGCGGCGGTTCTCGGCGACGCGGGCCGCGCGCTCGTCGTCGGTCTCGGGCCTGCCGAGCTCGGCGACGATCGGGCGTCCGGTGACGGGGTCGGTCATGCGCGGATGCTCAGCCCTGCCCGGCCGCGGATCGCGCGGCATCGAGGCGCTCCTTCGCGCCGATCAGCCACTCCTCGCAGCGGCGGGCGAGCGCCTCGCCCCGCTCCCACAGGGCGATCGACTGCTCGAGCGTGGCGCCGCCCTGCTCGAGCTCGGTGACGACGCGCACGAGCTCGTCGCGGGCCTGCTCGTAGGAGAGCGCGTCGACGCCGTCGGTCGCGGAGGCGGCGGGAGGGGTCACATCAGCCATGGTAGGAGCGTCTCTCTGACTACGGGGTGGGGGTCTGCGGGGTGGACGCCTGCGGAGCGGGCGCCGGCTGCGCGCTCGCCGACGGCAGGGGCTCGCCCGCGGTCGCGGCGATCCGGCCGCGCGCGAGCGTGACGACGAGGGCGTCGCCCGCGGTCGTCTCGGCGGCATCGCGGACGACCGCGCCCGCGCCGGTCTGCACGATCGCGTACCCGCGGTCGAGCGTGTGCTGGGGCGAGAGCGCGCGGAGCTGGCCACGCCGCTCGGTGAGGTCGAGATGCGCGCGCTCGAGACCGCGCGTCGTGAGCTCGACGCCCCGGGCGACGAAGCGCGTGAGCTCCTCCGCCCGCTGGTCGATGATCCACGACGCGCTCGCGAGCGCCGGCCGTGAGCGGATCTGCGCGAGCCGGTCGATCTCGGTGCCGATGAGCCCGGTGACGCGCGTGAGCAGGCGCGAGCGCACCTGCTGCACCTTCGCGAGCTCGTCGCTCACGTCGGGCACGACGCGCTTCGCGGCGTCGGTCGGCGTCGAGGCGCGCAGGTCGGCGACCTCGTCGAGCAGCGGCCGGTCGTTCTCGTGCCCGATCGCGCTCACGAGGGGCGTCTCGCACGCGGCTGCGGCCCGCACGACGGCTTCGTCGCTGAAGGGCAGCAGGTTCTGGAAGTCGCCGCCGCCGCGCGCGACGATGATGACGTCGACCTCGGGGTCGGCGTCGAGCGCGCGGATGCCCGCGATGAGCTCGCCGACGGCGCGCTCGCCCTGGACGGCGGAGTGGTGGACGCGGAAGCGGACCGACGGCCACCGCAGCTGGGCGTTGCGGAGGACATCCTTCTCGGCATCGCTGTCGGCACCCGTCACGAGGCCGATGCAGTGCGGCAGGAAGGGGAGCGGCCTCTTGCGCGCCGGGTCGAACAGGCCCTCGGCGCGCAGCTGCTGCTTGAGGCGCTCGAGCCGCTCGAGCAGATCGCCGAGCCCGACGCGCCGCATCTCGAAGACCTGCATCGTGAGCGAGCCGCCCTTGACCCACCAGTTGGCCTTGACGAGCGCGACGACGCGATCCCCCTGCCCGAGGCCCTGCGGGAGCTTCGCCTTGACCGACGACCACACGGTGAACGAGACGGTCGCGTCCGCCGAGAGGTCTTTGAGCTTGCCGTAGACGTTGCCGCCCGAGACGCCCCACTGGGTGATCTCGCCCTCGACCCAGACGCTCCCGAGCCGGTCGATGTAGCCCTTGATCTTCTGCGACAGCTCGCCCACGGGCCAGGGCGCGTCGGCGGTGGACGGTGCCTCGCTCATGACCCTCCCTTGCCTCGATCGGCGGCCTCCGCCAGGGTAGTGGACGCCCCCGACGCCGACGCGGGCCGCCCGACGACCCGAGGAGACCATGCCGTTCCCCACACCCCTCGCGGTCGAGCGGCTCTCGAAGGTCTACGGCGAGGTCACCGCGCTCTCCGACGTGTCGTTCACCGCTCAGCCGGGCCGCGTCACGGGCTTCCTCGGCCCGAACGGCGCCGGCAAGACCTCGACCCTGCGCATCCTGCTCGGCCTCAACACCGCGACCGCGGGCACCGCGACGATCGCGGGCGTGCCGTACCGCGCGCTCGACCGGCCGCTCGCGCGCGTCGGCGGGTCGCTCTCGGCCGACGTCTTCCACCCCGGCCGCAGCGGGCGCTCCCACCTGCGCGCCCTCGCGCTCGCCGCGGGCATCCCGGCCGCGCGCGCCGACGCCGTCCTCGAGCAGGTCGGCCTCGCGCACGCCGGCCGACGCGCGGTCGGCGGCTACTCGCTCGGCATGCGGCAGCGCCTCGGCCTCGCGAGCGCCCTCCTCGGCGACCCCGACGCGCTCGTCCTCGACGAGCCCATCAACGGCCTCGACCCCGACGGCATCCGCTGGATGCGCGGCCTGCTGCGCGCGCTCGCCGACGAGGGCCGCACGGTGCTGCTCTCGTCGCACGTGCTGAGCGAGGTGCAGCAGACGGTGGATGACGTGGTCGTCATCCGCCACGGACGCATCGTCTTCGACGGCCCGCTCTCCGATCTCGAGGCGGGCACCGCGCGGGTGCGCGTCGACGCGCTCGACCGCACGGCGCTCGCGGCGGCGCTCGCCGCGGCCGGAGCCCGCGTCGACCCGGCCGAGCAGCCCGCCCGCGGTCTCGTCGTCGCCGGCCTCGACGCCGCGCGCACGGGCGAGATCGCCCGCGACGCCGGCATCGCCCTCACCCATCTGAGCGACGAGGGCGACGGCCTCGAGTCGGTCTTCCTCGCGCTCACGGCCGACGAGGAGGGCATCGCATGACCGCGCTCGCGACCGACCTCGCGCGCCAGACGGCGTCCGAGTTCGCCAAGGTCCTCTCGCTCCGCTCGTGGTGGCTGCTCGGTCTCGTCCTCGTGGTCTACATCGCCGTCACGGCGGGCGGCCTCGCGTTCTTCCTGAGCGACGTGGGCGCGCAGCTCGGCGGTGCGGGCGCTCCCGCTCTCGACCCCGTCGTGTCGGCGACCCTCGTCTACAGCAGCGTGACGGCCGTCGGCCTCGTCATCCCGCTCCTGTTCGGCGCGCTCCTCGCGACGACCGAGTACCGGCACCGCACGCTCACGCCGACCGTCCTCGCGCAGCCCCGCCGCGGCGTCGTGCTCGCCGCGAAGGCCGTCGTCGCGCTCGTCATGGGCGCGCTCTACGGCGTCATCGGGCTCATCGGCTCGGTCGGCGTCGGCGCGCCCGTGCTCGAGGCGCTCGGCGAGAGCTCGGCGCTCGACGAGCCCGAGGTCATCGGGCTCGTGCTGCGCACCCTCCTCGCCACCGCGCTGTGGTCGCTCCTGGGGCTCGGCCTCGGCGCCCTCCTGACGAGCCAGATCGCGGCGATCGTCGTCGTGCTCGCGTTCACGCAGTTCGTCGAGCCGATCCTGCGGATCCTCGCCGGCGCGTGGGAGACCACGGCCGCGATCGGGCGCTTCCTGCCCGGGGCGGCGACGGACGCGCTCGTCGGCGCGGGCATCCTGAGCTCTCTCGGGTCGATCGATCCGACCGTTCCGCAGGCGGCGACGGATGCGCTGCTCTGGTGGCAGGGAGGCCTCGTGCTCGCCGGCCTCGCCGCGGTGCTGCTCGTGGCGGCGGCCGCGACCACCCTGCGCCGCGACGTCGAGTAGCGGCGGCGGGCCCGGCCGTCGTCGGGCGGGCGGCCCACGCACGGCGGGCGCCCACTCGCGCCCTCGTAGACTGGCGACCGTGAGCACGATCACGAACGGCGCCCTCGGCGTCACCCTGACCACGCCCGTCGTCCCCGAGCGGCGCGAGCGCCTGCAGGCGACCGACGTCGCCGCGCCCCGCCGCATCCTCCTCGCCGCGCCGCGCGGCTACTGCGCCGGCGTCGACCGCGCCGTCATCGCGGTCGAGAAGGCCATCGAGCAGTACGGTGCGCCCGTCTACGTGCGCAAGCAGATCGTGCACAACGTGCACGTCGTGAGCGAGCTCGAGAAGTCGGGCGCGATCTTCGTCGACGAGGTCGACGAGGTCCCCGAGGGCTCGCACATCGTCTTCTCGGCGCACGGCGTGAGCCCGGCGGTCGTGCAGGGCGCCGCCGACCGAGGGCTCGCCGCGATCGACGCGACGTGCCCGCTCGTGACGAAGGTGCACCGCGAAGCGGTGCGCTTCGCGAAGCAGGACTACCGCATCCTGCTCATCGGTCACGCGGGTCACGAGGAGGTCGAGGGCACGATGGGGCACGCCCCCGAGCGCACGATCCTCATCGGCACGCCCGAGGAGGCCGACACGGTCGAGGTGCCCGACTCCGACGCGCTCATCTGGCTGTCGCAGACGACGCTGAGCGTCGACGAGACGATGGAGACCGTGCGCCGGCTGCGCGCCCGGTTCCCGCACCTGCAGGACCCTCCGAGCGACGACATCTGCTACGCCACCCAGAACCGCCAGGTCGCGATCAAGAAGGTCGCGCCGGATGCCGACCTCGTGATCGTCGTCGGCTCGGCCAACAGCTCCAACAGCGTGCGCCTCGTCGAAGTCGCGCTCGAGTACGGCGCCCGCGCCGCCTACCGCGTCGACTACGCGAGCGAGATCAAGCAGGAGTGGCTCGAGGGCGTCGCGACCGTGGGCGTCACGAGCGGCGCGAGCGTGCCCGAGGTCCTCGTCGAGCAGGTGCTCGCCGACCTCGCGGACGCCGGGTTCGCCGACGTCGAGGTCGTCAAGACGGCCGAGGAGGACCTCCTGTTCTCGCTGCCGAAGGAGCTGCGCACGACCGCGAGCGGCGAGCAGGACGCGCGCGCGCTCGGCGGTCGCACCCGCTCCTAGCCGACCGTCCCCCGCCGCCCGCGGGGTCCTGACCCGTTCGGCGCTCGCGCGCCGGTAGTCTGCGAGCAGCGCGCCGCTCGGGGCGCCTCGGGAGGGCCCATGGCATCGATCGCGCTGCCCCGCGATGTCGCTTCGGGCATCATCGTCCGCGGCTTCGCGACCGCTCAGCGCGCGGTGGTCGTCGTCGGCGCGGTGCTCACGGGCGTCGCGGTCACCGTCGCCGTGGTGTCGCGCGGCGGCGATCCGCTGCCCCTCCTCCCGGCCCTCGTCGCCCTCGCGACGATCGCCGCGCTCGCGCTGCGCCTCCTGCTGCGGCCGACCGTCGCGAGCGCGGTCGCCTTCCTCGCCGGGGGAGCGGTGGCCTCCGTCGTCTTCACGCTCGCCCTGCTGGGGGCGGATGCCCGGCTCGACGACCCCGGACCGTTCCTCCTCAACCGCGCCGCCACCGCGCTCGTCCTCGTCGGCGCGCTGCGCGGGAGCGCGCGCAGCGGCGTGCTGTGGACCGCCGCGGGGTTCCTGCTCGCCGAGCTCTCGCTCGTCGTCGCCTTCGTGCTCGCCGGCCGCAGCCCCGAGATCGGGGTCACGCCGCTGCTCGGCGCGATCGTCGTGCTCGTCGCCTACGGCGCCCTCGAGCTCGGCGGCGCCCGGGCCCGACGGAGCGTGCCCGACCTCGACCGTCTGCAGCGCGAGCTCGAGCTCGGCGACCGCGAGCGCGAGCTCGAGCGCC